>JACQSY010000016.1 GCA_016211085.1 Acidobacteriota bacterium | reverse complement strand
TGTCCCCGTGAGCTGTGGCAACTCAGTGATGCCGCTCGAGCCGCCCTGCGCCGGATGCGCCGACGGCCTACCCGGGTCACCGCCTTCTGGAAGCAAGCTGATCTCTTTGATTAATGTCACTAGGTTATGTAATACTCGTTAATAGGAGGAAACAGGAAGGCTGGAGAGATGGATGCCGCGCGAAGTGCGCAGCAGAGTCGCTACAAATTCACGGGAGGAAGAAGCTTCAAAGGTGCCCTCGAAGTCCTCCGGAACGCCGAGTTCACTAATGAAGAATGCGCGATGATTGCGAGGCCCAAGTGTGAAACTCTGGTTTGCGACGGTGACCCCCTCCTGATTGCGAACCACGCAATCAACGCGAACAGCGTCACTCACTGAAGGATTGGCGAATGCAGCACCGGTATTAGTGTCAAAGGCGCTCTTACGACTGACGGAAGCAAGGATGCGCCTCGTCATCTCAGAGGCATCCACACCTGCTTCCGAGATGGCTTCGCCGCTGCTGGAGACCATCGCAAACAGAACGGCTGCTGTGAAGGGCTGATCAGCCGTCAGCTCGGCCCATCCCGCCACCGCCGGTTCCAGATGGCCGGCGGTTCTGAACACACGACTGGAGCGCGGCTTGAGCCTGAAGAGAAAACGGCTGTCCAGACTTCCTTCAATGGAAACAGCCAAGGGGCTCCCGTCGGACCTGTAAAATTGCGCTTCTACCTCGATTTCCTGTTCCAGCGTATTGACGAGTAACAAGGAGGTTGTAAAGACGCCTGCAGCGGTAGTCCCATCGCCGACTTGAGGTAGTAAACGCCGCGTCCTCATCTGCATTTTAAATATCGCTCCTGAATGGTCTGCCACATAAATCTCTCCGGCCTCGTCCTCACCAAAGGAGCTGATCGGGAAGCCCGCCCGCAGTAATTCTGTCCTGTTCCACTCTCCGGACGGCCGTTGTTCGAGCGCCCAGATCCGCCCCGAACCATAATCCCCAAAAATATACTTTCCCCTTAGTTCCGTATTCTGTGTCCCCCGATAGACGTAGCCGCCAGTGACAGAAATGCCTTCGCTTCTTCCGTATTCTGAAATGGGAAGTATCAGTCCTGCCCGGTTACATGACGTGGTGGAAGGGAAGCAGTGGGCGCCTTCCATAATGTTCCACCCATAATTTCCGCCCCGCACGATGAGATCGATCTCTTCCCAACTGTTCTGGCCAACGTCCGCAGCAAACAATCTTCCTCCCTCTTTGTCAAAGGAGAAGCGCCAGGGATTTCGCAAACCGTAGGCCCAGATCTCGGGCCGGGCGCCGGCTGTTCTGGCAAAAGGGTTGTTGGGCGGGATTGCATAAGGAACGGATTCGTTCACATCGATCCGTAAAATCTTACCCAGCAGAGCACCCAGGTTTTGGGCATTCCCCTGCGGATCACCCCCGGAACCTCCATCTCCGAGCGCTACATAAAGGAAGCCGTCGGGTCCAAAGGCAAGATGGCCTCCATTATGGTTGGAGAAAGGCTGATTTACTTCGAGGAGAACTTTTTCCGTCCCCTCCGCTCGGTTTGCATCGGATAAAGAGGCCTGGTATTCGGCGATGATGGTTCGCAGCTGCGACCCGTCCAGTCGTGTATAGTTAACGAAAAAACGCCGGTTGTTGCGAAAATCAGGGTGAAAAGCAAGCCCCAAAAGACCTTTCTCGCCACCTGAATTCACTTTGTCGCGAATATCGAGAAAAGGAGGACTGAGTAAGACCTCATTGTGATGGATGAGAATTCGACCCGCCTGCTCCACGATGAACAAACGGGAGGTCTGATCACCGCTGTGTGTCACGTAGACCGGATTAACGAGGCCTGAAACAACCGGCGCCAGCCGCACCGCGGGAGCAGAAAACGCAACGTTCCTGAAAACAACCAACAGCAGGAGACAGGCGACCGGTTTAACCATCTTGGGAAAGCAGTGAACCCGTCTGAAGCCGGATTGAATCACGAGTTCTCCAGAAGCAAGTCAGGCTCAGCACCGAGCTGTTCCGCCATCAACCGGGAAACGGCTGAGACCAAAGCTTCACCGGTTTTGTGGTGAATAAAGTCAGAACGTTCTTCCGCCCAGTTGAATTTGTGACTGTTCGCCAATGCAGAGATCCAAATCTGGCGTGCGGCTATGTTGGGACTGATCACAAAGGTTGCGGGCTCAGGCTCTTCAAAATGAATTTCGAGAGTGTTCTCCTTGCGATCGATATCATAGCCGTATCTTTCAGAAGCCGCGTAAAGCACATCTTCCAATTTTGAGATTGCCGCCTCGGCGGTGAGCCTGAATTGTGATTCGGTGAGAGGCATGCTCCAGCGATAGCATGAAGCAACGCGAGTTGTCAAAAGGGAGGGGGCCGGACAGCCTGCCTCTGTGAGGACGGAACTGACCGGCCGCGGGGATGGTTGGTACAGTGCGGTTTGCGGGGAAGAATGATGGCTCTTATTTCATTAGCAGTTTCCTCTTATCGGCTTTACCCGTCATCCGATGTGAAGAGATGCAATTAGCCGGCCAATCTTCCCGGCGCCTGGAAAACGTTTGAATAAGGCTTACTGTGCAGGCATTTATTGAAAGGGCCTTCACACTTGTGAAGAGAGTTTCAGTAACTGCAACGGATCGCGGGTAGAGGAATTTTTTCTGGTGCCACGCTCGCAGTTACCCCTTAAACCATTACGTTTGCTGCACTCAGCAAACGCCCGGCACCTTTTTGCAAGTCAATTGCCGGCGTGTCAGTTGGTTAAAAAATAATTCGGGCCAGGCGAGTGCGGTATTCCTCGGCAAGCGGCGAACGCAAGCCCGCAATCTTGAAGATTTCCAGCATCGCTTTTCGTGCGCCATCGTCCATGAAGCTCCGATCCTTCGTGACAATTTGAAGCAGCAACTGCAGCGCCTGCTCATACTCTCTGAGAGTCACCAGACAACACGCATGCTGGTAGCTGGACTGCAGACTTGCAGGGCCTTGCTGATACAGGTGAGCCACGTGTTCCACCCCGCCCGCTTCTTCACAAACTTTGTGAAACTGAATTAGCGCGCGGATTGCCGCGGCTTCCTCAGATGCCGCCGAGCCAGCATCCAGCGCTTCCAAGAGATGCCCGGCGGAATCTAGATCGCCTGAGGCCGCAGCGACTCTGCACATGCCCAGAAGTGCTTTACGGTTTGCGGAATCAATTGCCAACGCTTTTTCAAACAGTTCCCGGGCCTCCGAGAGTTCGCCGTACTTCAGCTTTTCTTCGCCCTGACTTACCAGTTGGTCAGCCTCCCCGGGGAAGTGACAGGCCAGGAATTCTCGCAGTTCCTCCTCGGGAATGGCCCCCACGAACTCATCCACCGGCTTTCCTTCGCGAAATAAGACGACGAAAGGGATGCTCTGGACTCGATAAAGTTCCGCCAGTTCCGTCTCAGCTTCAACATTGACTCGGGCAAGAGAGAATTGACCGCCAAACTCCTCGACCATTTTTTCCAGCAGTGGACCCAGAATGCGACAGGGCCCGCACCAGGAAGCCCAAAAGTCAACCAGAACCGGCCGCAAGTGTGAAGCTGCAATGACACGAGACTGGAAGTCATCCCCCGAAACGTCATAAACCAGCTCGACTTGATTTGTATCCATACAGTCTTGACAAATGCTTCTGAAACTTAGCAGTTTATTCTCAATTCATTTTCCTGAAAACATCAGGTCGTCGGCATCCGATCAACCGTCCCTTTTTCGAGACGGGCCGACCGCCCTCGCACAGACCCCGCCTTCCGGCGGCTGAATAGGCCACCAATGATAATATGAGAATTCATGGAGAATGCCGAGTGGATTACATTGGAATATCTGGAATGGTACTGCCAGCAGAAGCAACTGGCCATTAGCTGCAAGCTGGGTGAGCAGGAACTCTGGATCACATCGCTCGGCCCTCATCCATCGCTGCTGGACGCCCAGGAAGTTGAGGGAATTTTAAAGCAAAGCTCGTCATTTGAAATTTTTCAAATGGTCACGGGTTATTCCCCTGCTCCTCAGAAGATCAGCAGGTCAGAACTCGCGCAGCGGATTAGGAAGATGCTGAACTGAGAAGCGGCACCGGCCTTCTGTCAGGACATCTCAGCTGTCTGTAGGAGGCGCCATTCCATAACGACCCAACAACGCAACAAATTCAGCGTCAGTTTTGAACCGTTCAAATGCCGCCTCCTTCCAGAGGCGCCGCTGGTCTGAAAAGCCTTCTGCCAGAGCCTTGTCCAAATATTGTAGAAAGTTTTTCTTGTCTCCCAGTTCCGCAAAGACCCTGGCCATCTCATAATTCTTTTCAGAGTCGTTTTCGGGGACGGTGTAAGGCAAGTGAACCGCACTCGCTCTCTTGAACACATCCGGATCAAGCTTCAGCGCCTCCTGGTACGCCTCGCGTACCCTGCTGAACTTCCCAGACATCATGTAGGCCTGGCCCAGGTTTACGTAAAACACCGCTACCGGAGGGCCCATGCGGATTGCCTTAATGAAGGACTGGGTGGCTTTCGAATAATCCTGCAAGGCCAGATAAACAATGCCGCGGGTGTTATAAGCATAAGAATATTTGGGGTTTAGGCGGACGGCACGGTCGACTGCAGCCTTGGCTTGCGGGATCATTTGGATCCGGGAGTACGCCACCGCCAGCTTGTTAAAAAGGACCTCATTGGTGGGATTCAACTGCGAGGCCTCCAGGTATTTTGCAAGAGCCAGATGGTCTTTCCCCTCTTGCAGCAACTGATCCCCCTCCGCCGCCAGCCGGTAGGAACGGATTACGTCTTCCACCGGTATCGCGATCTTATTGACGCGGGCGGAACCGCTACAGGCATCGAGCCCGGGAACCATCAGGAGGAGAAGCACTCCTGCTCGTACACTCATTTCAGGAATCCACTGAAGTTGTCGGTTTCTATTGTATCGCCAAATCGGGTGGGCCGCACAGTTTGGAATGCGCCGACAAACTGGTTTACAATCCGGTGTATACCTATGAGCAAGAAAGAGCGGGAAACAAAACAAAAGGCGATCGAAGAGACTTTAAAGGCAATTATCGATGATTGGTACGAGAACGTCTCACAATTCTACGTGACTCAGGAGGGGCTGGCGTTTTCACCGGATCTCAAAACGGAGGAAGAACTTAAGCGTTTTCACGATGAGAACGGCCATCGAATCAAATTCAACAAGCAGGACCTCGATTTCACTTATGGGCTTCGGTCGGGCTGGAACGGCGACAATTTTTTTATCGAGGTCAGTGTAAACAACAAGGTTGAAAATTTTTCTTACAAAGAATTCCGCAACCGCCTGCTGGCCCATTATGAGAAATTTGGAGAGCAGAAGGTCTCCACTCCCTACGACCTGAAAAATCACACGCACATGGAAATTTTCAAGATCAAGCCCAACCTGGACCAGGCGTTCGTGGTGGAGAAGCGTGAGGACAAAGCCGATATTATGAGGCTTTCCTTTCAGGTGGAGCCACGATTTCTTGAAAAGCTCGTCGCACACCCGATGGCCAGCAAACAGTTGATCGAGTCGTACTGCGTATCTCCATTCCGGACCGTTTACGCTACAGTGTACCGGCGCAGCGCCCACTGAGCCAGTTCTCAAGCCTGGCCATCAGGCCCAACGGAGGTCGTATGAGTCCCCTTTTGATCCTCCTTTTGCTCCTGAGCGCCCTTCTTTGCCCTGTCTACCCTCAGAGAGCGATAAGCTTCGACGATTTTATTTCTCTCGATGCTGTCTCTGACCCGCAAATCTCGCCCGACGGCAAATGGGTGGTTTTTGTGGTTACCGACCACTCACTTCAGGAAAACCGCGGCAACAGCGACCTGTGGATCATTCCGCTCGCAGGAGGAACAGCCCGGCAGTTGACCAGCAGTGCCAAAACCGACAACCAGCCACGTTGGTCTCCGGATGGACGCTACATCGCCTTCTTCTCCACTCGAGAGGGAGGTCCCGGCGTCTTCATTATTGCTGCGGATGGAGGCGAAGCGCGCAAGATTGCAGACGCCCAAGGCATCTCAAATCTTGCCTGGTCACCCGACGGGCAGTCGCTGGTTTATTCCTCCGATGTCGCATGGCCGGTGCCTGCGAAAGACGAGGACCCGTTTCCTACGGAAGTCAAGATTTGGGAACATCTCTTCTACCGGCACTGGGATGAGTGGAGAGAGGGAAAGCGTTCCCACTTGTTCTTGATTCCCAGAACGGGAGGCAAAGCCCGCGATTTCACCCCTCACGACTACGATTTCCCCACTCTGGCTCTTGGTGGCTTTCATGATGTCTCCTTCACTCCCGACGGCAAGCAAATTGCCGTTGTAACCAACCTCGACCCCGTCCCGGCGGTGGGAACCAATAACGACATCGTGCTGATCTCCATTGAAGATGGCGCACAAAGAAATCTGACCCTTTCCAACCGCGCCAACGATAACAACCCTCGATTCAGCCCGGGCGGAAACCAAATAGCTTACCGGGCCCAAGTGCGCCCTGGCTTTGAATCGGACCGCCATCACCTTATGATCATGGATCTCCAGACGGGTTCGAACCGTGACCTGACCGCGGACTGGGACTTGAGCGTGGGAGAACTTTTTTGGTCCCCGGATCAGAACTTCATTTTCACGCTGGTCGAAGAACGGGGAAACAACGTTCCGTATCGAATCTCGCTTCAAGACAGCAAACGGGAACGGCTGATGGAGGGGGGCTACCAGCAGGGATTGGCACTGAGCCCGGATGGAAAAACCCTCGTTTTCAGCCGCCAGCAGGCTCACCAACCCCCCGAACTCTTCGCCTTCGATCTGAACAACAGAAGCCTACGGAAAATCTCTCACATCAACGATGAGCTCATGTCGCATCTCGTCATGAATCCTCTCGAAAGTTTTCAGTTTAAAGGTGCGTTGGGTGACACGGTCCACGGATATCTTCTAAAGCCTCCCCAGTTTGATCCCGCGCGCAAATATCCGTTGGTCTACCTGATACACGGGGGACCCCAAAGTGCCTGGGAGGACATGTTCCACCCGCGCTGGAACTATCAAATGTTTGCGGCGCCCGGATACGTGGTAGCCATGATTAACTTCCACGGTTCGACCGGATACGGCCAGGAGTTCACAGATTCCATATCTCAACATTGGGGGGATTATCCATTTGAAGATGTCATGAAGGGACTGGATCACCTGCTGGACAATTACCGCTTCATCGATTCCGCGAAAGTGGCCGCGGCAGGCGCTTCCTACGGCGGGTACATGATTAATTGGATTGCCGGACATACCGATCGCTTCACTTGCCTCATCAATCACGATGGGGTTTTCAATATGGTCAGTATGTATGGCGAGACGGACGAACTCTGGTTTCCCGAGTGGGAATTCGACGGAACGCCCTGGACAAACCAAGAGTTATATTCCCGGTGGTCTCCTCACAACTACGCCGGCGATTTTCGCACGCCCCTGCTGGTCATTCACGGCCAACTGGATTACCGCGTCGACGTGTCCCAAGGATTTGAAACCTTTACTGCCTTGAAAAGACAAAATGTTCCTGCACGCTTCGTTTATTTTCCAGATGAGGGGCACTGGGTCTTGCAGCCGCGTAATCGACGCATCTGGTGGAGAGAGGTCCACCGCTGGCTGGAGCAGTATCTGAAGAAATAATCAAGATTCCTGCGGCGCCCGGAAAGCGATCTTGGGAAAAGCCTTGGGCAGCGACTGTTCTGATGGAGAGGAAATCGACCGATCCAGCGCCTCTTTCCATGTCATCAATTGGCGAATGAATACTTCACCGGCTGCAGCGCGATGAGTAGCCGGCACGCCTGCAAATTTTTCGAGAGACATTTTCAACATGGATCGCGCCGCTCCCCAATGTCCCTGCTGGAAATGATGAAAGGCCACCGCTGCTTGAATTAAAGCCTGTAGAAAAAGCTGGTCCTCCCCTGCTTCTTCAAGCCAGATTTCTTCGAGCATATCGTGGCACTCGTAAAATTGCCCGGCATTAAAAAGCTCCACGCCACGCTGCACACGCCGCCATTCCACAGGTTTATTTAGAAGAAGACGTCCTTTGGAGAGAGGGCACTAACGGTAATTTTCCCGGATCCATCTTTCGAGGGTCCCTGCAGGATCCATTACGGTGCTGCTGTCAATCACAAAGGAGTCTCTTCCGGAACTCTTCCTCAGCAAGTTGAGACCGTGCTCATAATCGCGGAATAGTTCGTTGCAGTAGCTGAGGACATCCTGGTGGCCCTCCTCCGCTTTGGCGGAGAGCAGTTCAGCAGCATCGCGGGTGAATTGGATTTGAATTCCATATTTGGCTGCAAATTCCTCTTGCAACCGAAGCAGGCGAAATTGGACCACCTGTACATGATCGCGTTTTGGATTGGCCATTAACTCCTGCAGCTTGCCTTCGGGATTTTCCACAGTTTCCCGGTTTACAACGAATTCCTTGACGGGATGATCCGGTAAAACGTATTTGTAATCCCGGAACAGCTTTTCACAGACGGTCATCAAGCCCCGCGCTCCCGTGCGTTCCTGCTGAGCGCGCTCTGCAATTGCCATCATGGCATCGTCCGTAAAAAAGATTTCAATGCCGTAGGATAGAAAATCTCTCTTGTATTGCTTCAGGATCGATCCTTCGGAGTATTTCAAGATATTGAAGAAGTCCGCCACTTCGAGCGCGTTGCAATGTACAACTACCGGCAGCCTGCCGATGAATTCAGCTTCAAACCCGTATTCAATAAAGTCGCACGACTGGGCTTCGCTGAACAAAAAGTGCTCCCGCTCCAGAGTGGTCTTCTCTCCCATGAACCCGATCTGCTTGGCACCGATGCGGCGCTTGATGATTTCGCTCAATCCCGTGAAGGCGCCGCTCACAATAAACAGAATGTGACGCGTGTTGATTGTCTTTTTCTCCAGCTTCCCCTTGGCCTGGAACTCCATGAATGCCTGCATCTGACTGGCAACGTCGGTGGGAGACCGCAGCGGCACCTCGGTCTCCTCCATGAGCTTGAGAAGGCCACGCTGCACTCCATGCCCGCTGACATCCCGACCCAGGACATTGATGGGCGTGGCAAGCTTGTCGATCTCATCAAGGTAAACAATGCCGTATTCAGCAAGCTGGATGTCTCCGCCAGCCTGGTGCACTAGCTCTCGAATCAAGTCATCAACATCGCCTCCGACGTAACCCGTTTCACTGTATTTAGTGGCATCCGCCTTAACAAAAGGGACTCCTACCAGGCGGGCCAAATTTTGAATCAAGTAGGTCTTCCCCACGCCGGTTGGACCCATCAGAATGATGTTCTGCTTCTTGTAATCGCGACAGTCCCTTTCCTTGGAGCAACCTTGAATGTGATGATAATGGTCGCAAACAGCAGTCGACAAAACCTTCTTGGCATCGTCCTGCTGAATGACGTACCGGTCCAGATACTCTCGTATCTCGCGGGGTTTGTAGTTGAAAGCCAGCACCTTCTGAATGTTGAAGGCCGAATGCTCATCCTCTGAAGTCCCCTCCTGTTCGACTTTGGGGAAGAACTCCACCTGAACACCGCTCCCGTACTTCTTCTGGAGGTATTGTTTCAGCTCTTCCGGATTAAACTGTTTATCAAAACCCATTAGGTATCCTTTCACTATTAATGTTAGAGGTTCTCCCCCTCAGATGCAAAATCGAGCGCCTTCCCTCCGCCGCTCCGTTGCAGGTTTGACACCTTTTTGAACCGGATGCGAGAATCAGACGTGCCCCAATCCTTGTACCTTCCGGTCACTGACAGCACTGAGATTCAATCCTTGCTGGAGGCTCTGCCCATCGCGGTCGACCGGCCCCATTTCACTAATTTTGTTCTGGGCTTTCCCCGCAAATATCTCATCAGCACTCCTAAAATAGAGATCGTCAAGCACTACGTGCTGATGGAGACTCTGGGGACCCGGCAGGTCATTACCTCCCTGGCACGAGAAGGTCAGAGTTGGAAGCTGTGTGTAATCACCCCTGACCGACGTTACCTGTTTGCGCGCATTGCCGGAACGCTCAGCTACTTCGGCATGAACATTCTTTCGGCCGAAGCTTTTGCCAATGCCCATGCCCTGGTTCTGGACACTTTTTACTTTATCGACAGAGAAAATAGAATCAGCCAGGGAAACCAAAAGCAGAACTTTCAACATGTCCTGGAAGAGATCATTCAGGGCAAACTGGAACTCGAACCACTTCTCAAGAGCCGTTGGAGTGACGTAATGCTCTCACCTGAGGAAAAGTTTGAGATCTCCTTTGATAATGACGTGCATCCATCGACCACGCGCCTCACCCTGGACTGCGGCGATCATTTCGGCCTCCTGTATTTAATCAGCCGCTGCATCTCAGACCAAGGCTGCAATATTGAGATGGCTTATATCGAAACCCCTGGGGGACGGGCGCACGACCAGTTTTTCCTGAGCAAGGATGGCGGCAAATTGCACGCCGATGCGGAAGAAAGCCTCAAGGCCCGGCTTCTCCACCTGGGTGAACGCATGATGCGAGTAGACCGGGAACTAATCTAAGTTAAGTCCCCACAGAAATCGGCGCTTTGTCAATACAGGTATTTTTCAATAACGGCGCCTGCTGAGATCAACGACATCACGTTAATAACAACCGCTGCTGCCACGGCCGGCCAGTAGAGCCAGCGGGAGACTCTTTTTTCAGGAGCGAGTTGCCGGTCCAACCAGAGAGCAGCCACGCAGGTAAGCCCCACTCCTATATTGGTGCTGAACAAAGCCACCAGGTCGATCATCACGATCGGCGTGGTCTCAGTCCAGATAAAGATGGCTGTCAACGGCAGCATTACCACTCCAAAGATCCTTGCGACACTTTGGTAAGAGACGCTCTTAAAACGGGGGGCGACTTGGGTCAAAAAGCTATGAGCGCCGCGTGAATAGATATCGGGAAGCGTGTTCATGGTTCCCCATAAAGCCGCCAGAATGGTTATAAAGTAGAGAGGAACCATCCAACTTGAAATACGCCCAAAAATTAACGCTTGTTCCGTCAGTAAATCGTAGCCATCGGGAATCCGGTGTAAGGGTTTGAGTATGGCGGCGCCTGCCACCATGAAGGACGCGGTAACCACAAAGACTGAAATCGCATTGAATCCCACGTCCCATCGCAAAGGCTGTAGATCGGCATGCAAGGCATCGCGTTTTCGTGAGGTGCCCCTGCTGATCCATCCTTTCATCAAGACCCAGTTCGAGTACACGATATAGTTCATGGGAATGCTTCCGCAGTAACCAAAAACAGAGGCCATCTCCAGCAGTTGGTTCCGTGATTTAATTTCAGCGGGGGCCCAGGCTGGATAATCCGGAAAATAGCCGACCTGAAATAATCCTCTCAAAATGGCCCACAGATCGGGCCTGACCAGCAGGGTAGCGCCTACGGTTCCGAAAATCAGGATTAAGCAAACCGCCATTTGGGATTTTTCCAGGGCGTTGAAGGATTGCATCACTCCTACAATGATGGCGGCTGCAGCCAGCAGCATGGCCAGCCATTTGTAGGAAACCTCCCAACCCACCGCCGCAAGAATATTGCTCACGAGCTGTCCGCAGGGCACCGCAATCACTACGAAAACAAAGGGTGCAACCATACCTTCCAGGAGCAGCACCAGCCACAAGAACCAACCGCGCGGACCCGGAAGCTCCACCAGACGATTGGCGACCGGCTCCCCGCTGACCGCCGCATAACGCCCCAGTAAGTACAAGGTCAGAAATGATTTTGTAAGTGCAGCCAGGAGAACCAGCCAAAGCAGTTCGTAGCCTCCCCACGCCCCTACCCGTACGGCCAACACGGTTTCTCCGGCGCCTATGGTCGCTGAAGCCACGATGGCGCCAGGACCCACCTTCTTCAGTAATTTCAACACGGCGTCCATGGTTCCGATTCCTTTGGAAATAGTCAAACTCAAATTCAAAAAAGGGAAATTTTCCCCTGCCACTTCCCTCTCTGACTGGTACTCGTCCCCAAGGTGGCGCAAGGCAAAGAAAATCCGCCTCAGCTTCAATGGCATGAATGTTGCGAACGCAGGGTTAGTGTCAGCAGACACTAAAGGCCGAAGAGGAGGGTGTCATGAAAACGCGAGCCTGTTTGTTCGTCCTGGTGCTTCTTGCAGGGTTGCCGGCCGTGGACCCCGGATTGGGCCGGGATCCGATTGACCTGTCCCAACAGCAGCTCAAACTGAGCAGGGGTCCGGAAAAATTCTCGACCTTGGAGCAAGCCCGCCTTGAATTGCAGAGAAAAGTTCAAGAGGAAGAAAAAAATCACCAACTGCGCGACAAGGTGGAACTCCTGATCCAGACTTCCTCCAAGCTTCACCAGCGGCTCAACAATCCATTCATCCTGGAAGCCGACACCCCGAAGCTCGCACGCGAGTGCGAACGCCTTATTGAAGACATCAAGAAGCTCATGCCCTAAAGATCCGCTTCTGAGGAACGCACACTATTGGTTCCGGCCGTCAAATGCTACGGTAGTTGGTAAATTGCATGTCGATAGCAAAGTCGCGCTGCTTTAAGAGAGCAATAACTTGTTGGAGTATGTCCCGGTCACGTCCGGAGACTCGAACGATATCTCCCTGGATAGAAGCCTGCACCTTCAGTTTGCTGTCTTTAATATAGCGCACGATTTCTTTAGCCTTCTCCGCTGGTATCCCCTGCTGAATGGAGACGCGCTGCCGAACCGTTCCTCCAGCCGCCGGCTCAATCTTCTGAAAAGTGAGCGCCTTCAACGACACACCGCGTTTCACCAGCTTTTGCTCCAGAATTTCTATTAAACTCTTCAGCTTGTACTCGTCATCCGAGATCAGAACCAGGTCATTTTCTTCGCAGCGCAGATCACTGCGGCTTCCCTTAAAGTCGAAACGCTGCTTTACCTCTTTGGTGGTCTGGTTCACCGCGTTCATGACCTCGTTCAGATCCGTCTTGGAGGTGATGTCGAATGAATTTTCCTTAGCCATACTCTTCCCACTGCTCGCGCAAAATCCGCTCCAGAATGTACGCGCTCAGCTCGCGCGGCTTGGAACACAGCCCCTCCGCCTGGGCTTCATGTACCAAGAAACGATACGTCTTGTGTTTGCGAATCCAGTCCAGGAAGTCAGCGGGATCGCTTATTTGCGCAGCTGCCTGGCGGACATTGTGGAGCAACTCTTTCTCCAGCTCGGCCCGTGTCCTCTCGTTTAGGAACTTACTTTGCCACCGGGAGATGAGAGCGTCAACCAAGCGTTGATAGTTACTCATTCTCAATTATTTTGCGCCGCGACCATGCCGAAACGCGCTATTGAGCTTCAGACCGGGGCTTAAAGAAGCCTGCCTCAGAAAGCCGGGCCGTGGCCAGCACGATACAACCAAACAAGTAAGCCCACATCAACAGCGTCACGGAAATGTAAAAAGGACCGTAAATATTTTGAAGAGACCAGCTTGGCGCCAATAACTTGAAAATCAGATTGGAAACCATCCAGAGCACAGATGCAAAGAGCACTTCCGGCACTACTTTCTGAAAGCTTCTGGGGCGGTTAGGCAGGAAATAATAAACACCAAAAAACAACAGCACCGTTAAGGCAACCGACAGGATGAAATGGAAAAGATACGCCAGGACCGATCGCGCCAGCTCCAACGGCATCACCCAGGAACTGACTGTCGCTTCCGCGCGCAGCAACACAATAAAAAAAGACGACACCATTCCAAAAAAAATCGCCATCGCAGTGCCCAGGAGATTGCTGAGCACAAAGTGGCGGTACTTCGGAACCCGGTAGGCAGAATCAAGTCCCGCCTCAAGCGCAAAAAAGAAGGCGGCCCCTGACCATGCCAGTAAAACAAACGAGACCACGTGCAATTGTCCAAGAGTCAGGGTGTAGATACGCAAATTACGAACAATAAAATCCTGTGCTATCGGGAAGAAGCTACGAAGCGCTTCGAAAATGGTGTCTCTTAGCTCTCCCCATCCCAGGTAGCTCGCCAGTGTCAGGACCAGGACAATAAAAGGAAAAACCGACAGCAAAAAACTGAAGGAAATCGAGGAGATAAGAATGGTGGCGTCACGGTCAAAAACGTAGAGCCATGCGTCGTACAGGAGTTTTGCGCGAATCCTGAACAGAGAAACGCGTTGTGCCGGCACAAGGGTTTGAGCCATCAGGTTTTCTATCCTCCGCCGGCTATTATAGTAGAATCGCTTTCATGCCTCGACGACGCCTCTCCAAGCTGGAAGACCTCGACCTGAACAATATTGTTTCAGCTCAATTTGACGAAGCAGCCGCTTTCTTGAACTACCCTCGCGGCCTGCTGGAAGAGATCAAGTGCTGCGATAACGTTTTTGCGGTGAATTTTCCTGTCCGCTTTGGGAATCGCTACCACATTTTCCAGGGGTGGCGCGCTGAGCACTCCCACCATCGAAAGCCGCTTAAAGGCGGCATTCGCTTCAACCCGATGGTGGATCAGAGCGAAATCATCGCGCTGGCCGCGCTGATGACTTACAAGTGCGCCATTGTGGATGTTCCCTTTGGCGGATCCAAAGGCGGCGTTGCCCTCGATCCTGCCACGTACAACGACACGGAGCTTGAAAAGATCACCCGCCGATACACTGCAGAATTGATCCGCAAAGGATTTATCGGTCCCGGCATCAACGTTCCAGCACCCGATATGGGCACCGGCGAGCGGGAGATGGCGTGGATTTTTGACACTTACGATGCCTTTTACCCCGGAGGGATCGACAATCTGGCCTGTGTCACGGGAAAACCGGTCACACAAGGAGGCATTCGCGGCCGTAAAGAAGCTACCGGTCGCGGAGTTCAGTACGGCATCCGTCACTTTTTTTATTACACCGAGGACATAAAAACCCTGGGTCTCAGTCCCGGGCTAGAGGGAAAGCGCGTTTCATTGCAAGGCTTCGGGAACGTGGGAGCCCATTGCGCCCGCTTTTTGTCTCAGGAGGACGACTGCCGGATTGTGGCACTGAGCGAACGGGATGGCGCGATCATCAAACCGGAGGGAATTGACATTGAGGCGCTCGCACGACACCGCAATGAAACTGGATCCATCCGAGATTTCCCAGGCGCTCAGACTGTCGCCGACCCCAAGGCGGCTCTGGAAGTAGACTGCGATATCCTGATCCCGGCAGCGCTTGAAAACCAAATTACCGCAGCCAACGCAAACCGGGTCCGCGCCCGCATTGTTGCAGAAGCTGCCAATGGCCCGGTCAGCCGGGAGGCCGAGAAAATCCTCCTGAAAAAAGGCGTCGCAATCATACCCGACATTTACTTGAACGCCGGAGGCGTAACCGTCTCGTATTTCGAGTGGAGTAAGAACCTGGCGCATATGCGTTATGGGCGTCTTCAACACCGCCTGGAGAGAATGCGTGGCCAGGAAATTGTGGAATTCTTGGAAACCACCACCGGTTCACAAATTCCTCATCGCACCCAACAGGTCCTGGTTCATGGAGCCGACGAGATCGAACTGGTGAATTCAGGTCTGGAGGGTACCATGGTGGACGCATACGAACAGATACGGATGGTCTTTAAAAGAAGACGCCGCCTGCCCAGCCTTCGCACGGCAGCCTACATCGTGGCCATCGACAAGATCGCCACGGCATATCGTGAACTCGGCATTTTCCCTTAGTACCCCAATGTTCCCGTTTCTCTTCAGATTCGTTAATATAATAGCATGGTCAAATTACCCCAAAGGCTCGAAATTGTGTGCCCGTCCTGTCAATCTATCCTGACCGTGGATCCCAGGACGGGACTGGTGCTGCATTCCGAAGATAAGAAATCGGGTTATTCCTTTGAAAAAGCACTCGAGCAGGTCCAGGAGCGCAAGGCAAAGGCTGATGAGCTGTTTGACAAGGCTTTCCAGGAGGAAAAAAAGCGGCAGAGCAACCTGGAAGAAAAATTCCGCGAAGCGCTCAAGTCGAAGGACGAACTGGACGAACCCTCCCGGCCCTGGGATTTGGATTAGCAAAGGGCGGTGTAGTGCGCCTGAGCCGGAACATCCCCAGATCCATACTCAATTTCAGACACAATGAAACTGCAAAACAATGAAGGTTGAAATCCCCACTTTTCCTTATCTGCCCAAACGATTCGGACGTCTGGGCGAACTTGCCTACAACCTCTGGTGGAGCTGGAATGCCGAAGCAAGATCGCTGTTTCGGGAAATAGATCGGACCCTCTGGCGAAGAACCCACCACAACCCGATTCAAATGTTGAAACTGATGAGTCCGGAGGTTTTGGCTGAGCGCGCCGAGCAAACCCAGCTTATGGAACTCTACGATTTGGTCCTGGCTCAGTTCGATCAATACATGGCCCCACAGGAAACCTGGTTCTCGCGCACTTATCCCGATTGCAGCGACTGGCAACTGGCCTATTTTTGCGCTGAATTTGGAGTACACAGCTCCCTGCCCATTTATTCGGGAGGCCTCGGCCTCCTGGCAGGGGATACCTGTAAGGAAGCAAGCGATCTGGGGATTCCCATGGTGGCGATCGGCTTTCTCTACCCTCAGGGATACTTCCATCAACATGTGGGCGTCGATGGACAGCAGGAAGCGGTTAATGAGCGCCTGAACGCTTTTGATACTCCGGTTCTCCCCCTCTATCACGAGAACGGCGAACGTTTGTTGGTATCGATGCAGATCGGCACACAGGAAGTCAAAGCCGCCATATGGAAGGTCCAGGTGGGCCGGGTCCCCACCTACCTGATGGAAACCGACATTCTCGAGAACGAGCCGGCGATCCGCAATCTCTCGGCCCAGCTCTATGGCGGCGACCAGCGCATGCGCTTGCAGCAGGAGATTCTTTTGGGAATCGGAGGCGTTCGCGTTTTACGCGCCCTGGGCTATAGCCCTTCGCTGGCCCATCTGAACGAAGGGCATGCCGCATTTGCCGGTCTTGAATTTCTCAGGGAAAAGATCCAACAAGGGAAAAGCTTTGAGCAGGCTTTCAGCGAAGTCCGTTCACAAATGCTCTTTACCACCCACACTCCCGTCAACGCAGGACATGACGTTTTTTCTTTTTCGTTGATCGAAGAGTACCTGCCGGGATTTTGGAACCGGCTGGGGCTGAGCCGGGAAGAATTTCTCAATCTGGGCGCCTCTCCAGAGCCTGGGTTTTTCAGCATGACCATCCTGGCGTTTCGTTTGAGCGCGCAAACCAATGCCGTGAGCCGGCGCCACGGCGAAACTACGCGTACCATGTGGCATTTTCTATGGCCCCACAAATCACTTGACGAAGTCCCTATTGACTCTGTGACCAATGGAGTCCACGCGCCCAGCTGGATTGCTCTTGAACTGCTTCCGGAGATTGCCCGCTATGTAGGTGCGGACTGGGTGGAAAATCAGGATTCCACTGAAATATGGAACCGTGTCCTGGAAATTCCCGACGATGTGCTTTGGGCAATTCATTTTCTCTTGAAAAACAAACTGCTCAGCTTTGTCCGGGAGCGGGCGCGGCGGCGCTGGGTGGAGGACCGCATCGCCGCAAGCCAGGTGGTGGCCCTGGGAGGCCTGTTGAATCCGCATGCCCTCACCATCGGTTTTGCACGACGTTTTGCCACCTACAAGAGGGCCACGCTGGTTTTGCAGGATCGGGAACGGCTTAAGCGGATTCTGCAAAATCCCTGGATGCCTGTGCAGATTATTTTCGCAGGGAAAGCCCATCCTGCAGATGAACCCGGCAAACTTTACCTGCAACAGATTTACCAGGCCTGTTCCTCCCCAGAACTGGGAGGCCATCTTGCCTTTATCGAAGACTACGATAAGCAGGTAGCTTACCGGATGGTGTGCGGCGTGGACGTGTGGCTGAACACCCCGCGGCCTCCGTTGGAAGCGAGTGGCACCAGCGGCCAAAAGGCTGCATTCAACGGTGTCCCCAATTTGAGCGTCTCCGACGGATGGTGGGCCGAAGGATACAATGGGAACAACGGCTGGACCATCGAATCCGATTCAGATGACGATCGTGCCGTCGCGGAGAATCTGTATGACTTGCTTGAGTATGAAATCGTCCCTCTTTTCTACAAGAGGGATGCCGGGGGGATTCCGCGAGACTGGGTTCGCGTCATGAAAGAGGCGATGCGATCCGCTGCTCCGTTCTCGGCTCGCCGCATGCTTAAGGAGTACGTGGATCGGTTCTACCGGCCGAAAAGAACATTGGAAGAGGTGGTACAGGAAAGTTGACGATGATTCATTGAAGTCAAGGACCGGGCATTGATGTCAAAGGAACAATACACCAATCGTTTAATCGCGGAAACCAGTCCTTATCTGCTTCAGCACGCCCACAATCCCGTCGATTGGTACCCATGGGGCGAGGAGGCTTTCCGGCGAGCACGCGAGGAAGACAAGCCCATCTTCTTAAGCATCGGCTATTCAGCGTGCCATTGGTGCCATGTGATGGAGCATGAGAGCTTTGAAAGCAGCGAAATTGCACAGATCCTCAATGAGCACTTTGTAAGTGTCAAAGTGGATCGCGAGGAGCGCCCCGACGTCGACGCTATCTACATGAATTTTGTTCAGATGACGACCGGAAGCGGCGGATGGCCCATGTCGGTATTCTTGACGCCGGAAGGAGTTCCTTTTTTTGGGGGGACTTATTTTCCTCCTTCTGATTATTACGGCCGCCCTGGATTTCGCCGTGTCCTCGAAAGTATTGCGCATTACTATGAACACCGTCGCGAAGAACTGCTGCGGAGCAACGATGAAATCGTCCGCCAGCTCCAGCGCCTTTCCGAAATCCCTTCTTCCCGGATCCCGCTGAGCTTGGACCTGCTGGACAACGCGGCCGACGGCTTTCAGGAGCGTTTCGACCCCACTCACGGAGGTTTCGGCAATGCACCCAAATTCCCGCCCTCCATGACCTTGATGTTCCTGCTCCGATACCACTTGAGAAAGCCCGCCAGCCGGGCCCTTCACATGGTCGAGCACACGCTGCAAAAGATGGCTGCCGGAGGAATCTGCGATCAAATCGGCGGCGGCTTCCATCGCTACTCGGTGGACGCTCAGTGGCTGGTGCCCCACTTTGAAAAGATGCTCTATGACAACGCGCTGCTTGTACGTGTCTATCTGGAGGCTTACCAGCTCACACATCGGGCCTGTTATCGTCGCATCGTTGAGGAAACGCTGGGCTATGTGCTTCGGGAAATGACTCACCCCCAAGGAGGTTTTTATTCCGCACAAGATGCTGATAGCGAGGGAGAGGAAGGGAAGTTCTTCGTGTGGGAGGCGGACGAGATAGAGGAAATTCTCGGCAAAGAAATATCTCCACTCTTTACACGCTCCTACGGTGTCTCCTCTTCAGGCAATTTTGAAGGGAAAAATATCCTCCATGTGGTCACCCCCCTCGAAAAACTGGCACGGCAATTCGGCTTTGCAGAGGCCGATGCCGCAAAAATGCTGCATGCCGCCCGCCAAAAACTCTTCTACGAGCGTGAAAAAAGGATTCACCCGCAAACCGACACGAAAGTTCTTACTGCCTGGAACGGCCTCATGCTTACTTCATTCGCCCAGGCATATAACGTGCTGCGCACCCCGGAATACCTGAGCGCAGCTCAAAAAAATGCGGCTTTTCTTTTAGAAAACTTGCAACGCGACGGACGGATGCTCCGCACCTGGCGTGACGGACAGGCCAAACTCAACGGGTATCTGGAAGACTACGCAAATCTCATTGAAGGTTTGATTGCGCTTTACGAGGCTTCGTTTGAGGAAAAGTGGGCGAATGAAGCCGCCAGACTCGCCAACCTCATGATTGAGGAATTCTGGGATACCCAAGACGGGGGTTTTTTCTTCACCGGCGCCTCCCATGAAAAACTAGTCATTCGTCACAAGGATTTTTATGATAACGCCACCCCTTCCGGAAATTCCATGGCGGCGGCGGCTTTGCTGAAGCTCTGGCACTTGACTGGCGATCGGCGCTTTCGGGAATATGGCTCACAAGTACTCGAACGAGCAGCGCAGATGCTGAAGCAACTGCCGGTGGTTTTCGGCTACCAGCTTTGTGCGCTGGACTTTTCTCTGGGACCCGTATCGGAAATAGCCTTGATCGCCAGCCCAGCCAATCAGGAGAAGTTCTTAAGCGTTCTTCGCCACCATTTCCTGCCGCGAAAAGTCGTTGCCGCAAAACCTCCCGCCCAACCCGCCGGGCTGGCACTGCTTGAAAATCGGGATGTCGCCGATAATCATTCTGCTTGCTATGTTTGCAAAGATTTCGTGTGCCATCAGCCTGTGTATACACCCGAAGAACTGTCGGAAAAACTCGATTCCCTTGCCTCTTGAAGTCGGAAGAAAATCCCGGTTGACCCGAAAGGCTGTTCTTCAGGAATTTCCGCACTGAATTGCAGTTCGCACTTCACTTCATACTTTTGACTCGCGCGCCAGTCCAGTCTGCCTGCTCAGGCGACGCTCTTGTAGAAAATTCGCTGGCACGGCAATTGCTGCACTCTTTTTGGAGGAGATTTGAAGTGGGAGTATCCAATTTCAGGATTTTTGTGGCCGTTTCTGTCTTCTGCAGCCTTCTGTTTGGTGTCAACTTGTGGCAGGCCAAGCCACCTCAACAAACCACCATTGTTTCCGCAAGCAACCCGGTTCCCCAGCTTGAAGCAGAATTGGTTCCACCTGCAAAGGCACTGGCAAGAAGCGCCACCGTGAACGTCAAGGTTCACGGGGTGCGCCTGGTCGAACCTAGTCACCTGGGAGATGGTGGCAATGGAACTACGGAAAAACAGGCGTACCTGAGTTACCGCATTGACGATGGGCCAGGCATAGCAACCGCAGCCACCTACCTCAGCTTCCATAATCTGCCTTCCGGTGATCACCGGATCACGGTGACTTTGGTGGGGACTCATCTCATACCTCTAATTTCGCACGGTGTGAAGGTCGCCATACCTTAACGTCCCGTCTCCAAAATAAGTTCACATTTATTGCGAGCGCGACGAGCCGCAACCAGATCCGTCGGCAGGGAAGAGCGGGTGCCACAGGGCAGAAGCAGGTATATACTGGCTCAATGATCTCAGCCAACACCCGAGTCCGGGTGAATCTCTCCGGCTTGAGAGTAGGCGAGGTAAGCTTTGGCTCGGCCGTCACTGATGCCGTAGGCACGGTGCTCCGGCAGACCGGCGAAGCACCACCGACTTATCTCGTGAAGCTGCTCTTTTCGTTCAAAGGGGTTTCCCAGGTCGAGGTTCCTGAAGAACGTCTCAAGCCTTTGTAACGCGATTGACCGACAACAAAGAGGACTGTGGCAACCGCCAGCAGAATACCCGCTGCCACAAAAACCCGCCCTAAACCGATTTCATCCGCCAGCGCGCCCCACGCCGGAGGTCCCATGAACATCCCCAGGCTGGAAGCGGAGATGTAAAGGCCCAGCCCCTGCCCGGAATGCAAAGGGTGAAAACGTTCGGTGGCAATGGAACTCAGGCTCGGATAAAAGGTCCCATGGCTGGTCCCGCAAATCATCCCTAGGAGACCGAGATGCCATCTGCGGCCGGCGGCCGGAATCAATGCCAGCCCCACTCCGTAGATTACCAGGCTGGAAATGGCCAGCAATCTCCTCGTTCCCGTATCCAGCCGCGGGCTGACGCTCACCCGTGTAATGGCCGCACCCAGCCCATAACCAATCCCGAAAGCTGAAACAGCTCCCGCCCCAAGAACCCGCACGGCCGGAGCAAGAAAACTGTTCCACACGGAAGAGCAAAAGCCAAAAAGCAAGGAAAACAGCAGAACTGATTTGAGCCGGGGAACAGTCAATCTGAGGCCATCCACAAAAGAGCCTCCCGAAGGATCAGGGCCTGACAGATTGCGGGGGAGCCGTAACAAGATGATCACCATGGAGAAGAAAAAAAACGTCAGGGCAACGAAAGTCACCAGGAAGCCCCAGTTGAAAATAAATGCTTCCGCCACAGCCGGCCCAATGCCGAGCATGACGAAGCCAGGGAGTCCAAAATAGCCGATGACACGGCCCTTCAAGTGAAGCGGGACGGAATGAACCAGCCCGATTAAAGCTCCGGCCGTTACCATCCCGGTTCCCATGGCGTGAACCACACGGGCTGCAAAAAACAAGGGAGTCCCCCACAACGCCGCTACGTAGAGAACTCCGCTGGCGGTTGCCACCACCGCGCCCCAGAAAGCCACCCGCACGCTTCCATATCGCTCCGAAAGACGACCGGCCGCCGTTTGAAAAATAACATTGGCTAGAAAGTACAACCCCATGACCCAGCCTACCGACTGAGAAGACCACTCCTCCTGCTTCAAATAGTTCGGAAGAAGCAGGAGCATCCAGGTAGTGAGACTTAAAAGCGCACCTAACGCCAGATAAGCATGGAAGCCCTGAGGTGCTCGCGATGGAGTGTCCACGTCTTGTCCAGTATAGCCACGGCGCTTGGAGAGAGGCTAGCTCCAGGCCGCGTCTGCACAGTAGGAGCCGGAGATGACACGGCGTCGGGTGTATCAGAGGCGCGCGCGGAGCGCCAGCGGAGCAAGCGCTTGTGTTGCTTGCACCAGAAGCAGTCGTTGGCACTCGTGCCCCTGATTGGCAACCGTGGTTGGTTCAGTTACATCGGCGAGGCTAAAGCGCGCCGGTCCATTTCCAATAAAAAACGGACAGCACAATGCTAACCAGCGTAACCACCGCGTAGACAGTGGCAAAGGAAATCTTCTGTCCCGAGGTAAAGGCCTGGTTGTCAGTAATGCCCTCCGACATGGCCACCCAGAAATTTTGATAGGTCACCCAGAATGGGTGTGCGGCAAAAATTATGGTTCCGATGAAGACCAGAGGAGATACGCCGACGTTCATCAATACCGCGAACAGAGAAAGAAACACCGAAGCCAAGACCACAAAGCCTGTTGGATCGATAAACCTCAACAGGAACATCCCGCATCCAATGATGAACAAGAGCAGAAAGTGATTTCCCATAAACGGACTGACAATCGGAACCAGGATGAGCGAAAGCCAATTGTTGACCTGGTTTCCTTCAAAGACTGCAGGAAGTGAGAAGATCCCACCCAGAAAGAGAAGGAGCGGCCAGGGAACACCCGTGGAGATTTCCGTCGGCGTAAGGATACCCGTGAGGGAAAAAATCAAAAAGGCAAACAGCCCGGGAACATAAGCCGGAAGATGATGGTAGCTTTCCAAAATCCAGAAAAGGATGGAGAACACGATGATCACCGCGGTAATCACCTCTGCTTTCTTCCAGCCGCCCAGTTTCTTAAGCTGGTCCTGCACAAAAGCCGGATCCATCTGCAGTGACTCGTGAGGTCTCAATAACCATAAGTTCGCCAGTACCAACACCACACACCAAAAGAGGGTGGGCAGCGTCATCACCTTGGCGTATTCCAGCCACGAGAGTGGGAGGTTATTGGACGTGAACAGTCTCTCCACGGCCGGTCCCCACAAAGACCCGTACAAAAAAGCCACGCCGGGCAAGACCGCCATCTCCACCGAGGTGAGTATGATCAACGCCGAGCCGGCACTTTTTGACTGCAACCCGATTGCCTGCACCAACGCCCAGGCAATGGGCACCATGATGGCCGTGCGTACCGTCATCGAAGGTACGCCCAGAGACAATACGATTCCGATCAGTAAAAAGGAGAAAAGCAAGCTGGCATAGCTCGGTCGAAACAACCCGAGGATGGAGTAAGAAATTCGAGTGGCCAGTCCTGACTTTCTCATTGCAAATCCGTAATAAAGCACCGCCAGGAGAATCCAAAAACCTCCGGATGCATATCCGCTCAAGACTTGACTGGCCGGAATTCCTCCTGCCACCAGCGCGCCAAGCATCAGGAATGTGGCGGCGGCATTCTCAATGCTGCTCGAAGCCCAGAGAACCACCGTCATGGCAATAACGGCCACAATCCACCTGCCCTTGAAGTCGAGGCCCTGGCCTGGAAGAAGCAGCAACAACAGCACGCCTATCAAAACAGCAACGCCAACGGTGATAAAACTCTTTGATGTGCTTGAATTTCCGTTCGACATTGAACCCCCCCGGTTGTAATTGTGCGCCATCATAGGGAAGTAAAATGCAGGGTGTCAAGTCTTATAATCCCCGCTTTTCCTGTCCGGAAAAGCCTTCCGGATATTCTCGAAAAGGACCTGGCACCCCCGGCAAAAACCGGACTTCCCCGGCCAACTAAGGGTGATCTGATTCGGGGTTGGCTTTGTTTATTGCCAATCATATTGTTCCAATGTGCCGGAGCCTGAGAGCTTACTGGTTCGATGAATTGCAGCGGCGATTCAAGGCAACGCAGCCACAGGCACCTGTTTCAGAGGCGCGAGTGCCAACGAGCGCTCCTGCTGCAACCAACGCAAGCGCTTGCTGCGCTGGCGCTTCGTGGTCAGGAAATAACCCGGACTCCGCGAAAATCTGTGAATTCAGAGCCGCCGCTTTGGGGCGGCCACAGGGTCCTCCTGGAAGTTACGGCTGTCCCGGCCGGGAAAATGGACCCGTTTTTCCGGGCCGGGCTAGATAGAACGCTCAACCATAAGCTAAGTAATAACAATCCGTTAGAGCGTTAAGCCCACTGGCATGCCATTTGCTATAACGGGGGTATAAGAACAAAGCTTTGTTCATCTAAAAAACAGAAGGAGAAGGTACAATGAAAAAACTCCTTTTATTGATTTTCCCTCTACTCATCGTTCACGGGCAATTTACCTCCGCTGAAATAGCCTCACCGCGCGTGATCGTGGATGTCCCGTTTAGCTTTATGGTGGGAGAAAAAACTCTTCCATCAGGTGAATACAGCATTTCACGAGTCATGTCCTTGCAGCCGGACTCACTGGTAATTCGCAATGAAGAAAACTTCGCTTCCGCCATTTTCCTGAGTCGTCCTGAAAACGGCAAGGTGGCCGAGGAAACGTTAGTGGTTTTCAACAAGTATCCCAATGACCGCTATTTCCTCTCTGAAATCCTGATCACCGGGCTCACGGGAAGCAGCAAAGTGATGGAATCCGAACTCGAACGCGAGTTGAAGACTCAGGAGCTTAAAAAAGTCAGTTTGAACGGCCGCATGCGGCAGGCGGAGCTGGATGACTAGGCTCAGTCCACGAGCCGGCTGAGACGAGAAAAGCAAGGGCTGGACGCGATGTCCAGCCCTTGCTGTAGCTGTATACTAGCGCGCAGGGATGCATGTGCTTGCGCGCTTTTTTTTGTTTGGATATCTTACTCTCCTTACCTTCTGCAGCGCCGCTCCTCTCCCTAAAAACGAGGTGCGAGTCGCGGCGGCATCAGACCTGACCTTCGCGCTTGAGAAAATCGCCAAACGTTTTGAACAACTCACCGGCAACCGGGCCAAGGTTTCCTTCGGCTCTTCCGGAAACCTTTACGCCCAGATTCGAGACGGTGCTCCTTTCGACGTGTTTTTCTCGGCGGATCTTGAATACGCGCGCCGTCTCCAGGAAGAGCAGCTGGCGCTGGCAGGCTCGCTGTACGTTTATGCCAGGGGAAGGCTGGCCGTGTGGACTCGCGCTGAATCGGGCCTTGATGTAGAGTCGCTGGGGATCAAAGCTTTGCAGTCGTCCTCCATGAGGAAGATTGCCATTGCAAACCCGCGGCATGCCCCCTATGGCCGGGCGGCGATTGAGACATTGCGTCATTACGGGGTTTATGAGAACGTGCTGCCGCGGTTGATTTACGGAGAGAGCATTTCTCAAGCAGCTCAGTTTGCACAATCGGGTGCGGCCGACGCAGGCATCATTGCTTTGTCGCTTGCCGTCTCACCGGAAATGAAAGCCAGCGGCATCCATTGGGAAGTCCCGGAGGAGGCACACACGCCACTGAATCAGGCGGTCGTACTCCTTCGGCACGACAAGCGCGCGACTGCTCCTGCTGCGCGTCGATTCTTTGAGTGGGTATCTGGGGAATACAGTCGATCGGTCCTGCGCAGCTCTGGCTTTGTAGTGGATGGTCTCACGAATGAGGTGCAAAAATGAACTGGAATGCCGTCCGCGTTAGCCTGGAACTGGCGCTCACTACGTCTTTCTTTCTCCTGATCATCGGGGCGCCGCTCGCCTACTGGATCGCCTATTCCCAGAAGCGCTGGAAATTTCTAGTGGAGGCGGTGGTGGCTCTTCCGCTGGTCTTGCCTCCCACGGTGCTCGGGTTTTATGTGCTGATAGGTTCCGGGCCGCGCAGCCCCTTCGGAAAGCTTTATCAACAGCTCTTTGGATCCACTCTGCCTTTTACTTTTGAAGGTCTGGTCGTGGCTTCCTGCCTCTACAGCCTTCCATTTACCGTGCAGCCACTTGCGGCTGCTTTCAGCGCCGTTGACCGCCGCCTTATGGAGGCTTCATGGACACTGGGGGTGTCCCAATGGGGCACCTTTGTGCGAGTGATTCTTCCTGCCTCACTCCCAGGTGTGATCACGGCTTTCGTGCTCAGCTTTGCGCATACTCTGGGTGAGTTTGGCGTCGTGCTGATGGTGGGAGGGAATATCGAGGGGGTGACGCGAACAGTTTCCATTGATATTTACGATAACGTTCAAGCGCTCGATTACGCGGCGGCAGGTATGACGTCGGCGGTGCTGCTTGTCTTCTCGTTTGTGGTGCTCGCCCTCGTATATGCAGCCAATAGGCAAATCTGGAAACTATGGCCGGCACCTCTGAAGTAATAGCAGCCCCGGGCAAGATCAGCGCTACCCTGATCAAACGTTATTCCTCAGGTTTTCTCCTCGACTGCCGCTTTGAGGCGCCGATCGACAGTGCGAAGGTGACAGCGCTCTTTGGACCTTCAGGGGCCGGCAAGACCTCTGTCCTGCGATGCCTAGCGGGGCTGGAGCCTCTCTCCTCAGGCAAAATCACTTTTGGTGAGGACGTGTGGAATGACGTGGCAGCGGGTATTTTTGTCCCGCCTCAAAAACGCCGGATCGGATATGTGTTCCAGGATTACGCCCTGTTCCCGCACCTGACCGTCGAAGGCAACGTAGGCTACGCTTTGCGTCACCTGCCGCGACCGGAGCGTCATCGCCGCATAGAGGAGATGCTCGCGTTGCTAAAAATTGAAAAGCTGGCTCGCCGTTATGCCGGTGAACTTTCAGGAGGAGAGCAGCAGCGGGTCGCATTGGCCCGCGCGCTGGTCCGCGCTCCGCGGCTACTTCTGCTCGACGAACCACTCACCGCCGTGGACGAACCGACTCGCCAGTTGCTGCGCACCGAACTGCGGGGGCTTCTCAAAAAGCTGGGCATTCCGGCCGTGTTGGTAACCCACGACTGGACGGAAGCACTGGCTTTGGGTGATCGGCTGGTGGTTATTTCGGCCGGCCGCATCTTGCAGTGCGGCACACCCCAGGATGTATTTTCACGTCCTGCCCACGTGGATGTCGCCGCTGCGCTCGGCACGGAATCCGTGGAAACGGGAGAAGTGATGAGACGTCACGAAGGTATGCTTGAGGTCCGCGCCGGCAAAACACTCTTGCACGTGGCCGACCGCGGCGGAGATTATCGCAGCGTTTATGTCTGCATCCGCGCTGAAGATGTTACATTGGAAATCGGCGCGCCCATTCAGAGCAGCGCGAGAAATCATCTGCAAGGGACCGTGGTTGATATCACTCCCAGGGGCCTCGGCGTGCTCGTAGAACTCGACGTGGGAATCCGTTTGTTTGCCTCCATCACTCGCCAGGCGTTGCACGACCTGCACCTGGCTCCAGGTTCTTCCGTTGCCGCCTCCGTTAAAGCTTCCGCCATTCATCTGATCCCGAGACCCAGCGTTTAACTCCCGAACGTTGAAAAGAATGTTTTGCATCTTTCCAGGTTCTGCTTGTGCATGAGGTAATATGGAAAGGGTTGGAACACTCAAAGTCAAAGCACCCGAGTATAAGCGCAAGTCAGGTAGCGGACGCAGAACGCCTCGCCGATATCCTGAATATTGCGGACGACGCTATCATCTCTACCGATGAAGAACAAAACATCACTTTTTTCAACCAGGGCGCAGAAAAAATCTTTGGCTATGTTGCTTCAGATGTAATCGGAAAGCCCCTGGACCTCTTGCTTACCGTCCGTTTTGCGGAGGTTCACCGCCGGCATGTGGAACAGTTCGCATCTGCTCCCGAAACCGCGCGAAAGATGGGCGAACGTCGCGAGATCTCCGGCAGGCGCAAGGATGGCACAGAATTCCCGGCCGAGGCCTCCATTTCCAAGCTCGAGAGCAAAGGAGGGAAGATCTTCACCGTCATCCTGCGCGACATCAGCGAGCGAAAACAAGCTGAGCAGGAACGCTCGCAGCTGGCGCAGGAGCAAATGGCATGGGCTGCTGCTGAACAACGTGCCGAGCTTATGCGGCGGTTGCAACTCGTGACCGACGCCACATTTTCCAATCTCACCCGGGAAACACTCGTCCCCGAACTGCTCAACCGCATTCGCAGCGTCGTCGGGGCGGACATGGCCGCAATTCTCCTTTTGAACGAGGACCAGCAGACTTTGACGCCGGTAGGTGTGCTGGGATTAGAAGAAGCTTCCTCTGGCGCAATCCGGGTGGGCGAAGGATTTGCTGGAAAAATCGCTCAGCAACAAGAATCATTGGCAATCAGCGACCCGCGCGAAATCGAGAGCCGGTATCCCGGGTTTAGCCAAAGAGGTATCCGTTCTGCCTTAGGCGCGCCTCTCATGGTCGAAGGCCGACTGATTGGAGTGGTGGAGGTATGCACAAACCAGAAGCGTATGTTTACCAGTGAGGATGAGCAGCTTTTGAAACTGGTTGCGGATCGCATTGCGCAGGCTTTGGAATATGCGCGCCTTTACCATTCCGAGCAAGAGGCCCGCCTGGCTGCAGAAGAGGCGAACCGCGCTAAGGACCAATTCCTGGCAGTGCTCTCACATGAGTTGAGAACGCCCCTTACCCCCATCATCGGGTGGTCCAACCTGCTGCGCGATCCGCAACGAAAGCTGTCGGTACAAACCGGCCTGGACGTGATTGATCGAAACGCCCGGCTTCTGGCGCGCCTGATCGAGGACCTACTGACCTTGTCGTCCTCGCGATTTGGACAGTTGCACTTGCAAGAGGATGAAGCGGACTTATCGGTACTGCTCAGCCAGTGTTTGGATTCCATCTCCGAATCCATGCGTCAGAAACAGCTGGAACTAGCGCTGAATCTGCCTGACGCTCCTGTGGTGATGCGCGCTGACCGGGGCCGTCTCATGCAGGCGCTGGGCAACATTCTGAACAACGCCGTGAAATTTACTGGGCCGGGAGGCTTGATTTCAGTCACACTCTGCCGGCAGGACAGAAGGGCTGTTATCACCGTACAGGACACAGGCACGGGCATAGCGCCTGAGTTCCTCCCTTACCTTTTTGAACCTTTTCGGCAGGCGGACTTCTCCACCGCACGAAAACACGGGGGCCTGGGGCTGGGGCTTTCCATTACACGCCAGATCATCCATGCGCACGGAGGAACGATCCGAGCCGAAAGCTCCGGAACCGGTACCGGGAGCACCTTCATCATCGATTTGCCGCTTTGATGGGTAAGCCGCTCGCAATTGACCCGTACGGCCTCACATTCTTGCCTTTCCTCGGCGCCTCGTACCTTCGCTTTATTGCATTACCTGAGAACTCAGCCCATCCAAAATCCTAAAAAGCAGGGCGTGCATCCGTTCGAAGACCGGAGCGGGTACCGCCTTCATCTGCTCAGCACTTTGTGTATAAGCACCCGGTCGTAGATCCTGAGGACAGTGATCGACGAGCTGTGAAACGCTGTGCGCTGTTGCTTCCAGGTGAAACTGCAGCGCCAGCGTAGCCGGACCGTAACTGAAGGCTTGGTTTTCACAAGCGCGACTGCGAGCAAGGTGTACGGAGCCGCGAGGCAGGTCAAAGGTATCGCCATGCCAGTGGAAGGCATCAAAGCGCTCGGGCATCCCACAAGGCCAACCAGGCGCTCGGTCAGAGACACACTCCAGAGGAAACCAGCCGATCTCTTTGTGCGCATTTTGAAAAACCCGTGCACCCAGCACCCGGGCAACCAACTGGGCCCCCAGGCAAACTCCCAGGATCATCTTTTCAGAGCGAACCGCGTGTTCCAGGTAACGTTTTTCCTCGGCCAGCCACTGGAACCGCTTTTCGTCGTCAACGCCCATCGGGCCGCCCAATATCACGAGCAGATCAATCTCCTCGAGCGGTGGCAATGGCTGACTTAGATCCAAACGGCTTGAGGAGACCCGGTGCCCGCGTGAACGCGCCCACGCCTCAATGTGGGCCGGACCCTCAAAAGAAACGTGCTGGAAATAATGAATACGCAACATTCTGTGATGAGGAAGGGAAAGACAGCAGGTGCAGCGCTTCGTGAAGCGCGCAGTTCAGCTCTCGTGCTTTAACAGGTTCTCCATTACTTTTTTAACATTACGCTCCACGCTTTCTCTCGTCTTAAGCGCATTCAGATAAGAAAGGTATTCTTTTCGATGTGAAGGCGATAAGCTTTCCCAGGCAACACGAGCTCGTTTATTGCTCGCCAGCACTTTGCTGAGCTCATCCGGAACCGGAAGCAATCGCGGCGCAGGATCATACTGAAGGCTGAGACGGACTCTGTCGCCGACATCAATTCCCGCAATTCTACGCGTGTGCGTGTTGATATAAATACGATGCACGCCCTGTGAAATAAGACAAGTAGAAATCGGTGCAGAGGTGGGACCCGCAGGTCGACTCTCAATTCTCTTGCGTCCAGGATCACGGCCGACGTAGACTCGTGTGATCCTTTCAGCATCATTTAGACTTGCTTGGCTCTTGGCGCCTAATTGATTCTGGATTGTATCCGGGAATCACGTCCGGGCCGGACGGTACTTGTCCTGCCCCGCAATCCGGCATTTTCCCAGAACAAAGGAAACGATTATGAATATTCTGCTTTACAGCCCGGATAACGGCGTCACACGCAATTTCATGCCGCATCTTTGGATGTTCTTACTGAAGGCCCTCACGCCGGTCGAACACGAAGTGTTCTTGATTGATGGAAATGCTCAGCCCATGACGGAAGATGAACTGGCCCAGTTTGTCCGTGTCCAAGACATTCGACTCGTCGGAATGAGTGCAATGACCCGCATGGCTGCGCGAGCTTATCGAATGGCTGATGCGGTCCGATCGGTTCGCACGAAGGTCGTCTTCGGCGGTCCGCACGTGACCGAGGTGCCGGACGAGCCGCTGGGCCGCAGTGGGGAGCCGCGTCACGCTGATGTCATTGCAATCGGTGAAGCCGACTATACCTGGCCGCGGATTGTGGCGGATGCCGCGGCGGGAAATCTGCAGGAAATTTATCAGCCGACGGACGACAACGGTCGGGAGGTGAAGCCCAGCCTCAGAGACTACCCCGTCATTCCCTGGGACTCGATCGATCTTGAACAATTCAATCTCATCCGCAAACTCCCCGGTCCGATCCGCACAGTTCTCAAGCAGAAAACATCTCACTGGAACAGTCTGTATGTAGTTCCTGTGGAATCCGGAAGAGGGTGTCCTTACGGCTGTGATTTCTGTACGGTAACAGGCTTTTTTGGTGATGCCATCCGGTTCCGATCCAATCAAAGCGTGGTGGATGAACTGCTCCGCCTCAAGCAAAGGGGTCGAAAGGAGAGCGGGACGGTCGCCGCGTTTTTCATTGATGATAATTTCGCCATCAATGTGAAGCGCACGAAATCTCTTCTGTGCGATATTATCGCTCATGATGCGGTACTACCCTGGGTGGCACAGATCAGCATTAACCTTTTAAAAGACGAGGAACTCCTCGATCTGATCGCGGCAAGCGGCGGACGATGGATTTTTGTCGGACTTGAATCGGTCGACGCCGCCAATCTTAGCAGTGTGCGTAAAAGTTTTAATAAGCCTGCAGACTACAAACTTGCGCTTGATCGGCTCGCACAGCGTGGCATTTACGCGATCACCTCTTTCATTTTCGGGATGGACGGCGATACGACCGGGGTAGCCAGGCGCACCGGGGAAGTAATAAAGACGTGGCCACCGGGTTTACCTGTCTTTGGCCTGATGACTCCTTATCCGGCCACTCCGCTTTACGACCGCCTGCTGAAAGCAGGGCGTTTAACCAGGCCTCAGCACTGGCTTGATTTCCATCCGTTCCGCATGGCGTTTACGCCGGAGAAGATCAGCATCACGGGAGCCGAAGCGGAAGTGCGCGAGGCTTGGACCCGATCCTACAGTCCCCAAGCCAATGAAGAAGCCTTGCGGCGCATTTCAGAGCGTCCTTTTCACGAGCGCGCCGTGATGTTTTTTGCCCGTCTCGCTTTTCGCGGCATTTACTTTCCCCAGATACGCCCGCGACAATGGCTTTTCCTCTTGTGGAGGAATCGCCGCATGTTGTGCTCACTTTGCTTTGAAGCGCTTCGACACGCCCGCGCCCGTCGCTCTCGGCGACACTCCAAGAGGGACGGGGCTCCGTTTCCCGCTCAAGAAGTTCCAGTGATAAAACACAACAGCGATACGGCAGCCGCGTGAATTTCTGGTGCTAAACAAGCGGCAGTCAAAACTTCTGGTTCTTCGGGAACGGGCACCCATTTCATTTTGGCGGAGGAGGTAGGATTCGAACCCACGGTACCCGTCAGGGTACAGCGGTTTTCAAGTCGAGGCGGTCGATCCTAGCACATCTGCCGAAGTTGCGGCATACTTGGATGAGCTTGCGAAACTAGGCAGTCACGGTTAGGCTCGTTCAGAAATTGCAAAGGCGCTTGGAGATCGACCATCTGATCCCCGAGGTAAACTTGCAGATCACGAAGTCCAGCGCCTCATAATGCTTCCTCTCGGGCGCAATTGCGACGGCTCGGTGATAGGACACTTGAAAACGGGGACGTAAACCCGTGGCTCAATCGTACAGGACTACGCTTCTGGCCGTGATGGGAATCTCTCCGGCCATCCTCACCGAGACAGTCTGGGCTCTTGCGGTCGAACGGCGGCTGATTCCCGAAGAGGTGCTGGTTCTCACGACGACCAGCGGCAGGGAGGCGATCCGTACTAAGCTCTTTCATCAGGGAGGATGGAATCGGCTGTTGAAGCACTTGGCCTCCCAGGGCTTCGGGGTTAAGAATCGTCTCAGGTTCGGCCCGTCGAACAACTCCATTCGCGTCTTTTCCAGGCCTGACGAAACCGGCGAACTGGAAGACTTAGTGAGTTCGCACGACAGCCGGGCGGCCGGGGACTTTATTCTCCGCGTCCTGCGCGGGTATACGGAGGATCCCGAGACGCGGCTCATTGCCTCGCTGGCAGGCGGGCGTAAGACGATGTCAGCCCTCCTGACGTCGTGCATGACTTTGCTGGCCAGGCCGCATGTTGACCTCTTGTGCCATGTTCTCGTCAATCCTCCCTACGACTCGCCAAATTTAAGGCCTCCTTTTCTCTTTCCCGAACCGGGCATGACTCACCGTATTCCGGATTCAGGCGTAGCAGTTCGGTCCGTCGACGCCCGAATCGAGCTGGTCGACGTGCCTTTTGTGCGTCTCCGGCAGCTGTATCGGGATCGCTTCAGAAATCTGCCCCCTTCCTTTTCCACACTCGTCGACCAGGTCCAAGGGATTTTGGGCGAAAGGCAAATGCCGGAGGTCATACTCGATGAGTCCAGGGCCACCGTTGAAATCGATGGCCGCCAGGTCAAGGTCACGAAGGCCGAGTTTGCGCTTCTGCTTATAGTGGCGAGACGGCTGAAAGCGGGCCGACCGTGGTCCTCGTGGCATGAAATAGGCCAAGAACTCGATTCCCTCCGACAAAAGGAATTGGACCGAAGAAACGATCCGGAGTGGCTCTGCCAGTTTAAGGACCGTCGCCTGGATGTTAAATCCGACGTGAGAAAGTGGGCTTCCTCGCTGAGAGCCAAGCTGGGGAAGACCGGCGACGATCCGTCCTGGGTCAATGATCTGCTTCCCGATCTCAAGAAGGGGGATTTGCCGCGCTTTCCGGCGCAGCGGCTCCGAATCGTGCAAAAAGCCTGACGTCCGCGGACGTCAGAAACCCAGCGTCCGTTTTCGAAGGCGGCTAAGATCGGATCATCTCCGGCCACCCAGCGCTGGGCCAGAGAGCGGCGGTCCTCCCCAGGTGGGCGTGACCGGCATCTGGGCTGGTCACCCACCTTTGCCGCCCGTCGGGGCAGGTCGGGAGGTTGGAGCGAAGCCGCAAAGGAAACGAAAGGAGAACGCACCCGATGAATAACCCCGATTTCTGGAAACGAAAACTGCTGGCGTTCTTACATGATCCGCCGAATAAACCTTATTCGCTCCGAGAACACTGGGAAATCGCAAAAGGGTTGATCGCCCAGGCCGGTCTCTCCGAGGAACTGGCAAACCGCCGGATGAACAAGGAGGCGGACAGAATGGCCGCCTGCGCAGATCGCATCGCGTTTCCGAATCCGCGCGCCCTAGCCGTCAAGTGGAGCGACACGCAGATATTCCACCATCCACTGGGCGGGGGACGCTTCCGGATCTCACAACCTATCGCCAGTGAAGCCGATGCCGAAGACAAGGTGGCAAAACACCAGCAGATGCTGGGTCGTGACGAGGATTACCAGCGGAATTTCTTTCTTCACTGGCGCCTTTGGCCGCAGTATTGTGCAGAGTCCGACCCGCACCTCGCTTTCCTGCCGGCGGATACCCGCATTCCGGATCACACGATCTGGACCCACTGCAGTCTCGTCAGTGCACTTCAGGCGTGTGCAATGGATGAAACGGGGCAACACGACAGCGAATTGAAGCCTGCCTTCCTGCTTTTTGAAATCGGACCCGTGCAGGATTTCATTGAACAGGCCCGCACCACTCGCGACTGCTGGAGCGGCAGTTACCTGCTCAGCTGGCTGATGTGTCATGGACTCAAAGAGATTGCCGATCGCGAGGGTCCCGACTCCGTTCTTTTCCCTTCTCTCTGGAGGCGACCACTTTTTGATTTCCTGCATAAGGAGTTTTTTGGCGAGAGCGTGTGGTCAGAGATTCGTCCTAAGGATGAGCAGATTCTTACCCCCAACTTCCCTAACCGTTTTCTCGCTCTTGTGCATGCCGACCGAGCTCGGGGGCTTGCAGCTTCGGTCAGGTGCGCGATCTTAGAAGAGCTGAAGCGCATCGGTTCGACCTGCCTCGATTGGTTTGAAGAGAAAGGACACGCGCTTGAAACTGAGGCATTGGACCGATGGCGTCAGCAACTGGATCAGTTTCTTCAGTTCTATTGGCAGATTTGGGAGTGGAAAGATCTAAATGCCAGCATATCCCTGTTTCATCAGATCCCTTCAGCAGGGAAATTCTCCGACGAGCCTCGTATTCCGCCCGCAGATGCACTCAGCCACCGAGTGAAGGCGGCCTGCGAAGGAATCCCCAAAAGCGATCTCGATGCCAGAAACTACAAACATCGGGCTTGGCAGGATCCCGAGAGTGGGCAATGGCTTTCCGAAATAATCCCTGACGAGCAAGGTTTTCCAGTAATTGATAACCCGGGATTCGCCTGGGCGGCTCATTACGCCCTGACGGAGTTTTATTTGGCTGGCCGGAAAAATACCCGGGACTTCGCTCCCTGGGCATTGGGCTCGTTCGAAAGCCGGAGGGGGGCTGTCAAGGACATGTTCTCCGGGAAGGAAGAAGTCATTGGAAGTGAGGAATGGCAAAAGGGGCTGGCTAAACTGAAGACGAAGTTTCTCTTCGATGAAAAGGAACGATTGGGCGCGCTCAACCTCATCAAGCGGATCTGGCATCTGGCGTATCTGGATAAAACGTGGGGGCTCAAGCGGAGAAGAGTACAGTTTGACTCCATTCCCGCGATCGCAGCGAGTGTGTGGGTTCAAAAACTCAGGGAAAACATCAAGGAACCCGCAGTCGACGAGCTTGCCAGGCGCTTTGCTGATGCAGCCTCAGCCGCGAGCGATCTTTTTCCCGCCATCCGGCTCCTCGGAAGTAGTCTTGCCGATTGGCTGGACACAACTGACGCGGCCGCCTTTCACGACGTCGAATGGGAAAGACAGATTCGAGACGTTAGAAACGCGGAGCTTGCCAATGAGGATAACCTGCGCAGACTAGGCAAAGCGCGGGACGCACTCCGAGAGCTGCACAAACAGATTGATAAACCCTTGCGCTACGTCGCCGTCCTGGCCATGGACGGAGACTCGATGGGAAAGTGGCTGTCCGGGGGGAAGACGCCCCCACTTGGCGGCCAGCTGGCTGAGAGTGCAAGGAAATATTTCGATGGAAATGATTTGCTCCGTCCTCTTCTGACTGCGCCCAGGCATGTCTCTCCGAGTTACCACCTGCAATTCAGCGAGGCACTCAGCAACTTTGCCGTCTTTCTAGTTGCTCCAATTATTGATTGGTTTAACGGCCAACTGATCTATGCAGGCGGTGATGACGTCCTGGCGATGTTGCCGGCCCGGAGTGCATTTGCCTGCGCGTCGGCTCTTCGCATGGCCTTTCGAGGCGACCCTGGCGACCCTGGTTTAGGTCTACGCGACGTGTTTCCCGGCGTATTGCAGAAGGAGAACGAGCAGGGTTTGGCGCTGGACTGGGGCTTCGTGGCACTGAATGGCGGGTGGGACGGGTGGTCCCGTTTCGAGAAGAAGCACCTCCCCCGAGGCTATCCCCTGGTCGTCCCGGGGCGCAATGCGGAGATCTCGGCTGGCATCGCGATGGGCCACATGCACACACCCCTGCAAGCACTGATCGCTGCCGCTCGAGAGGCGGGGAAAAAGGCGAAGGGGGAAGACGGTTACGGGAAGGCAGCCTTTGCGGTGAATCTCGCGAAACGATCCGGTGAAGTGCTGCAGTGGGGGGCCAAGTGGGAGGGAGGGGCCGTCGAACTCTTTGAAGTGGTCCAGAGTGCTCTCGAACAGAAGATGCTCTCGGAGAGAGGTTTCCCTACGCCTTTCAGGCTGTTCTTCAGCCCTACGTGCGGAAGCCAATGGTCTCTCTTGCTTCAAGCGGGCAGTCGTTTCGACTCGGCGCGGCGGGATGGCCGGCCCAGGAGATCATCGAGCAGGAATTCAAATATGCCCTGGATCGGCATTCCAAAAAGCTCCAGACACACGATCCGGGATACCCAGAGCTTCAGGAAACAAAGAAAGTGTTGCAGGATCGAGTGATCAGTTACCTCAACACTTGCTGTCAACAGAAACGCTCCATGGATGACTTTCTCGGCCCATTGATGACAGCCAGTTTCATTCGAAAAGGAGGTGACAGGTGAAGACATTTGATTTCAAGCCGAACGATACCCTATTCGTTCGAGACGCCCGACCTATTGCGGCGGGCAATGTTTACGGGCGTGGAGCAAATTGGCCTCTGCCCACCGTGCTGCACGGGGCATTGAGAACCGCGCTCCTCCGGAACGCGGACTGTCTTCCACTCAAGAAAGATAAAGACAAGACTCCACGAAACGGGAGGGTTCCCGGCAAGTTGGGCACAACCGCTTTTGACTGGTTGCACCTTCACGGCCCATTTCCCGTCCGAGACGCCAAGGAGCTCTTTTTCCCAGCGCCGCGCGATCTGGTGAAAAGTAAAAGTAGGGACTTTGAGTTTCTCCGGCTGATTGAGCGCCCAAAGGGGAAGGGAAGCGAATTCCTAGATAACCTGCAAGGTGGCTTTCTGCAGCAAATCCCTGCTTCTTTCGAGGAGCCTTCAAAAGAGCCACAGCCGGACTGGATTTCATCAGGTTTGCTCCAACAGTACTTAACGGGAGATGCGATCCCTGCCATAGAGAATGTTCTCTGGAGGCGCGAGCACCGAATTGGAGTCGCCATCAACCCGGCGACTCATGGAGCCGTCCCGGGTCAGCTTTACGGGACCGAACATCTGCGGCTTGCCGACAAAGTGTCGCTTCGGTTTGCCGTTGCCGAACGACCAGCCCACAAGACCGACCACATGAAGGAGGCCGGGGTCACGTTGGACTCCTTGGACGGTACTATTTTGCAGCTTGGCGGCGAACAGCGTTTCGGACGAATCGCAGGGGTGTCGGAAGATCTCGTTCTACCCAGGGTTGAGCTTGCGACCCAATATCTGAAATGGATGCTCGTCATACCGGCAATTTTTAGCCATGGGTGGTACCCGGGATGGATTGGAACTGACGGCAGGGTCATGCTGCGCGTCATCGACAAGGATGCGCGCCGGGCTCTTCGACGGCAACGCCGTGATGCGGGGTGGCAATACGACGAAGCAAGCGATCCTGCTCAAAGGATCCGCGCTCGGTTGGTTGCTGCCTGTATTGGCAAACCAAGAGTTATGAGCGGATGGGAATTGCTGCGGGAGGAAACCGAGGTCGATGAGAAAAAGAATAAAGGTGGCGGCCGCCCTACCTTCCTCGCCGTACCCGCTGGGTCCGTTTTCTACTTTGAGACCGACAGCGAGGCAGAAACCCTCAAGCTTCAGGCGGCACTGCAAAACCGCTGCCGTTCCGACTACCTGGGGGAAAAAGGCCTGGGTCTCGGCGTGTGCGGGACCTGGGAAAACCAAAAAATGGACAAATTTGGAAAGGGGGAATGAAAATGCCTGAACACAGCGCCGATCAATGTCCTTATTTTCTTTTCACTCGCACGCCATTGCACGTGGGCGCCGGACAATCGGTCGGTTACATCGATCTGCCGATCCAACGGGAAGCGCATACGCGCATTCCGATCGTACCGGGAAGTGGGCTGAAGGGGGTTCTTCGAGATCACCCTGAGCTCAAGCCGGACGCCGATATGCTCTTTGGAAAGGCTACAAGCGACGGCGAAAGCCAGTCGTATGCGGGAACCTTGCTGATCGGAGAGGCACGTGTTTTAGCCTTTCCGGTGCGCTCAGCCAAAGGTTGTTTCGCCTGGATCACTTGTCCGCTAATGCTATCTCGTTACTCGCGAGACGTGACGATTGATAATTTTCCTTCCGCGAAGGGCTTGGACACAGTTCAGGAAGGGGAGGATGGTAGCGTCACGGTGCTCGCCGGGACCAAGGTAACCGAGAAGAAGAAGGTTGTCCTGGAGGAGTACACCTTCACTGCTGCTCCTCCAGCCCAGGACGATGTTCGAGCGAAATGGGAAGAACACCTGCTCAAAATCCTTCAGAATGAGCGAGTTTGGCAGCTGCTCAAAGACCGCCTGGTGATCGTTCCTGACGGCATCTTTTCCTTCTTCGTTCAAAGCGCGTGCGAAGTGGCCCAGCACGTTGCCATTGATGATGACACGGGAACCGCAAAGGCCCGCGCCCTGTTCAACCAGGAGAACTGTCCCGCCGAGACGCTCTTTTATGGGATGATGGCCGGCCAAAAAATCAATGGGCACAACCCGGCTGGCAGTCTGTCTAAACTGCGTGCCCTGGACGGAAAAGCCATCCAGCTCGGAGGCAATGAAACAACCGGCCTGGGTTGGTGCACCTTCACGCTCAATTACCCAAAAGGAGGGTGAAATGCAGAACCTCGAACAGATTCGCGCACGAAATGCACTCGTTGCAACCGATTCCAGGAATTCGAAACCTGTGAAGAAAGAGGGTGTGGACCGGCTTCCCGCCATGATTGTCAATAACGGCCTTCTAGCAGCCGCGGCGTTCGCGGAGGGAAAGAGCAAGCAGAGTCCCGAGCTGAAAATCGCTATGGATGCCATCGTTCAGCACCTCCTTGATCCCGAAATTGCACGACTTCAGGGCGCTCGGAACACGAAGGGCACGAAGGGGATGATCGAAGAGCTAAGTGGTAAAACATCAACTTCAGCAGCATTGCGGCTGGCCACCAATGAGGCCCTTGCGTACTTGGCTTATCTGAAGCGATTTGCGGTCAAGTCAGAAAAGAAGGGGCGGGAGGAGGACTAAGATGCCAGGCAATCGCGGTCAGAAATCCAGGAGGCCAGACAAGCCTGGGCAAGGCGAAAGAAACTATTCAATCCACCTACCTGGGGATACGCAAGGAGCGATCCAGTGGAAGGGCAAAGTCGACAACATTGAGTGTGCTTCACGCTCTCTGTCACTGGACCGCTATGCCAATCCAGACTGGAAGAACGAAGCGAGAAGGGATTTCTTTGAGTCGGCTCTCGACAAGAAGAACTCCGAAGCCGAGATCTTCCTGCAGTCCTGGCTCAAAGACATCTGCCCCAGAGGTCGCCTTGGTGTACCTGACGGAGGTCTTTACTTCGCCAAACTCCAGTCACGCATGATGGTCAACATGGCGGGAGGCGTCATGGAGAATGCCGGGCTTTGCTTGGACCGATTCTCTGGCGAACCCTACATTCCGGGAAGCGCCGTCAAAGGTTGTGCTCGTCGAATGGCAATTCAGGAATTGTTAGACGCACCGGATGAACAGAAGCTCGAACTGTTGATCAAGATTGCCCTGACTTTCGGCTGGGGAGCCCAGGACTGGAAGACGAAGGAAGACTTCAAACAGGACTGGGAAAAGGAACGTTCAGATTTCGCTTTTGCCTTGGGGGATCGCCTCTGGAACAGAACGTTTGTCAGAGAGATCAAGGCACGTCTCTGGCAAGAGGTGTTCGGTAACGACTTTTCTTCGGAGAACTTCGATCGCCAGCTCGGCCACTTTGCTGGGCGGGGGCAGTTCCTCCCCGCCCACCCGACGGCGACCTGTTCGCTGGAACTTGATGTGTTGACTTGCCACCATCAGAAGTACTACCAGGGTGAACCCGACTTTGAAGTTGCCCCCGATACGGAAGACCCGGGCCCGGTCATCTTCTTCCCGGCCGTGGCCCCAGGTAATAGTTTTGTCTTTGCCGTGATCGCTCAAGATGATCAGGCCGTGAACTGGCTCAAGAAGGGACTGAAATGGTTCGGAATCGGCGCTAAAACTAATGCCGGCTATGGCTGGTTTCTCCCCGATGAAGAGCGGCAGCAGAAGTTTGCGGAAGAAGCCGATGCAAGACGTCGCCGGGAAGCAGTGAAAGAGATGCCCGAAACTGAAATTAAACAAGGCGTCAACCAGTTCTCTGCTCTCTCGGACAATGAAATTCGGGCAAAGATCAACGAATTGCGCCACCGGACCGACTATTCGAGACCGGAAATTCGCATCCTGCTTCAGACTTTGATTGGCCCGAAGCGTTCGATTCTGGAAAACATTCGCAGCAGCGGAACCCGCCCGGATCGGAAGCGGTTAGAGGCTCTCGAAGAAGCTGCCAAAGTGCTGGGAGTGGATTTGTCATGAGAATTGAGGAATTCAAGATTGACTTGCTCACACCGTGCTTCTGCAGAGGAGCGTATCCTAACGACCGAGCCGAAATCCGTGTTTCCTCCATCCGAGGCCAACTGCGCTGGTGGCTTCGCGCGCTCGGTACAAATCGGGAACTGGAAAGCCAGGTTTTTGGCTCTGCTGGCAATAAGGAAGCGGAAAACCGCTCTAGCTCAGTTGGGCTCCAGCTTAGGAATGCTGTGCTGGAAGCGCGCCGGGAGCTAATCCTGCCCCATTCAAAAAAATTCAGAGCACCGGCTCTCGCAGCCAACGGTACGTTCACAATCCAAGTTGCTTCCAGACCAGGTCAGCCTGAACGGCTTTTCGAACTGGCCAAGCTGGCCGTGCGAACCTGGCTCCTACTGGGTGGGCTAGGTTTTCGCTCCAACCGCGGCGCGGGCTCGGTCTGGCCCGCTGACGGACCCCAGTCTATCGACTCCATGAGACACGAACTGTCAAAGCTCAGGGAAACCGCGCTCAAGCTTGACCTGGAAATATCTGTCGGCCCGTTGTGGCAGGCACTAATGGACGTGCTCAAGACGCCCTTTGACACTCCTGAGGAAGCCAGAAGGGTTTGCAGTGACACAATAATGGACGGGACAGGCAAATTGGGATATGCAGGGTCGCAAGGAAGGCAATCATCACCCCTCAAGTTCAAGGTCATTCGTTTGGCTAACGAAAGCAAGCCGTATTGGATCTTACGCGTCGGGTTTCCAGGACCGGACGACCACCGAGCTGGCGACGGGCTCAAGCTCCTGACGTCTAAGCCCATCGGCGGAGAGGGAATCCCCCTCGCGTGAATTGTTCTCATCGCTTCCAGGCGAGTCGTGTTGCGTTGCAGCACGACGGAGGGAGCTTCATGAATGCTTTTACCCTCATCCACCTCGTGAGCGAGCAGACGCTGCAGAACCTGCTGCCGATTATGGCTTTTCGGCCGGGCCGCATCGTGCAGGTGCGCAGCCGGGGTTTGCACCGGGTGCAGTTGGAAAGCATCGAAGCCGCCGTGCGGCACCTCGCTGAATCGTACCCCGACTTTGGCGGACATGCTCCCACTTTCGTCGATTACGAATTGAGCGAGGAGTACCCGACTGTGAACCAGGTATACGCCGATTTGGCCCCTTGGTTTGCAGACCCTGAAAACACCGTCCTCAACTACACCGGTGGGACCAAAATGATATCGGTCGGCGCCTTCCAACTGGCCTTCGAACGCAACGTCCGGACCCTTTACTGTGACAGCGCGAGACGCCGCTTCGTCTGGGCTCCGGAAGGAGGCGCTTTAAACGGCCTGGATTTCGATCAGCTCTCGAAATATTTGACCGTGTCGCTGATCGCTGCAGCGAATGGCCAGGAGCCGGGGAGTCTACGGTCGAAACCTATTGAACCTGAGCAGCTCGAGTTCGGGCGAGCGGCTTGGCCGTTCAAACTGAAAGCCACGCCTGCCTTCCTTGATTTCGAAGGGCAGCTGCGCAGTCACTTCCGCTGCCACGAGGGCAAGATCCCCGCAAGCCGCGAAAAGCTGGACGAGTTAGTCAGGAAGCCACTTCCCGCCCCTAGGGACGGTGCCGTATTGGAATTTCTTTGTGCTGCCGCAGCCGCCAGGCTGCTGAAACAAGAGGGTGGAAACTTCTTTCCCTTCTGCCGGGCCTCACAGAAAAGGGACCTGAAGGGCGCGCTAGAAACCCTTTCGAATCTGCTTGAAGGATCGTGGCTCGAGCTGTTCGTTGTCGACCTGCTGCATCGTAATCCCGCCTTTGGCGACATGCAATGGAGCCTCGAACCTATACGCCAACAGGACCGGGCGCTGGGAGAAACCGACGTGGTCTGTGTGGACCGCGTAGCCTGCAGGTTGCTGGTGATCTCCTGCAAGCAATCGCTTCAAAATCGCGCTCCCCTCGAACACATGGAGGCGCTCGTTCAGCGCGCCAGGACCCTCGGTGGAAGTCACGCCCGGGCCATGTTGGCCGTTCTGCGGGTCGGAGAAGACGAAGAGGAAAAATACCGCAACTGGGCGGAATCCCTTGGTGTGGAACTTCTTATCGGCGACCAGATCAGCGCCCGTTTTCAGGCGCAAAGCGGAGGCGGCATTACAGGAGCGAAGGGTTATGCCTAGCACTCTTCTCATCAGCGTCGGGGGAACGCCCGGCCCGATCATCTTTTCGATTCGCCAGCATGGGGCCGAGCGGGTTCTCTTTTTCACCTCGCCTGGATCGCGGCGACTTGTGACCGATGAGATTTTGCCTGCCTTGCTTCAGGATCCGGGACGTCTGCCTGACCACGAGTTCATCGTGACGGAGGACGAGCAAGACCTTGGGGAAACTGTCTTCACCCTGCTGCGCGAAGTCCCCCGGGCGCTGCGCCGATTGGGAGAGCGAGAACTGGAGTGGCCTGATCTGGTCGATTACACGGCCGGCACCAAGACCATGAGTGCCGCGCTTATCCTTGCTTCTTCTAGGTATCCCTGCCGCGTCGCCTACATCGGGACGCCCGACTCCTCCGGCCGCACGAAGGAAGGTCTGGGTGTCGTGATTGAGGGCAAGGAAAGGATGTTCCGGCAGGAGAATCCCTGGAACCGGATTGCCTGGCTCGAGGCGCGAGATGCGGTGGAGCTATTCAACCGGGGGCAGTACGGAAACGCCGCCGGTCTGCTCAGGCACATCCGGAGCAGAGTCGATGACGAGTATTCAAAGCGTCTTTACATCGTTCTCGGCGAAATATTTGAAGCTTTCTATCAGTGGGATATCTTCAATCACCGCGGGGCGAAAAATTTGCTTTTTAAAAACCTGCAGCCGCTGTGCGACCTGGCCCAGACGCCTCATTGGATCACTCCCACTCTCAAGCCTTTTGCAGATGAAGTGCAGGAGCTGGCCCAAACCTTGAAAGGCATCGAACCGGGCGAGATCACCTGGGAGGCCATCCATGACCTCCTTGCCAACGCGCTGCGTCGCGCGGAATTGGAGCAGAAATACGAGGATGCGGTCGCCCGGTGCTACGCCGCGATCGAAAAAACCGCCCAGCGCCAGCTTTCCCAACATGGCATTAGTACCAGTGATGTCCGGCTGGAGCGGATACCGGGCAAATTGAGAGCTGAATACGAGCGTAGGTACACGCAGATAGAGGAGACTCCCGATGGCATGGCCCGCAAGGTACGCATCGGGGCAATTCAGGCGCTGGAGCTGCTCGCGGAACTGCAGGACCCGGTGGGCCGCCGCTATCGGGAAATCCAAAAGCAGCTTACGGGGCATCTGGCAGATCGCAACCGCTCCATATTGGCGCACGGGTTTGTACCTATGAGGGAAGCCAATTTTCAGGGGATTTTCCAGGATGCCCTCTATTTGTTGGGTGCCGGGGAGTCCGATCTCTGGCGTTTCCCGATTCTAAAGATATAAGCGGCAGCAGCTTACGGAAGAAGTGAAAGTGTATGGCCAGTCTGGTTATCTCAAGTGAAACAATCAGCGTTCGGCTCATTTCCAGACACGTTGAAGTCATCCGTTGGGTAGAGTGGGGGAAGAAGCCGGAATCCCGGATGCGCGTCCCTCTGATCGACGTGGACCGAGTCATTGTCATTGGACGACCCAGTATCTCTTTTCCCGTACTCTACGGGTTGCTTCGCGAAGGCATTCCTTGTTTCTTTCTGACCTCGCGCGGACGCTGGATGGGAAGTCTCAGTCCGGATAATAACAAGAATGCGGGAAGGCGAGTTCGCCAGTACGAGTTGGTAAATGACGCTGCCTTCATCTTGGAAGTGGCGCGGGTGCTGGTTTATGCCAAGCTGCGCAATAGCCGGCGTGTACTGCAGCGCCTCTCGGCCAATCGGGACGAATCCCATTTACCTGAGCAGCGACAGGTTGATCGGGAACTGGAGCAACTGGCAGCCCGCGCACGGGAGGCCGGGACTCTGGAGGAGCTGAGAGGATACGAAGGAATGGGGGCGGTCCGCTATTTTTCGCGCCTTGGTTGCTTTTTCCCGCCAAACGTCCCCTTTGGCGGACGCACGCGACGTCCTCCGAAGGATGCGGCAAACGCATTGCTTTCCTGGTCCTATACGATCCTGCTTGGAGAGATCGAGGGCTGCGTGCGAAAGCATGGGCTGGATGCCTGCCTGGGCTTTTTGCATGGGCTTAAACACGGCACGCCCTCGCTGGCGCTCGACCTGCTGGAGCCGCTGCGAGCACCGGTCTGCGATCTATTGGTGTTGAACCTGCTAAATCACCGCATTCTGAGTGAGGCGGATTTCCGGTTCGACGCCGAAAAGGGCGGGTTTTATTTGAAGGAGGAATCGCGAAAGACTTTCTTCACGACCTATGAGTCCACCATGTCGCGGCAATTTGCCCCGGCCAAAGGACAGCCGCATACAGATTTCCGAAGGGTGATCGAGAGCTCCGTCGCCACAGTGCTGCGGGGCATGGAAGGTGAACGGGATCTTCAATTCTTTCTAATGCCATGAGCGATGAAGTTCCCCCGAATTCAAGCAGCAATTTTGAGGACGATCCCTATCTGGTCGGTTACTCGCTGGGCGAATTCAACCCGGCGGAGATGCGGTATCGAGACATGTTACATCTGGTTGCCTACGACATTCGACATCCGAAGCGCCTGCGACGCGTAGCCAAGGTCTGTGAGGATTACGGTATCCGGGTGGAGTACAGCGTGTTCGAATGTGATCTGAGTGAAGAGGTGTTTGCAAGATTATGGTGTGACCTTGCAAGCGAAATCGAGCCGGATGAAGATACTATATTGGTTTATCGAATCTGTGGCGCCTGCGTCCAGCGAATTAGTGGGATGGGAAAGACCACCCGGCCGGAGAGCGCCCTACTATACATGCTGTGAGCTTGCCCGTTTTTTTATGCTACAGTTCTTCGAAAGGTCGCTTGGGAGCCGGATGCTCGGCGGCAGACGAAAAAGGTCGAAAAGGGCCCTCTGCCGCCGACCTGGAACTCAACAATGATGGGAATGAGCAGATCAGAAATTCCTCTTAGCCAGCGCATAAGACCAGTGCCGCCGAAGCCGGCCTGTAAAGGGGCGCTTCTTGGCACTTTCCAGGCTCCGCTGTAGGGAGTGATGACCGAGCCGAAAGGCGATTGAGACCCGGTAGCAAAGGTGGGCTCTTTGGTAAATCCTGAAAACCTTAAGTAGGGAGTGATGACCGAGCCGAAAGGCGATTGAGACATTGCAACTTTTCCAAATGCTGCGGTCCCGGCCGCCAAGTAGGGAGTGATGACCGAGCCGAAAGGCGATTGAGACGCCTCCCAAGCTTGATAAGCTTTTTCATAGGCGAGTTTGTAGGGAGTGATGACCGAGCCGAAAGGCGATTGAGACTAAGAGGATGGCGTATTGCCATTCTGCCCGTGGCAAGCGTAGGGAGTGATGACCGAGCCGAAAGGCGATTGAGACAATCCCCAGGGGGAAATTGGGGATTAGCCTCGTCCCAAAGAGTAGGGAGTGATGACCGAGCCGAAAGGCGATTGAGACCAACTGACAGCGTACTGATGGGAAGAACGGCACCGACGTCACGAGTAGGGAGTGATGACCGAGCCGAAAGGCGATTGAGACAAGTCTTGGTAAGCTTCGTCATAGGCTTGGCTAGCTTCGTAGGGAGTGATGACCGAGCCGAAAGGCGATTGAGACTCAGAGCTCTCTCTGCCGTTCTGCCACTGAATCACAGTGGGGAGAGAGAGAAGTTCTTGGACATTCGTTTGTTGCAACAACCGAAAAGTATTACGCTCGCTCCAGCGTTTGCCGGACAGCGAGCCTTGGTAATGCTATTGCAGGGGCGAGGGAGGAGAACGGGAGGAATCCCCAACTTAAAGGCCACCGAATGACGCGAAAGAAAAACGCGCAACTTGGCGGAGGAGGTAGGATTCGAACCCACGAGGGGCGTTAACCCCTAACGGTTTTCAAGACCGCCGCCTTCAACCACTCGGCCACTCCTCCGCAGCGATCGACAAAGTAGTATTCTAAACTAAAGTGCCGCAACAACCGACGGGTCCCTCGATTAAGGCGGAAATTCCTTCACCTGGATCTTACGACGCATGTCGCGGGAGCATTCTCGCCCTTTTGGTCGTAGGCCTCACTCTCTCAGCTTTTGGTCAGCAGACGCCTGGTGATCCCGCGGGCGAAGCCCTCACGTACCTGCAGGAGTATCTGAAGATCGACACCTCCAACCCGCCGGGGCGCACCCTGGAGGCCGCGCAATTTCTCAAGAGCATCCTGGACCGCGAAGGTATCTCCACACGGCTCTTTGAGTCCGTGCCCCAGGAAAAAGCCAATTTGCTGGCCCGGCTCCCTGCGACGGTCGCAAATCCGCGTAAGCCGCTTCTGCTTTTAAATCACATGGACGTGGTTCCCGCCGACCGGAAGCAGTGGCCGGTCGACCCATTCGCAGCCACCATCCGTGACGGTTTTCTCTACAGTCGTGGCGCCTTGGACATGAAAGCCCACGGCATCGTGCACCTGATGACACTTCTGCAACTCAAACGCGCCCAGACTCCTCGCGACCGCGACATTGTGTTCCTTGCTGTTTCCGACGAGGAATCGGGCGGCGTTGCCGGAACCCGGTGGATGGTCGAAAATCACTTTTCAGAACTGGATCCCGAATTCGTCATCGACGAGGGTGGATGGGGATTTCAATCTCTCCTGGCATCCGGCCGCACGGTTTTCGGAATTTCAGTCGCCGAAAAGCAGGTGTTGTGGCTAGGCTTGAATACCCGCGGTCCGTCGGGCCACGGCTCACAGCCGGTCTCCGAAAATGCCAATGATCACCTGGTCGGCGCGCTTCAGCGCCTGCGCGATCACACCTGGCCTTCGACTGAGCATCCGGTGCTAAAAGAAATGACGGCTCGTATCGGCACGTTCGCAGACAATCCTTTTACGCGCGCCATCCAGCGCCCTACCTGCTCACTCACCAGCCTGAGGTCGGGCGTCGGAGAGCCCGCCAAAGTCAACGTGATCCCTTCTCAGGCTTCAGCCACGCTGGACTGCCGGCTGATGCCGGGCCAATCGAGCGCCGCTTTCCTTGAATCGCTGCACGAAACGCTCAAGGATTCCGCCGTCAACGTCGAGGCGCTGTATGACTCGGGCGCCAAACAGAGCACGCCTTTCTCGACCGGCTTGTTTGAAGCGATGGAACGCACGCTGCAAAAGCATTTTCCCGAGACGATCGTGACGCCTCTGCTGGTCCCCTACGGCACAGATTCGGCCGCCTTCCGTGAACGCGGCGTTTACGCCTACGGTTTTTTGCCGATCGTCGTGACGCCGGAAATTCTGGCTTCGCTCCACAGCGACAATGAACGGCTTCCCCTCGACGGCTTCCGGAAAGCCCTGGAGGTGTTCTTCGAAATTGCAAGAGAGGCGGTGCGGCCTCATTGAACGCATGGTGAGCAGCCCCGAGCCTGAACTCGACGTCATTATCGCGGGCGCTTCATTGGCCGGCTCTACTGCTGCCCACCTCCTCGGCGCAGCCGGTTTCCGCGTGCTTCTGCTGGAGAAGGCGTCCTTTCCCCGCCCAAAAATCTGCGGAGAAGGACTCATGCCTTCAGGTGTGCGCCTGCTTCACCAGGCAGGCATGCTGGAGGCCGGGAACCCTGGCGGTGTCCCCTTTAAAGGGATTCGCCTCATCGCCGGGGGCCTGCCCGCACTTTCGCTTGGATTCAACCACCTTCGTGCGCACGACTACGGACTGGTCGTCGACCGCCTGAAGCTCGACGCACAGATGGCGGCCCGGGCAGCCCGGTGTCCCAACGTGACCCTGCTGGAAAGAAGCGCCGTCAAGTTCGTTGACTTCGGCGAAACGGCCGTGGAGGTCCTCGCAGATGTTAAAGGAGTCAGGCAAGGTTTTCGAGCCAGGGTGCTGCTGGGCGCCGACGGCATCAGATCCGAGGTACGACGGCTGGCCGGTGTGCCCATCTGCCGTCCGCGGCGTAAACGCTTTGCACTGCGAGCGCTGGGCCGCCCCCGGCAAGATGATTTCGAAACGGTAGAGGTTTATTTCACTTCACGGGGAGAAGCTTACGTGGCCCCCCGTCGGGGAGGACGGGTCACCATTTCGCTGCTGATCGACGGTACGGCCGCAGGAGCGCTCCGGGGCGGTGCCCGCTCTTCCTTTGAGGCTGCCCTGGAGCTTTTCCCCGAGCTGCGCTCCAGAGTAGCGCTTCCCAGGGGGTCTGACACATTTGAAGCCACCGCCCCTCTCTCGCTAATGACTGATCGCGCACATGGGAACCGTCTCCTGCTGATCGGCGATGCCGCCGGTGCCGTGGATCCGATCACCGGGCAGGGCATGACCCTGGCGCTTCGTGACGCCTGTCTCGCGCTTGCCGTGCTCAAGCCCAGGATTCCTCGAGATCGGCTGCTGGCCGGAGAGCTCTCCGAGTTTACACGGAAAAGGAACAAATACTTTTCAAGCGCATGGCGCTTTGCTGAACGGTTGCTGGATTTGTTCGAGAACCCGGCCGCGGCGAGGAAGGCCGTACTGGCGCTGCGAAGGCGGCCGGCGCTTCAAGAAAGGCTGGCGGAAGCTTTAGCCCTGGGGCGCCCGGAACTTCTTGGCTGGTACGGGCGGGCCCGCATGCTTGCCGGCGCTCCCGTTTCTATTTGGATGAAAAAGGCTGCAAAACCCAGTTCCAGAAGCTGTAGCTTTTGTCGATCACGCGTTCCTTCAAGGGGATAATCGCGTTGTCGGTAATGTGAATGTCTTCCGGACAAACATGGGTGCAACACTTGGTGATGTTGCAAAGAAAGATGCCGTCCTCTTCAATCTGCTTCAGTCGGTCCGCATCGTCCAGCGGGTGCATCTCCAATCCTGCCAGCCGCACAAAAAACCGTGGGCCCACGAATCGTTGGTACTGTTCGCGATTGCGGAGCACATGACACACATTCTGACAAAGGAAGCACTCAATGCATTTTCGCATTTCCTGGACGCGATCGATGTCTTCCTGGAAGTAAATAAAGGCTGCGTCCTTTTTTGGCGTAAAGGGTTGTATCTTTTTGTTGACTTCAAAATTCCAGGAGACATCGGTCACCAGGTCTTTGATGCGCGGGAACGTCTTGATGGGATGAACCACCACCGGTTTGGTGAGATCCAGATCGTCGAGCCGCGTCTTACACATCAAGCGCGGCTTGCCATTGACTTCCGCACTGCACGATCCGCACTTGGCGGCCTTACAGTTCCAACGCACTGCCAGATCGGGAGCCATGCGCGCCTGGATGTGCAGCACAACATCCAGAACCACCCAACCAGGCTCCACCGCAACCTGATATTCGACTTCCTGCGTCTTTACGCCTTCTCCCCGCAGTATCCGGACGGTTATTTGTCTTCCTTCTTCCTGAACCATTTCCTTCTCCTCGATTGCTCCACCCTCAGGCAAACAAGCTCTTCAGTTCGGGCGGCATTTCCCCTTTAGAGCTGGTGCCGATTTCCAGCTGCCCGTCTCTTTTGCGGGCAAAGCTCGTGAGCTTTTCCCATTTCGTCTTGTCGGTATTTTCAAAATCCAGGCGGGTGTGGGCTCCGCGGCTTTCTTCTCGTTGTAATGCGCAGCGCGCCACAATCTCGGCGATGGTCAGCATGTTTCGCAAATCCCAGCCGAGGTGCCATCCCGGGTTATAGAGACGGCTGCCCTCCACACAAAGGTGGGCCGCCCGCGCTCGCAGCTTCTTCAACTCGTCGATGGCCAGCTGGAGCCTGGAACCCTCACGAATGATCCCCACATTGTTTTGCATCAGCTCCTGCAGCGTCATCTGCACATCGTAAGGAGATTCTCCTTGAGCTGCCTCGAAGACAGACAGGAGTTCTCTTTCGGCCTTTCTTACCTGCTCGGGGTCAAACCCGGCTTTGCCGCTGTTGGCGCGCGCGAATTCAGCAGCCCCGGCTCCGGCCCGTTTCCCGAATACCAGCAGATCTGACAAAGAGTTTCCGCCGAGACGATTGGCTCCGTGCATCCCGCCGGCGCATTCTCCTGCCGCGAGCAAGCCTGGAACGGTACTGGCGCCCGTTTCAGCATCCACCTGTATTCCCCCCATCACGTAATGCATGGTGGGACCCACCTCCATGGGAGAGCGCGTGATGTCGACGTCAGCCAGATCCTTGAATTGGTGATACATGCTGGGGAGCTTCTTGATCACCTGATCGGCGGGCAAGTGGGACACGTCAAGCCAGACCCCGCCGTGCGGCGTACCGCGTCCTTCCTGCACTTCACGATAAATGGACTTGGAAACCAGGTCGCGCGTCGACAGCTCGAGCCGCTCAGGATCGTATTTCTGCATAAAGCGTTCGTTCAGGCTGTTGCGCAAAAGACCTCCTTCACCCCGCACCGCCTCAGTGACCAGGATCCCCCGCACTCCGGGTGGCCATACCATTCCTGTGGGATGGAATTGAACAAACTCCATGTCAATCAACTCCGCACCGGCCTGGTAGGCCAAGGCATGACCATCAGCCGTGTATTCCCAGGAATTGGAGGTGATCCGATACATTTTCCCGATGCCGCCGGTGGCAAGCACCACTGCGCGGGCCCGAAAGACGATAAAACGTCCGCTCTCGCGCCAATAGCCAAACGCTCCGGTCACGCGTCCGTCATCCGTCAAGAGGTGTGTGATGGTGCATTCCATGAACACCTCAATCCCCTGATGGACGCCCCGGTCCTGCAGGGTGCGGATCATCTCCAGGCCTGTCCGGTCACCCACGTGGGCCAGGCGCTTGTACTTGTGCCCGCCAAATGCCCGCTGCAGAATTCTTCCGTCCTCGGTCCGGTCGAAGGCCGCTCCCCAGCGTTCCAGCTCGTAGACCGCTTCGGGCGCTTCCTTGGCATGCAGCATGGCCATCCGCCAGTTGTTCATCATCTTTCCGCCCAGCATGGTGTCGCGAAAATGCACTTGCCAGTTGTCGTCCTTGTCAACATTGGCGAGCGCTGCAGCAACCCCGCCCTCAGCCATCACGGTGTGGGCCTTGCCCAGCAGAGATTTACAAACCAGCCCGGTTTTTAACCCTCGCGCCGAGGCCTCAATGGCCGCGCGAAGACCGGCGCCGCCGGCGCCAACGACTAACACGTCAAAATCAATTGGATCGTAATCACTCATGGTAGTGTCCAGATCTGTGGTTTGAGTGAGGGACGCTCAGACTACGGACGAGGAAAGTTGGACCAGGTGTTCGGATCATTAAAGACGCCGGAAGAAACCATGCGTACGTAAAAGTCCGTAAACGCCACCCAAATCAAGCTGACCCACGCCCAAAACTTGTGGTGTTCGTTCCATCTTGTGATGTAGTCCCATATGCGCTTACGCGTTCGCGCGCACGAAGAACAGCTGAAGCAATCGAGCTTCCCGCCTACCAGGTGTCGAAGCGAGTGGCAGCCAAGCGAATACATCATTAACAAGAAAGCGTTGATGGTGAGGATGATCGAACCCAGACCGATCCCCAGCTCACCTTGCCACCAATAAGAGCGAACGGCTCCCACCCAAAGCATCACGTTAAGCAATAGCGCTGCGTACATAAAATAACGGTGGAAATTCAGGACAAAAATCGGAAACTTGGCTTCCCCTGCGTAATTTTTTCCTTCCCAGCCGGTAACGGCGCAGGCAGGGGGGTTCGCGAAAAAAGAGCGCCAGTACGCGCCGCGGTAATAGTAGCAGGTGGTGCGAAATCCCAGAGGAATCCACAGGATCAGTATGGCGGGGGAAAAAGGCCACCAGTCAAAAACCAGCAAGGGTTCGTAAAAGGGAGAAAGATAAGGACCGATTTCAAAATGATAGTCCCAAAAAACCGCCGAATAAGTTGAATAAATTCCAAACGCGCTCAAGCCCACCAGGATAAGCAACGGCTCCACCCACCACGTGTCACGGCGAGCGGTCCCCAACCATCCTTGTTTACCTACAGCAATGTTCTGTTCCATAGACCACCTATCGAGCGCACACTATACCACTCGACACAAATTTCTCACAAAAATTTACGGCAAAATACTCCCAAGGCCCGACCTAGGCAAGGGACTTAAATACCGCAACTTATAAAGGCCTACAGTACGCTTTGCTCCTCCGCCTCCGCGGCATCTCAATCCTACCCATGGCTGGTTACCCCAAAGTCTCGGCATCCTCCTTCCCCAGCTGATAGATTTCATCCTGAAATTGCTGCATCAACGCGGTTTTCTCAGGGTGGGCCAGGAAAGCGGATTGAACGCTCTGCAGCGCAATTCTTGCTAGATCACTTCTTTGAAGACCGAGCTGCGCGGCTTTTTCGTATTCCTGCGGCAGCGAGGTTTCAAACAGCCCTGGATCATCGGTATTCAAGGTCACCGGCACACCGCGCCGATACAGCAGCTGGAAAGGATGGGAGGAAAGCAGTCCCCAGGCGCGAGTCTTGATATTGCTGGTCAGGCAAATATCCAATCCCAGCGCATGCTCCCGGAGGTACTCCATCAAGCCAGCGTCGCGAGCGGCCTGAAAACCGTGGCCGATACGGTTGGCTCCCAGGACGTGGATCGCGCCCCACACTTGTTCGGGCCCGCCCGTTTCTCCCGCATGAACATGACAAAACAAACCGTGCGCTCTTGCCCAGGCAAACGTTTCGCGGTACCCCTCGAGCGGCAGCGAATTCTCGTCTCCCCCCAGACCTATGGCTTTAACTCCCCGGCCCCGAAACTCTTCTGCAAGATGGGCTGTCTTGTCGGCCGCCTCCCGGCCCCACTGTCTGACACAATCCAGGATCCAGTGGATGCTAATGGCACTGGTTGGATGAAACCGTGTGCATCGATCCAGCAATTGCATAAGGATGGCCTTCCCGTCGCGGCCCATTTTCCAGGCAATAGAGGGGGTATAAATCACCTCGGCATATCGGATATTTTGCTCTTGAAAACCATGCAGCAGGTGTTCCAACACCATCAGATAATCTGCCGGTTCGCGCAAGTGTTCACACACAACGCGATAGGTGTTCAAGAAGGCTGAAAAGTTTTCGTACTGGAACAGGCGGGTGCGAATTTCCTGCAGGCTGAGTTGGGCGTACTCACTTGAATACTTGCGGCCCAGCTCGAGCAGGAGCTCAGGGGTAACCGATCCTTCCAGATGGACGTGCAGTTCCGCCTTGGGCAAGCGGCGGATGAAATTGCGGGCAGAGCTACTCACAGCTGCTTCGCGTCCGAGAGAAACTCATGTTGCATTCGATCACGCGACACCTTCGGTGTCTCGGAAACTAGCCAAGAAGTTGCAGCTCTTTCAGCCATGAGATCGTTTCTTCAGAAATGAAATTTTCATACGTCTTTAATTCTTTTTCGGCAGGAGCTCGTTTGCGCATCTCGTCCCAGCACATCGGAGAAACGAAAATCACATCTGCTTCTTTGATGATTTTGTTCAGCAGGTCTTCGCGGTGAATCGGTGCAATCCAAAATTTCTTGTCCGTCGACGGATAAAAAATGTTCATGAAGATTTCCCATGACGCGTGCATGGTGCGCTCGTCCTGGATCACAATGGCGACGTTCCGATCTTTGGCAGCCGTAAGAATTTCGTTGTAGATCTCGCGACTGGGCTTGATCTCGACGACTTCTTTTTGAAACCTCGCGGCCAAAGCCGAGACCTCTTCCATGTGCCAGCTGGTGGTCAGGAGGTAATCGCATTGTTGAATTTCCCGCGCGGTGCCGTTAGCCGGCAGCGGTCCCAGTGCAATGGGCACCACCTCGGCCCGCAGCCGCATCTTGAGCTCCCGCGAAAAAATAAAGGCTTCTTCTTCGTGATCAATGACCGCCAGGCGTAATTTCCGAAGATTGTTGCCGGTCCAGTAGTTGGAAAGAAGCTGCGCGAACTTTTCAGGAGAAATTCCCAGATTGCGGGCTTTTTCTGAAGTTTCGCCCAGGAGCCGGAAGGTGGCCCGGCGGCGCATCTGGTCGTAAGTATCAGAGCCGCTGCGCTTCTTCAGAAAAGCGCCGCTTCCCTTGACCAGCTCCAGATAATTTTCACGTGAAAGCCGCAGATAAATGCCCCGGATGGTTTTGTAATTGACCCCCAGCGACTCCGACAATTCGCGGATGGAAGGCAAGCGATCTCCTTCGTTGATCTTCCCGCAATAAATCGCCGAGAGCAGCTGCCCTTTGATCTGATCATAAAAGGACAGCTTGACTTGTTTATCCAGATTGAATTTGATCACGCCTGCCCCAAAACGCCTGCGATCTTATTATAGGGGTACACGAGTGTCACGGACTATTCGCTCCATGCCGTACATGTACGGCCGCAGCACTTCCGGGATAGAGACGGAGCCATCCTTGTTCTGAAAATTTTCAACAATGGCGACCCAGGTGCGTCCGACCGCCAGTCCCGACCCATTGAGTGTGTGTGCGAAGCGGATTTTTTTGCCGGAGGCGGAACGAAATCGAACATTGGCGCGGCGCGCTTGAAAATCTTCAAAGTTGGAACAGGAGGAGATTTCGCGGTAAGTGCCCTGACTGGGAATCCAGACTTCAAGGTCATACGTCTTGGCGGCGGAAAATCCCATATCTCCGGTGGAGAGGGTCACCACACGGTAGGGAAGCCGGAGCCTTTGCAATATTTCTTCCGCATCACGCGTAAGCTGCTCCAACTGCTCGTAGGACTGCTCGGGGGTGGCGAACTTCACCAACTCCACCTTGTTGAACTGATGCTGGCGAATGAGGCCACGCGTGTCCTTACCGTAAGAACCGGCTTCACTGCGAAAACAGGGAGTGTAGGCAGCCAGGCTGATGGGAAGGTGCTCTTCCTCCAGGATTTCACCCGCAAAGATATTGGTGACCGGCACTTCCGCCGTGGGTACCAGAAAGTAGTCCGTTCCCTCCACATGAAAAAGGTCCGCTTCGAACTTGGGCAGGTTCCCCGTTCCATAAAAACTGGTTCGGTTGGCCATGAAGGGAGGCAGCACCTCAATGTAATTGTGCGTGCGAGTGTGCACCTCGAGCATGAAGCTAATCAGCGCGCGCTCCAGTAGCGCCCCCGCTCCGTAATAGTTGGCAAACCTGGCGCCGGTGATCTTAGCTGCCCGTTCCGGGTCGAGAATGCCCAGTTGAGCTCCCAGATCCACGTGGTCTTTTAGGGGGAAGGCAAAGTTCTGCGGTGTGCCTGATTGCCGGACCACTGCATTGGAAGAGGCGTCTTTTCCTATGGGAACCGACTCGTGAGGAAGATTGGGTATCCGTGAAAGAAAATCCTTCACGGCCTCCTGAAGATCCAGCAGTTCTGAATCGAGTTGCTTGATGCGCGCCGACACCTGTTTCATCTCTTCCACAATGGTGCTGGTGTCGTGTCCGGACTTTTTGAGCCGCGCGATTTCATCGCTGGTGCGGTTTCGCCGCCCTCGCAAATCCTCCCACTCCAGGCGCAATGATTTTTCCCGCTGGTCCAACTCGATGAAGGTCGGTTTTTCAAAGGTGAAATTTTTCGTCTTCAGACGATGCTCAACGTAATCCAGGTTGTCGCGGATAAAATTTCGGTCGAGCATAGGGAAGGGCTAAGAGCAGGCGGCCTCAGCTACAGTTTCAAGCTCTTCAAATAAGCGCGGAAGTCATCCTTGATTTCTTCATGACGTAGAGCAAACTCCACCGTTGCCATCAGATATTCCAACTTGTTGCCGGCATCATAACGCGCGCCTTTGAACCGGTAAGCATAAACGGGCTCCTCCTGCATCAAGGCACGAATTCCATCGGTCAGCTGGATCTCGCCATTCTTACCCGGCTGGGTCTCACGCAAGGACTTGAAAATCCGCGGGGTCAGAATGTATCGGCCAATGATGGCCAGGTTCGACGGGGCTTTTTCAGGGCTTGGTTTTTCAATCATTTCCTTTACGCGGAACAGCCGCCCTTCCCCTCCATCGGCAACGCTGTCTACAGAAACCACGCCGTAGCGCGACACCGCTTCTTTCGGAACTTCCTGAACCGCCACCACTGTGCAGTGGTACGCTTCAAAAACCTCCCGCAACTGCTTCATGCAGGGAGTGCTGCAATCGAGGAGGTCGTCCCCCAGGAAAACCCCGAACGGTTCTTCACCTACAAAAGCCTCCGTAACCAGGACTGCATGGCCAAGCCCCAGCGGTTTTTTCTGACGAACCGAAGAAATAGCTATCATTCCGGAAATTTCGGAGACCATCTTCCAGAGGTCTTCTCTATTCTGGTCCTTCAGAAATTTTTCAAGCTGATAGTCATAGTCAAAATGATCCTCAATGGCGCTCTTGCTCTGGCTGGTTACGAAGATAATGTCTTCAAACTGAGAATGGACCGCTTCCTCCACCACGTATTGGATCGTGGGTTTGTCCACAATCGGCAGCATTTCCTTTGGAATGGCTTTGGTGGCTGGAAGAAACCGAGTTCCCAAACCGGCCGCCGGAATCACCGCCTTTCGAACCCTCTTCATGATTTCTCCTCGCGTGGATAATAGCATGCAGTCTCGCCGGCTTGACAACCCAGGAGGTGAATCTTATAGTGAGGATTCAGAATAACGTGCTTAAATAGGTAGTTTAGATGCCCCTTTACGAGTATCGCTGCGTTGATTGTGAACAGGTCATAGAAGTAATCCAAAAATTTTCGGATTCACCTCTGGAGATCTGCCAGTCCTGCGGCGGGCAGTTGGTCCGTTTGCTGTCGGCGCCCGCCATCCAATTTAAAGGCTCGGGATGGTACATCACCGACTATGCGGGGAAAAACGGAAAAGCTTCCCCGACTTCCGGGGATAGCAGCAGCCCGTCTGCAGCAAAGGCCGAATCAAAGTCCGCTCCCGCGGCCGGCAAGACCGACAGCTCAGGCTCCAATTAACACTCACTAAAAAGACTCCAGTGAATGTCCTCGTCATCGGTTCCGGAGGCCGAGAACACGCTATTGCGTGGAAGCTGCACCGGAGCCCCTTACTAAAAAAGCTTTATTGCGCTCCCGGCAACGGCGGGACCGCCTGCCTCGCTGAAAACGTTCCTATCTCTTCCGCCGACATTCCGGCTCTTCTGGAATTCGCAGTTTCTCACAAGGTTGAACTCACAGTAGCAGGACCCGAGGCCCCTTTGGTGGCGGGCATTGGCGACTATTTTCGCAGCCGCGGCCTACTCCTGGTGGGACCCAACCAAAAAGCCGCTGCGTTGGAAGGAAGCAAAGCATTTGCAAAAGATTTCATGCGCAGACACGGCATTCCCACAGCCGCCTACGAAGTTTTTGAGGACCCGGACCTTGCCGAGAAGGCGCTTGCGTCCGGAACGTTCGAGTTCCCTGTGGTCTTGAAAGCAGACGGGCTGGCCGCAGGTAAAGGAGTTTACATTTGCAATGATTTGAAAAACGCCCTTTCCGCGCTCAACGAAGTCATGCGCCAACGCCGCTTCGGGGAGTCCGGAAGGCGTCTGGTCATAGAAGAGTATCTAAAAGGGGAAGAAATCTCCTTCATGGTATTTACGGATGGGGAACACGCCATTCCCATGGTTCCGTCCCAGGACCACAAAGCGATCTACGACAACGACAAAGGACCCAACACCGGCGGGATGGGAGCATACTCTATCGACGCTTTAGTGCCCCCATCACTGCAGGAGCGGATCATGAAAGAGGTGATCGTCCCCGCCCTCCAGGGGATGTCTCTCGAGGGTAGGACCTACCAGGGGATTCTTTACGCCGGCCTCATGATGACCGCGCACGGTCCTCGCGTCCTCGAATTTAACGCCCGGTTTGGAGATCCTGAAACTCAGGTAGTGCTTACCCGCTTGCAATCTGATCTGCTTCCGATTCTTCAGGCGATGGCTCTGGGCAATATTCAAAGCAGTACAGTTGAGTGGAAGCCGGGGGCCGGCGTTTGCGTGGTTCTGGCGGCTGAGGGCTATCCCGGCAGTTACGAGTCGGGAAAGGAGATCTCAGGCTTGGAAATGGCCGCGGAATTGACTGATACTGTTCTCTTTCACGCCGGGACGACGCTTAGCGATTCCAAAATCCTTACCAGCGGAGGCAGGGTCCTCGGCGTTTGCGCTCATAGTGGTTCCCTGGAAGCAGCTATTATGAAGGCGTACGATGCGGTCAACCGCATTCACTTCGAGGGTATGTATTATCGCAAGGATATTGGGTTAAAGGGCCTGCCAAAAGAGCGGGGGGAACAAAGACTATGAGCAGAGTGCAAGTAGGGATTTTGATGGGCAGCAAAAGCGATGTCGAGGTGATGCGCGAAGCTGCTGAGATGCTGAATCAGTTTGGCATAGTTCACGAGATGCGCGTTCTTTCGGCCCATCGGTCTCCCGAAAGTGTTTCCGAGTACGCACGAACTGCCGAGTCGCGCGGCATCCAGGTCATCATTGCAGGCGCCGGAGGCGCGGCCCACCTGGCTGGAGTGCTTGCATCGCAAACGATATTGCCCATTATTGGAGTGCCTCTGGAATCCTCGCCGCTTAAAGGACTGGATGCGCTCCTGGCCACAGTTCAGATGCCTGCCGGAGTTCCGGTTGCGACTGTCGCCATTGGAAAGGCGGGCGCTAAAAATGCCGCTCTTCTTGCCACACGAATCTTAGGCCGGTCCGATGCAGCACTCGCAGACAAACTGCGCGCCTATAAAGAACGCCTGCGGCAAGAAGTGGACAAGACCGCCCTTTAATCCCCGCCGTAGAGCCGCTGCGTATCATCCGTGGTGGTGATACAGTGTGTGGCTCACCTCCGACCGAACCCCGCCAAGGCCCACATGCGTCCCGTATGGCCTTCACGCCGGTAAGAATAAAAACGTCCAGAATCGCACGCCGTGCAAAGGCCGCAATCCAACACGTCATTCACACCCACCTTGCTCAGCTGCAATCGATTCGCTTTCGAGAGATCAAGTCGGTTTCCTTGAAAGATTTGCTCCACCGGATGTCCCTCCCTTTGGAAATCATTGCGCACTTCATCCCCTACCCGGTAGCAGCAGGAGCGGATGCAGGGGCCGAAAGCAATTCTCAGGTCCTGCACCGAAGTGCCCAGCAGCTTCAGGAAACTCTGAATGCCTTTTTCCACTATTCTGGCCCGCGTTCCCCGCCAGCCGGCATGAATCGCGCATAGGGCTCGCGCACGTGGCTCTACAGCGATCACGGGGAGGCAATCTGCCGTCTGAATAACCGCATATTTTTCGGGAGCCGTAATAATGACGCCATCGGCAACACAGGGTGATTCCCCGCCACAGGCGCTTTCCTCAGCGATAATCACGCGATCCGAGTGGCTTTGCTGTAACGGAATCAGTTGCCTTCGGGGGACTCCCAGGGCTTTGAGAAAGCGTTCCTTCTCGGAGCCGGCCTGTGCAAAATCTCCGTCGTCGGTGCGGCGCGTGGTGAATGCATGAAGAAATCCTGGAATGCTCTCCAATTCCTCAAAGACCAGGTAAGAAACTCCTTGACGGTATACTTCGCAAAGCATCCGAATCAGGATAGCATAGCGGAATATTGTGCCGCCGCAGCCGCTTGAAGCGCATGGTTGACCCTAATTGTTGCCGACGCCAGACGGTATGCTCTGTTACAATTCGCCCTGCTCATGATTGTTGGATTGGGAATCGACATTGTCGAAGTGGCGCGCATCGGCTCGGCGCTCGAAAACAGCGAGCCCATGATCCGGCGCGTTTTTACCGAGGCCGAGATTCAATACTGCCTCGACCGTAAGAACAAGTACCAGCATTTTGCCGCCCGGTTCGCCGCCAAGGAGGCCGCACTCAAAGCCCTGGGGACCGGATGGCAAGCGGGAATTCGGTGGCGTGACGTTGAAATTTCAGTGGGGAACTCGGGGAAACCGGAACTCGCATTCTATGGCAAAGCTAAAGAGTTTTTTTCAAATTGCGGTGCGACCAGTGTGCTGCTCTCTTTGACCCACACCCAGAGTTACGCGGTGGCCGTCGTGATCCTGGAGAGTTGAAGCTTCCATTTCACCAATCAGATACTCCCCTCTGCTTCCCGTCGCTTGAACCAGCAACAGCTCGTTAGCAGGAATTTCTCGGTCCACCAGCACCTTCAGGTAATTGCCGGAGATGCATTCCCTTTTCCCCTCCACCTCTTCGCTCAGTGTAAGAACGGAAAGCTTTCTACTAAGAAACTGACGGCGAAATTCCAGGTTCTTGCGAGAGGACAGAGCCCGCAGTTCACGGCTGCGGCGCCTCAATATACCTGCAGGCACCTTGTGCGGATCCAGACAAGCAGGCGTGCCTGGTCGATCACTGTAGGGGAAAACGTGCAGATACGTAAACGGCATGCGCTCTGCGAATTCGAGCGTCGCCCCATGATCCTCTTCTGTTTCTCCAGGGTATCCTGCAATTACATCGGTCCCGATTCCGGCATCCGGAATACAAGAACGAATCTCCTCAACAATTTCCGCAAAACGCTTCACGCTGTAGGGGCGCAGCATCCTTCTAAGAATCCGGTTGCTGCCGCTCTGCAGACAAATATGAAAGTGCGGAGCCAGCAGATCACTGCTCGCTGCAATCTTGATGATCTTTCGCGAAAGCTCCATCGGCTCTATCGAGCTAAGACGCACACGGCGTAGTCCGGGTATTTCCAGAATTTCCTCAATCAGGCATTCCAGCGAGTAATGGGGTTGTAAATGCATGCCGTAGGTCCCCATATGAATTCCCGTGAGCACAATTTCTTTATAGCCGTTCCCGACCAGCTCCCGAATCTGGCGCAGCACCATTTCCGGAGGAAGGCTTCGGCCCGGTCCGCGCGATGAAGGGATAATGCAGTAGGAACATTTGGCATCGCATCCGTCCTGAATTTTCACAAAGGGGCGGGTCCGATCTGCCGGCTGCAACGAAGGAAAAGCCGGCATGGCGCGCACCTTCCTAAAACTGTCCGTGTAGATGGCAGCCAGCTCTTTGGCGCTCGGCACAGCTTGTTGCGGCCGCTTGACCAGAGACCCCGCGATTTGGACCAGCTCATGCTTGCGGGCATTGTCGACGACGGCATCGACCGCAGCGACGCCTGCAAGAGTCTGAGGGTCGCGCTGGGCATAGCAGCCGGTGACAATGATCTTCGCCTCAGGCCTTTCTCGCTTGAGATGACGCGCCAGCTGACGCACCTGCTGGTCGGACCGATGGGTGACCGTACAGGAATTGATAACGATCACGTCGGCATCAGAGGGTACCAGCGTCTCATGATAATCTTCTTGCACAAAGGCGCTTCGGACCATGGAGCTGTCCGCCTGATTGGTGCGGCAGCCGAAAGTGGCAATAAAAAATTTCTTAGGCATGCACTTCCCGATAAGCCAACTGGCCACACGCGGCTGCTACATCATCGCCGCGGGTTTTTCTGACAAACGCCGACACACGATTTTCCAGCAAAATCGACTGGAACCTTTCGACCCGAGCTTCCGAAGGCCTCCGGAATGGCAGCCCGGGGTTGACATTGTAAGGAATCAGATTCAGCTTGGAATGGATCCCTCTCAGAAGACGTGTCAATCGTCGGGCGTCCTCGTCTGAATCGTTCAGGCCGGCGAGCAACACATATTCAAAAGTTATGCGACGGCGCGAGTCCAGCGGAAACTCCCGGCAAGTGTCCAATAGTTCCTCAATGTTCCATTTTCGGTTAATCGGCATGATCTGGTCCCGTAACTCATTGGTGGTTGCGTTCAGAGAAATAGCCAGGTTCGGCAGCACTTCCTCCTCTTTCATTTTCTTAAGGACCGGCACGACGCCCGATGTGGAAACAGTGATCTTCCGGTGGGATAAGCCCATTCCCTCCTGATCGATAAAGATTCGAAAGGCCTTCATCACGTTCTGGTAATTCAAGAGCGGCTCACCCATGCCCATGAAAACAATATTAAAGCCGCGTTCCCGGACCATCCCCCGCTGAATAGCGCTGAGTACCTGACCGACAATTTCACCCGCTTTCAAGTTGCGCTGGAATCCCATCTGTGCCGTCATGCAGAAAGTGCATCCCACATCACAGCCCACCTGGGAGGAGATACAGAGCGTATCGCGTCCGTCTTCGGGGATGTAAACGGTTTCAACAAAACGATTGTCGGACAATTCAAAAAGCAGCTTCACCGTCGCATCCCGAGCTTTTGTAAGCCGCACCAAAGCAGGGTATTTCACGGCGCACTGGAAAGAAAGCCGGCGGCGGAATTCACCCGAGAGGTCCGTCATCTGCTCCACGTCCAGCGCCTTCTTCCGATAAATCTGCCGATAAAGCTGAGTTCCTCTAAATGACTTTTCGCCCATCCCGAGCGCCAGCTCCACCAGTTCGCACTTGTCATACCCGAGCAAATTCTTCTTCATACCCTCTTGCTAGATTCTACAATACTGTGTCCTGTGAATAGTTCGCATTAACCCGGGGAGCGCCGCGCGGTATTGTGTGAATCCCGGCGGGTTCCGAGATCGAGGAGAACAGGTGTTTCAGCTTTGCGTGCTGGGCAGCGGGAGTGGCGGCAATTGCATAGTCCTCAACACGGGAAGAACCTGTCTTTTGATCGATGTTGGCTTTGGATGGCGAACTCTGAAACGCCGCCTCAAGGCTTCAGGAATACAACTGCCTCAGGTGGACGCCGCACTCATTACCCACGGGCATAGCGACCACGTCAGCGGCATTCACTCCATCGTGAAAGATCAAAACCCGGTCATTTTTCTTAATGAGGGAACACGCGAGGAAGTCGCTGAGCTTCAAGAGCTGCCCCGCGGCGAGCTGTTTTCAAGCCGACCTTTTACCATCGGAGACATCGAGGTCCAGCCGTTCCCTGTCTCACACGATTCATTGGACCCTGTCGGATTTCGCTTGACGACACAGGGCATCACCGGAGCGGTGGCGACCGACCTTGGGGAGATCGACCTGGTTTCCGAGCGCCGGCTTCAAGGTTGCGACTGGCTGGTCATTGAGTCCAATCACGACCTGGAACTTTTGAAAGCAGGCTCATACCCGTGGTTTCTAAAACAGCGCCTGCTGAGCAACAATGGACATCTTTCCAATTGTTCTCTATCAAAATTCCTCGCGGGAGCTTTCGATGGCCGCGCCGACCATTTGTTTCTCGCACATCTGAGCCGAACCAACAATCATCCGGAAATCGCTGTTGAGTTTGCCACCCGTGCCCTGCAGAGCAGGCCTTCCCCCTCCAACACTTGCGTCCACTTGACTGACCAGGACAAACCTTCCATAGTTTTGGAATTATGATCTCGCGCTACACGCGCCCCGAGATGGAGAGTGTCTGGTCAGAGCAAAACAAGTTCCAAAAATGGCTCGCCGTCGAGATCGCCGTCTGCGAAGTGCTTGCGGAGCGCGGCGAAATCCCCATGGCCGCTATCGAGCAAATCAAGAAAAAGGCTGGGTTTACCGTGGAGCGTATCCACGAGATTGAGAAGATCGCTCGCCATGATGTCGTGGCCTTCACCACGGCTTTAGCCGAACGCATCGGTCCGGAATCACGGTTCGTCCACCTGGGTTTGACCTCAACCGATGTTGTGGATACGGCACAGGCGTTACAAATTCGTGAGGCTTCTGAACTGATCGAGGCCGAACTGTTGAACTTTTTGGAAACTCTAAAGCAGCAGGCTCGTCGCTACCAGCGTACTCCCATGATCGGGCGTACCCACGGCGTTCACGCAGAGCCCACCACATTAGGCCTCAAGCTCACGGTTTGGTTCACGGAAATGCAGCGTAATCTGGAGCGCTTTCGCCGCGCCCGCTGCGCCCTCGAGGTCGGGAAGATCAGCGGCCCGGTGGGGGCGTTCTCCTACCTGTCCCCGGAATTTGAAGAGGCCCTATGTCGTAAACTTGGGATTGGATTTGCTCTGGCATCGACTCAAACGCTCCAGCGTGACCGCCATGCAGAGTACCTTTGCACACTCGCCATCCTCGGTTCCACCTACGACAAGATTGCCACTGAGGTTCGCCACCTGCAGCGCACCGAAGTGCGTGAAGCTCAGGAGCCTTTTGCCAGCGGGCAAAAGGGGAGTTCCGCCATGCCCCACAAGCGTAACCCAGTGAATTGCGAGCAAATCAGCGGCCTGGCGCGGCTTCTGCGCAGTAACGCAATGGCGGCGCTGGAAAACATTCCACTCTGGCATGAAAGAGATATCTCTCATTCCTCCGTCGAACGCGTTATCCTGCCCGACAGCACTATACTGGCGCATTATTTGACGGTGAACTTGAACGGCATCCTTAAGGGCCTCGTGGTCGATAGCGAACAAATGAGAAAGAACCTCTCCTTAATGGGAGGGTTGATTTTTTCCGGATCCCTGCTGCTCGAGTTGACCCGCAAAGGAATCTTGCGGGAGGAGGCCTATGAATGGGTCCAGCGGAATGCTGCTCGTGTCTGGGACGAAGGTGCCGACTTCGAGTCACTGGTCAGGCAGGACCCCTATATTACAGCCCACCTTTCCTCGGACGACATTACTAGAATATTTGACCTCGAATATAAGCTGCGTCACGTGGACCTTGTTTTTAAGCGCGTCTACGGTTAGTCGTTTAAAATGAAATTGAATCCTCTTTTTCCAACTATAGAAACGCTGGGTATCAATACCGACCTGTATGAACTGACGATGTCAGCGGTCTATTTTCAATCAGGGCATGCCGGTGACTGGGCCACCTTTGAACTTTTTACGCGCAAGCTCCCTCCGACGCGCAGCTTCCTGGTGGCCGCAGGCCTGGAGCAGGCGCTGCATTACATCACCCACGTCGGTTTCAGCAGCGATACCATCTCTTACCTGCGCAAGCTCCCCGTCTTTTCACGAACGGATCCTGCCTTCTTCGATTACCTACATCGCTTTCGCTTTAGTGGCGATGTGCACGCTGTTCCCGAAGGCACCGTCCTTTTCGAGAATGAGCCGATTCTCCAGGTAAGCGCACCCATTATCGAAGCTCAGGTGCTGGAGACTTTTTTGATCAGCACCATCAATTTTCAGACCATGGTGGCATCCAAGGCCGCACGGCTGCGCCTGGCTGCTCATGACAAACAGGTTATTGATTTTGGGAGCCGGCGTGCCCACACGCCCCAGGCGGGGGTCCAGGCGGCCCGTGCATCTTTTATTGGAGGCTGCAACGGAACCAGTAATGTGCTGGCTGGTTACGAAATGGGTATTCCCGTCTATGGCACTATGGCCCACTCCTTCGTGCAGTTTTTCGGGGATGAGCTGGAATCGTTCCGCCGCTTTCACGATGCTTTCCCCGATCACTCCATCCTGCTCGTCGATACCTATGACTCGCTGCAGGGAGTGCGCAAGGCCCTTCAGATAGGCGGAAAGCTGGCGGGAGTGCGCCTCGACTCCGGCGACCTGTTGGAGCTGGCGGTGAAAACCCGGGAATTACTGGATCAGAACCATCGCAAAGAAGCTCGAATCGTGGCCAGCGGCAATCTGGATGAGGAGCGCGTCCTCTCCTTCTCCATTGCTGATGCGCCCATAGACGCTTACGGAGTGGGGACCGATTTGGTTGTCTCGCGTGACGCCCCTACCTGCGACCTGGTTTATAAGCTGGTGGAAGTTATCAGTGGCGGCAACATCCAGCCGCGCTTCAAAGCCAGCGAGGGAAAGGGAACCGTGCCCTGTCGCAAACAAATCTTCCGCCAACGTGAGGGAGATTTCTTCAAGCGCGACGTTGTGGGGAGATGGGATGAAGACGCGAACGGAGAGCCATTGCTGAAGAAGTGGGTACAGCGAGGCCGAATCATTCGCGAACTCCCGTCGTTAGTGGCTTCCAAAGAATATGCGCGCCAACAGCTGGAGAGCCTTCCCGGCTTCTTAAAACTACTGCATACAACTGAAGTATATCCTGTAGAATATAGTCAAAAGCTTTTGGCTATCCAACGGGAACTGGAAGAACAATACGCGTGAAGAAGCTGCGAAGTGTTCTCGAAGGGCGTACAACTATTTACCACGTGCAGGCTGATCAGACCGTGTACGCCGCTGCCAGCTGGATGAAGGAAAATAAGGTGGGCGCGGTACCGGTCCTGCGAGGCCGGCAACTGGTCGGAATTTTCACGGAGCGCGACCTTATGAACCGGGTGGTGGTGCCCCAAAAAGATCCTCATCAGGTGCGCGTTGAAGATGTGATGACCAGTGAATTGGTCATCGCTGACGCAGAAGATTCGTGCCAAACGGGATTGGCGAAAATGCAGCAGGCCAACTGCCGCCATCTTCCGATCGTCGAGAGCTCCACCTCGAGCTCACCCCGCCTATTAGGACTGATTTCGTTGCGCGACCTGATGCAGGTGGAAATTGAAGAGAAAGATGAGGCGCTCAAGATTATGAACGCCTACATTCACTACATCCCCCCTGAGGTGGAGGAGTAATGGCTGCTGATCTGAATGAGATCGTTCGTTATATCGAGAAAAATAGCGACCGCTACCTGCAGGAACTTTTTGAGTTCCTCCGTATCCCCAGCATCAGTACCGATCCCGAACGAAAGCAGGATGTCCGCAAAGCCGCCGAGTTCGTTGCCGACCAGTTGCGAAAGGCCTCCATGCAACGTGTGGAGGTTTTCCCCACGGACGGGCACCCCATCGTCTACGGCGAGCGGGTGGAAAGCAAGAATAAGCCGACGGTCCTTATCTACGGACACTATGACGTTCAGCCGGTCGATCCCGTGAACTTATGGGAAACGGGGCCCTTTGAACCAACCATCCGAAACGGGGAGCTGTACGCTCGCGGAGCAGCCGATGACAAGGGCCAAATCTTTATTCATTTCAAAAGCGCCGAAGCCTTTGTCGAGACTCGTCAGGCACTCCCGGTGAATCTGAAATATCTCATAGAGGGTGAGGAGGAAGTGGGGAGTTCTCACCTCGATGAGTTCATAGAGAAAAACCGCGACCTGCTTAAAGCAGATGTCGTGGTGATTTCCGACACCGCGATGTTTGCTCGCGGCATTCCCTCCATCTGTTACGGCCTGAGGGGCCTGGTGTACTTTCAAATCGATGTCCGGGGTCCCCGGCAGGATCTGCATTCCGGAACGTTTGGGGGAACCATTGCCAATCCCGCCTTTGTCCTGGCGCAACTTTTGGCCGCCATGAAGGATGAAAAGGGACGGGTCACCCTTCCGGGCTTTTACGATGACGTCCGCAATTTGACGGAAAGGGAGAGGCGTGAATTTGCCGCTCTCCCTTTTGCTGAGCCTGCTTACAAGAAAGAGCTGGGCGTCGCGGAACTTTCCGGCGAGGAAGGATTTTCACCCTTGGAACGGTTGTGGGCGCGTCCCACCTTTGAGGTGAACGGTCTTCTAAGCGGCTTTACGGGAGAAGGAGCCAAAACCGTCCTGCCCGCCACCGCCATGGCCAAGGTCAGCATGCGTCTGGTGCCCGACCAGCAACCTGAAAAGATCGAGCGTCTTTTCGAGGCCCATTTGCAGTCCATCACGCCCCAGTCGGTCCAACTCAAGGTTACCCGCATGCATGGCGGAAAACCGTGGGTGGCTTCGTTGGATCACCCGGCGCTTTTAGCCGCAGCAAACGCCCTGGAAAAAGGTTTCGGCCGGCGCCCGGTTTTCCAACGCGAGGGTGGATCTATTCCCGTGGTAGCTACTTTTGCCGAACGTTTAAAAATACCCAGTGTCTTGATGGGGATTGGATTGCCGGATGAAAATGCGCACGCTCCCAACGAAAAGCTGGATCTCGGCAATTTCTTTGGCGGGATCAGGAGCGCTGCTTATTTTCTCGAGGAATTCTCACGCCGGGCCGCGTGAGAAAAGCGACTATTTCAAGTACCGCGCCGACAGCTCCGACGCGATCAAAGACACCAACAGCGAAGAAATCACCAGCAAAGTCGCCTCTGAAAAATATCCCTTCGACAGGCGAATCGCCAGAACCCCCGCAAAACCCAGAAAATAACACAACCTCATCCCCCAGGTTCGTTCCAATGATTGCCGGGGGTACCTCAACATAAACACAATGAATCCAATTGAGGCTGCCGTAAATAGCAAGAGGGAAAAAAAGCTCAACATGGTTTACTCCACCTTGTGCTGCCTGCAAACGACACCGGCCTCCTGTAACAGCTTGAAAGAGGTGTCATTAAGCGGATAATCCAAATTGTACACAACCTCACGAATGCCGGCGTTAATAATCATTTTAGTGCACATCAGGCAGGGGGCAAACGTGGTATACAGGGTGCCATCCTTGACGCTGACGCCATGATAGGCCGCCTGGGTGATGGCATTCTCCTCTCCGTGCGAGCAGAGACATTCTTCGAGTCGTGAACCACTGTCAGCAAGACTGTTGCAGCGCGGACATCCTCCTTCGTAACAATTCCGGGTTCCCCTCGGCGTCCCATTGTAGCCGGTGGAAACAACACGCCTATCTCGTACGATGACAGCCGCAACTTTTCGTTTCACGCAATTGCTGCGAAGGGCCGCAACTTTTGCGATTCTCATGAAATAATCGTCCCAGCTTGGTCGATTCAGTCGGCCGATCAAAAGCTGCAGCACCTCGGTAACGCGGCAGTGGAGCTCTTCAATCGTGCCGTTGTTAACCAGGCGGAAGTCAGCCAGTTGCTCACATGCCCTTAGCTGCTGCCCCTCGGACCGAGGACTTGCTTCCTCACGTTTTTCCAACTCCAAAAAGGTTTCAAAGGTCTTCGGGTCGTTCTCGCGAGCTCGGGACTTCAATCTTTCAAAACGAACCTGCGGCTCCGCCTCGACCGTAAAGAGGTGAAAGTCAGGGCGGGAACGAAACACTGCCACCTCATCCGGATGACGGAAGGAATCGACGACGTAATTCTTGTCGGGCTGGATCCTCTGCAAAATACTTTCCGCTAGGTAGCCGTTTCCATAGCGGCCGCGCAGTTCGGTGCCCACCTCGACCAGCTTCTCCCGTTCCACCGCCAGACCCCGGGCTTGAATCTCCTCACGAATTACGTCGGAAAGCGAATAATAGTAAAAGCCCTTAGCGCGCAGAAAATCGGCGATAACTCCTTTGCCGGCTCCATTTTTCCCGGTGAGTCCAATGATCATGATGGCCTTTATAGCAAACTAAGACCGCACCAGCGCCGGCCAAGCATAACATCAGGCGACCGGCACCGGCGTTAACCTTCGGAATCTTCGTACTGCTGCTTGATGGAATGCAAAACCGCAGGATCTGCCAGGGTAGTGGTGTCCCCCAACACGCGGCCTTCCGCGATATCTCTGAGTAAGCGGCGCATGATTTTGGCGCTTCGCGTCTTCGGCAGCTCCGCTGTGAAAAAAATGCGCTCCGGTCGGGCAATGGCGCCGATCTTCTTGGAAACATGCCCGCGCAACTCCTCCATCAGCTCTTCGCCTGCCGAATAATCGGACCGAAGGGTCACGAAGGCGGCAATGGCCTGTCCTTTGATGTCATGATTAATCCCAATGACCGCCGACTCGGCAACCGCGGGATGGCTCACCAGCGCGCTTTCCACTTCCATGGTTCCAATCCGATGGCCCGCTACATTAACCACGTCGTCCACCCGGCCCAGCAACCAAAAGTACCCTTCTTCGTCCCGCTTGGCTCCATCGCCCGTGAAATACATCCCCGGGTAACGGCTCCAGTATTGCTGGCGCCACCTTTCCGGATCCCCCCAGATGGTCCGCGCCATTGCCGGCCAAGGGCGCTTGATAACCAGGTAACCGCCACGACCCCAAGGCACCGAGTTGCCATTGTCATCTACGATGTCCGCCTCAATGCTGGGAAACGGGAAGGTTGCCGAACCGGGCTTGAGAACGGTGAGTCCCGGCAGTGGCGTGATCAGCACCATGCCGGTCTCAGTCTGCCACCAGGTGTCGACCACGGGGATGCGATTGCCGCCAATGTTTTCGCGATACCACACCCACGCCTCTGGATTGATCGGCTCTCCTACCGTTCCCATCAGACGCAGGGAACTTAGATCGCGGCGCTGTGGATAATCCAAGCCCCACCGCATGAAGGTGCGTATGGCCGTGGGCGCGGTGTAGAGAATGTTCACCCGGTACTTCTCGATGATGGCCCAGAAACGGTCTTTGTCCGGATAGTCGGGAGAACCTTCGTACATTAGACTCGTGGCCCCGTTGGACAAGGGCCCGTAAACAACGTAACTGTGTCCTGTGACCCACCCGATGTCGGCCGTGCTCCAGTAAGTGTCACGATCCTTTAAGTCAAAAATGTAGTGGGCGGTGGCGTGAATCCCTACCAGGTAACCACCGGTGGTGTGCAGCAGCCCTTTCGGCTTTCCCGTTGTGCCTGAAGTATAAAGAATGTACAGCGGATGCTCGCTGTCCAGGCGCTCCGGCTCCAGCACGGCAGCTCCACTCTTTTCCATCTCGCAGTCCCACCACAGGTCACGCCCGTCTTTCATCGGAACTTTTTCCCGAGCCGTGGTTCGGTTAACCACCAGGACATGTTCGATCGAGGGAGTACCGGAGAGGGCTTGATCGCTATTTTCCTTGAGAGGAACGATGCTGCCGCGGCGCCACGCCCCATCGGCCGTAATCAAGACTTTGGCCTGGCTGTCGAGAATCCGGCCTCGCAATGACTCCGGACTAAAACCGCCGAAAACCACCGTGTGAGGCGCGCCAATACGCGCGCATGCCAGCATTGCAATTGCCAACTCTGGAACCATGCCAAGGTACAGCGCCACGCGGTCGCCCTTTTGAACGCCAAGCCGCTTTAAAGCAACAGCGCACCGATTCACCTCGCGGAAGAGATCCATGTAGGTCAGGACCCGCTGGTCTCCCGGCTCACCTTCCCAAATTATCGCGGCCTTGTTCTTGCGCCAAGTCTGGAGATGACGATCAACACAGTTATGACAAACATTCAGTTCGGCCCCGACAAACCACTTTGCAAAAGGCAGGTTCCATTCGAGTACTTTGTCCCACTTCTTATACCAATCGATGGCTGCAGCCATTTCCGCCCAAAAACCTTCCGGGTCTTCCAGGGCCCGTTTATAAATTTGCGGATCATCCCAGTTTGCCTGCTTAATAAACTCCTGGGGGGGCGCATATTTTCGGTCCTCTTTTAAAAGCGCCGAAATTGCCCCTCTCTCCACTTCGCTCATAGGTCGTTCCTCCTGGCGATCGCTGTTTCAGGCCAAACCAAGCTGGTCTGCGATGCCGTTCATCGCGGCAATTGTAAAAGCAATGTGCTCATCCAGATCACGATCCAATGCCAAGGCGCCTTGCCGGATCTCATCCCGATTTACCGACCGGGCAAAAGCTTTGTCTTTGAGTTTCTTTTTGACCGATTCCACCGGCAAATCCGAAAGTCGCTTTCCAGGCCGCACCAGAGCAACTGCTGTGATAAATCCACAAAGCTCATCCACTGCAAAAAGGCTCCTGTCCATGGAAGAGACACGCGGGAGATTCAGATGTGACGCGTGAGACAGGATGGCGTAGATAACATCCTCTGGATAGCCCCTTTCCTTTAAGATCTTGGACCCTTGCAAAGGATGGTCTTTAAGATCCGGATATTGTTCGTAGTCAAAATCATGCAAAAGGCCAGCAAGAGCCCACTTCTCCCCGTCTTCCTTGAAAAAGCGCGCATAAGCTCGCATGGCGGCTTCCACTGCCAAAGCGTGCTTGATAAGGCTCTCAGATTTTGTGTATTCGTTTAGAAGATTCCAGGCTTCCTCGCGATTTGGCATGCACCTTGTGATCGATTCTGCTGTTTGGCTTAGATTATCATTAAGAAAGCGGGTTTGCTACAGAGGCACCGACGAGGTTTCCCTCTTATTTGAGGTGGAATGCGAAGAGCCAAGATCATTGCGACTATTGGTCCGGCCACCGAAAGAGCAGGTCAGCTGAAGGCACTCATCAAAGCAGGGATGGATGTCGCGCGGTTGAACTTCTCGCACGGTAGCTATTCATCCTATTCGCAAATCATCAAAGATCTGCGCCGTTATTCCTCCAGCCTCGGAATCCCCATTGCCATCATGCAGGATCTGCAAGGCCCCAAGATCCGTACTGGAGCGCTGAAAAGGGGCCAGCCGGTTCAGTTGATTGCCGGAGAGGAATTTACGATCACCACCCATCCGCTCAAGGGAGATCGGCATCGTGTCTCCACGTCTTACAACGAATTACCTCACGACGTGAAGAAAGGCGATCGAGTTCTTCTTTCAGACGGCCTGATAGAACTGAATGTAAAGGCCACCGATGAAAGTTCCGTCATTACCGAAGTAATAACCGGCGGCGTACTCAGGGAAAACCAAGGCATTAATGTTCCTGGCGCCGTTTTTTCAGCACCGCCGCTTTCCGAGAAGGACCTGACAGACCTGGAATTTGGATTGAAACACCAACTGGATTATGTGGCGCTTTCTTTTGTCCGCAGGGCGAGTGACGTTCTGGCCCTCCGCAAGGAATTGGCCCGCCGGCATTCCGATCTACCCATTATTGCCAAGCTGGAAAAACCCCAGGCCATCGAGAACCTGGATGAAATTCTCAAGGTTTGTGAGGGCGTCATGGTAGCGCGCGGCGATCTCGGTGTGGAACTGTCCCCGGAAAAAGTCCCGGTCGTACAAAAAGAAGTGATTCGCAAAGCCAATCAGAGCGACAAGATCGTCATCATTGCCACGCAGATGCTGGAATCAATGATCGCCAACCGCAGACCCACTCGCGCTGAAGCTTCCGACGTGGCCAATGCTGTTTTCGACGGAACGGACGCGGTCATGCTGTCGGCTGAAACCGCAACCGGGATCTTCCCGATTGAGTCCCTTGAAATGATGGCTCGCATCGTCGAAGAGGCTGAGAAAGTAAGTGTTGACGCCAGCTGCCTCCACAATAAATGGGACAGAGCAAACCTCAGCTTCCCCCAGGCAGTCTGCGATGCTGCTTATCATGCATCCAAGGCAATCCGCGCCAACGCCATTATTGTCTTTACGCAGACCGGAGCGACGGCACGACTGGTCTCAAAGTACCGCCCCGAAACCAACATTATTGCGTTCACTCCCTACACGGCAGTCGTTAATCGGATGGGACTGCTCTGGGGTGTTCACCCCATGCGGATGCATGAAATCTCAAATGTCGACGAACTGATCCATTCCGTGGAGAAAATTCTGCTCCGGCAAGGTTTGGTAGGTGCCGGAGATGAGGTCGTCATTCTCACCGGTGCCCCGATCATGGAAAAAGGGCACACCAGCCTGATGAAGCTTCACAAGGTGCGGGGCTAAGTGCCCCCTTCTAAGGCGCCTGGTTGAAAATCAAGCTGGAGATGTGGGGCAGGTTGCGAAATCGCTGCTGATAATCGAGACCGTAACCCACCACAAAAGTGTCTGGAATTTCAAAACCAAGATAGTCAATCGGAACCCCGATGCGCCTTCGTGAAGGCTTCGACAAAAGCGCACAAACCCTTAGAGAAGCAGGAAACCGGCTCTGGAGATTCCGCAACAGATAGCCCAAGGTGAGGCCGGTGTCTACTATGTCCTCCACAAGAATCAGGTGCCGCCCCTCAACGCTGCTATCGACATCTTTCATCAACTGCACCTGGCCCGATGTTTCCGTGGCCGTTCCATAGCTGGAAACCGCCATAAAATCAATACTTAACTCCAGTTCAACCTGGCGCAGCAGGTCGGCACTAAACACTGCAGCCCCCTGCAAGATACAAAGGAACAGGGGGCATTTTCCACAGTAATCGGCCGTAATTTGCGACCCGATTTGACGCACTCTTCGGTGGATAAGGTCTTGAGGGATCAGGATCTCTCCAAGCCGGATCTGCGGCCCAGACATGAGAAAATGATAGCATCTGCTTGGCAAATAATTGCAACCGGCCAGGCGTGTGAGCCAAATTCCCAAACTAGGGTGCAAAGGCAACCTCTGTTTGGCTTGTGGAACACAGGGCCGGCTGATCCGTATTAAGCTTTGAAGAAATAGTACGATGAGAAGAAGATTGTGGACAATAAAGTTCCTGGGACCTCTACTGCTGGTGACGGTGGTCATGGTCGCCATCCCCTTTTACCGAAGAAGTCAGGCGGAGGAACCCGCCTTGATCACCGCCCCTCTTGAAAGAGGGGATATTTTTCACCGCATCAACGCCACCGGAACCTTGAAGGCAGTGACCACCGTACAGGTCGGAAGCCAGGTCACCGGACGTATCCAGAACCTGTACGCTGATTTCAACAGCAACGTTAAAAAAGGCCAGATCCTGGCCCAAATCGATCCCGCCAATTTCCAGGCTCAGGTGATTCGGGTCGAGGCTGAATTGGAAACAGCACGCGCCGGAATCCGCAACGCAGAATCCAACCTCGCCAACCGGAAGGCCGAACGTCTTAGCGCCCGGGCTAACTTCGAGGCGGCTCAGGTCGTGGTCAAAGATGCCCAGCGCATCCTTAAACGAACCCAGGAATTGTTTGCAGAAAAACTGGTTTCAGAGCGGGAACTGGAAGCCAGCCAGGCCGGCTACGAGCAAGCGGCGGCTCGTGCTAATCAGGCATCCGCTCAAGTCAGCCAAAGCGAAATGAGCATTCGCTCCTCGGAGGCGCAGCTGGAAATGGCGCGAGCGCAGCTTCAGCAAGCCCGGGCGCAGCTGGAAATGGCCCAAATTAATTTGAAATACACGGTGATTACGTCTCCGATTGATGGCGTGGTGATTGAAAGAAACGTGGACCTGGGCCAGACCGTATCTGCAAGTCTTCAAGCTCCGACCTTATTCCTCATCGCCAATGACCTGAGACAGATGCAAGTGGTCGCCAGCGTGGATGAGGCGGATATTGGCTTTCTTAATGAAGATGTGCAGGTGGAATTTACAGTGGACGCTTTCCCCGGGGAAATTTTTCGAGGAAGGGTGAGCGAGATCCGGCTCAATGCCGTGACCACGCAAAACGTTGTGACCTATAACGCCATCATCGACGTGTTCAATGAGTTTTTAAAGCTGCGTCCTGGTATGACCGCCAACCTGCGAATGATGGTTGCCAAGGCCGAGGACGTAATTAAAATACCCAATGCCGCGTTAAGATACCGCCCAAAAGAAGCGTCCAGTGAAAAAGTTCAGGCGCTGTTGAGAACCTTTCGAGAGGAAACATCCTCCGAAATATCAATCGAAAGTCCTGCGCTGACAAAACCTCCTGTTCGAGCTGAAACCAGCAGGCCTGCGAAGGGCGGGCGGGCTGAGAGGGCGCCGGTTCAACCTGACCTCCGGTTTCGCCAAGACGCGCCTGCGTCCCCGCGTTCCGGTGATTGGAGCCGAAGAGGAGAGGGGGCCGGCGTTCGTCGGCCGCTTGAAAGAGGTCAGACCAAACCTCAAGCTGATCCGCGCGAGCACCCATCGACATCAAAGGTCCGCTTCCCAAAGCTCCCTCCGTTCCGACCGCAGGCACGCATCCTCTGGATAAGCGAGGGTAAAGAGATTCGGCCCGTGCCGGTGGTCACCGGTCTAACTGACGGCAGCTTTACCGCAATGCTGCGGGGAGACCTCAGAGAGGGACAGGTAATCGTCCTGGGTGAAACCGTTTCAGCAGGAGATGAAAACAGCCTGCGTCCTGCAGTAGGCCCTACCTTCATCCCCTTCGCGGGCGGTCCCAGGCCGGGCGGAGGCGCGCGGCGCGCTAATACCACTCCGCGGCGTTGAGCTGTTGAAGATGGATTCGCCTTTGATACAGCTTTTCGGTATCGAAAAATCGTATCCCGCTGGAGAGGACGCTTTCTTTGCCCTCAAAGGGATTGACTTGATAATCACCCGTGCAGATTTTGTCGCCGTCATGGGGCCTTCCGGTTCGGGCAAGTCGACTTTGCTCAATATACTGGGGCTTCTGGATTTCCCGACCGGGGGCCGCTACCTTCTGGAAGGCGCCGACGTATCCGCCTTGAGGAAAAAAGAGCAGGCACTGCTGCGCAGCCGGAAGATTGGCTTTGTCTTTCAAAGCTTTAATCTGCTGGCCCGCACTTCTGTGGAGGAAAACGTCGAGTTGCCACTGCTCTACACAGCGCTCTCTCGGCAGGAACGCGCCCATCGGGTTGACTGGGCCCTGCAGTTGATGGGAATGCAGGACAAGCGCCGCAACTGGCCCAGCCAACTCTCTGGAGGACAACAACAGCGTGTGGCTATTGCTCGCGCGCTGGTCAACCATCCCTCCATCATTCTTGCTGACGAGCCAACAGGCAATCTCGACTCCAAGACATCGGCCGAGATCATGAATTTCCTGCAGAAACTAAATGAAGAGCGGGCAATTACGGTCGTCCTGGTGACTCACGAGCACGATATTGCAGCTTACTCCAAACGCTGGATTGTGCTGTCTGACGGCCTGATCGTCGAACAATTCAGTCGAAACGGTTCCTCTGAGGCAGCGCCATGAATGCTTGGATGCTGCTGCGGATTGCGCTAAAGGCCCTGGTCAGAAACAAAGTAAGAACCCTGCTCACCATGCTGGGCATCATTATTGGTGTCGCCGCCGTCATCGCCATGGTCAGCCTGGGAGAAGGAGCGCGACGTCAGGTGCAAAATGAAATCTCCAGCATGGGAACCAACATCCTGTTTGTGCAATCGGGCAGCTTTCGCGGGTTCGGTGTGCATGGAGGTGCCGGAACTTCTGCGAGCCTGACCGAAGAAGATTACCTGGCGATCCTGCGTGAAATTGCCGCCGTCAAAGCGGCAACCCCCGATGTGAATACAAGGGGACAAGTTGTCTTTGGAAATCAAAACTGGAACACACAGCTCGAAGGGGTCAATGAATACTTCCTGACAATTCGCAGCTGGATGATTTCCGCCGGCGAAAATTTCAATGAGAGCCATATTCAAAATGCCTCGCGCGTCTGCATCCTCGGGAAAACCGTCGCCGACAACCTTTTTCAAGGCGGGGAGTCCCTCGGCCAGTCTATCCGTATCCGCAATCTTCCGTTTCAAGTTATCGGCGTGCTCCAGTCTAAAGGACAAAACGCCTTTGGCAGGGATCAGGACGATTTAATTCTGGTCCCCTATACGACGGTGATGAAAAAGCTGCAGCAAACCCGCAATATTCCATCCATCCTGGTTTCCGCCATCAGCGCCGAGGCGGCTTATACGGCTGAAGCCGAGATTCGTGAGCTTCTGCGTCAACGCTTGCGTCTCGGAGACGAGGAGGAGGACACTTTCACGGTGCGGAATCTCAGTGAAGTTGCGGGAGCGGCTGAGGAAACCAATCGAATCATGACCCTCCTCCTGGGCAGCATCGCCGCGGTTTCGCTGCTGGTCGGCGGCATTGGTATTATGAACATCATGCTGGTGGCCGTCACAGAGCGCACCCGTGAAATCGGGCTGCGCCTCGCAATTGGCGCCCACGCCGTGCTTATCCGCATCCAATTTCTTCTGGAAGCTGTCGTGCTCTCACTAACCGGCGGCGCCATTGGAATCGCTCTCGGCATCGGCGCGAGTCATTTGATCTCTCGCATTCTTCAGTGGCCTACTGCGGTTTCACCTGCCTCGGTTCTCCTTTCCGTGCTGACCTCGGTCGCGATTGGCATTTTCTTCGGCTTCTACCCGGCCCACAAAGCTTCCAGCCTCAACCCCATAGAAGCCCTGCGCCACGAATAACCAGGGCTTTTAGAAGCATCAGAAATTAAACGTGTTAACCAAACTAAAAGTGTTAGAATGAGTTTTTTTTGAACATCAACCAAGGAGAGGCGACCCGTGACCGTCCAATACGTAGAAAAGCTGTACAACCGATACTCAAGCGTTTACGACCTGATTTTCGGAAAAGTTTTTCATAGCGGCCGGGAGATGGCACCAGAGCTCCTCGATTTGTTCCCGGGAGCGAAGCTTCTGGAAGTGGGGGTAGGCACTGGACTGTCGCTGCCTTTGTTGCCGCGCAACATTGATATTACTGCCATTGATCTTTCTCAGAAGATGCTGGACAAGGCGAAACAAAGGGCTGCAGAAATCAGACGGGCCGTGAAACTGATCAAGATGGATGCGACCCGGCTGGAGTTTCCCGACAACGCTTTCGATCGGGTTCTGGCAGCGTATTTTATTTCTACGGTTCCGGATCCCGTCCGCGTGGTGCAAGAAATGAAAAGGGTGTGCCGCCCGGGCGGAACCTTGCTGTTTCTCAATCATTTCCAGTATGAGAACCCCATTATGGGACCGCTGGAAACCCTGGTGTCGCCTCTCTGCTACAGACTGGGCTTTCGAACCGATCTGAAGCTGGGGAAATTGATGTCTGCATGTGACCTCAAGATCGATACCCTTGAAAAAGTCGATTTCCTGGGCCATTGGAAGGCCGTCCGCTGTATCAATCCTTGATCGGCCCGCCGCGCTGGCGGGTCATAACCACGCGTCCATCGAAAGGGGCCGGAAGCAGTTCCCGAAGAGTCATGGTCCGCCGGTTGCCCTGAAGATTAGCCAACAGGAGTATAAGATCCTCGCAAAACTCTACCAGCACCTGCCGGCAGGCCCCGCAAGGAGTCACCAGTTGCGGCGTGTCCGCCACCAGGCAGAGCTTGGGAAATTGGCGATACCCCTCGGAAACTGCTTTGAAAAGAGCCACCCGTTCCGCACATAACCCCAACCCGTAACTGCTGTTTTCAACATTGCCCCCGGAATACACCTGTCCGCCGGCGGTAAGGATTGCGGCGCCGACTTTGAAATGACTGTAGGGAGCGTATGCCTGTTCACGCGCCTGCGTGGCTGCCTCAATCAGCTCCTGATCGGAAATCTCTCCTGTCGTTTTCACACCCGTTCCTCGTGAATTCGTTCAACCATCCTTAAAAGAATCTGCCAGAGAAATCCCCGCGAACGGGCAGAGACGCGCAGCACTTCATAATGATTCACACTGCTTCCCGCCGCCACTCCGGCTGCGCTGTTGGTAATGCACGAAATGCCCGCAGTCCGCCTTTTCATCTGACACAGCGCGATCACCTCCGGCACGATCGACATACCCACTGCATCCACTCCCAGTAACTGGCACATGCGAATCTCTGAAGGAGTCTCGTAGCTGGGTCCAGGAAAAGCGGCATAAACTCCCTCATGCAGACTCACGCCGAGCTCAGCAGCACAGGCGAGGGCAAGCCTTTTCAAGCCACGATCATACGCCTCAGAGAGATCCGCGAATCGGTCGCCCAGATTTTCGAGATGGCGACCTTGCAGGGGATTGGCTCCCATCAGATTAATGTGGTCGGAGATCAACATCAGGTCACCAGCCGAAAATTGGGGATTCACCGCGCCGGCCGCGTTCGTGAGAAGAAACGTTTCCACTCCCCACAAGGCCAGGCATCTGACTGGAAAAACCACTTCAAACAGAGAGTGCCCTTCATAGTAATGAGGGCGCCCGGAAAACACGCAAAAAGAACAGCTCTTCCAGTTCTTGAGCAAAAAATAGCCCGGATGTCCGGGTGTGCTGGGCGTCGGGAAAAACGGTATTTGCGAAAAGTGGAACTTACCCACCTCGTGTCCGCCGCCCTCCTCGCCTAAACCGCTGCCCATGACCAGCGCCACGCGAGGCGCCGGACCACATTCCCGGCGCAAGAAATCAACGGCGCTTTCAAAGCGGTTACGCTGTTCATAAAGGCTTAGCATTTCAAAAAGCCGCTTGTCTCAGCAACCAAGGATTTCCTGGACCAGGGGGCGGGGAGGGGGAGGCGTCTCGGAAAATTCAAAAGCAGCAGGTAAGAAACCTAACGCCCTTTCCAAAGCCCCGGCTTCATCGTAGTGCAAAAGCGCGAGCGCGTCCCCCTCGCGAACCGGCGCGCCTCGTTTCTTGAGCAGTTCAATACCGGCGGCAGCGTTGATCTTTGCCTCCTTCCGGTCGCGTCCCGCCCCAAGCGCCACGCTGGCCCAGCCGATCTGATCCGCACGACATTCAGCCAGGTACCCTTCCCGAGGAGACCCGTATTCATAGACGTGACGGGACCGTGGAAGCTCGTCCAAAAGTCGCCTGATGTCAGCAACGCTTCCTTGAGAAAAGAGCAAATCGGCAAACTTCTCTAGGGCGACTCCTGTCTCCATTTTACGCCGAGCCAACTCTTTTCCTGCGTCATGGCTCTCCGCGGCTCCGCCTAAAACTAGCATTAATCCTGCGATCTCCAGACTGAGCTCAACCAGATCCTCGGGCCCTTTCCCCTGGAGCGTGCGCACAGCTTCGGCCACTTCTAAAGAGTTCCCGACGGCGTTGCCAAGCGGCTGAGACATGTCTGAAAGAACCGCCGCCGCGCGAATGCCAAATTCCTGAGCGGCATTTATGAGTCTTAAGGCGAGCTGGCGTGATGCTCCCTGCTCCTGAATGAAGGCCCCGTAGCCGGTCTTGACGTCTAGGACCAGGGCATCAATTCCCTCTACTGCTTTCTTTGAGATGATGCTGGCGACAATGAGCGGGATACTTTCAACCGTGGCTGTGGCGTCACGAAGCGCATAGAGGCGGCGGTCGGCGGGATTCAACTCGGCCGTCTGTCCGATGAGAGCCAGGCCGTATTCTCTAAGCGCCGCTTGAAACTCTTCAAGCGATAAATCCGTCCGAAAACCGGGAATGGCCTCCAGCTTGTCCAGGGTCCCTCCGGTATGACCCAGCGCCCTCCCAGAAATCATGGGAACCACCACCCCGGCAGCGGCGACAATCGGCGCCACCACCAGCGAAGTCTTGTCGCCGACTCCACCAGTCGAGTGCTTGTCCACCTTCACGAGCGTCATCGAAGGGAGTTGGACAGTCTTCCCCGACTCAACCATCGCCCGCGTCAGGGCGCTCATCTCGTTATCGGACAAGCCCCGAATGAAAGCAGCCATCAGCCAGGCTGCGATCTGGTAGTCAGGGACAACAGAGTCGAGGTGCCGCTGGATCAAGAACTGGATTTCTTCCCGGGTGTTTTCCTGCCCGTCCCTTTTCTTTCGAATGATGTCTACGGCGCGCATCGGGCACAAAAAAACCGAGGCAGTGACCCCATCGCCCTGGGAATCACCGTCTCGGTTGAATGAAATCCCCTAGTGAAAGCTGACGATCAGCTGGCGGTCGTGCGAGTTCTCTTGCGATTACGTTTTCTGGCCAAGGCCTGCTTCACCCGGCGCTTTTCGCCCGGCTTAAGGTAAAAGGAATGTTTCTTAGCGTCTTTAATAATATCTTCCTGTTGCACTTTCCTTTTAAAACGCCGCAGAGCACTTTCAAGCGACTCGCCTTCCTGAACAATAACGATCGCCAAAATACTCACCCCCTTGCTGAAAGATTCTTTCAGGGACGCCTGGGCAAGCCCACATCCTATCGGACTGCCTGTTCCGCTGTCAACTTCTCTAACAGCCGGTCTAACAGCATCTCATCTCTAGAGTTCAGGTTACGCTGCCATTCCTTATCCAGATAAGCCGAACGAATTATGGTAGCCATGGCAGCTCGGATCTGGGACTCATCGCCCTGGCCAAGCCGCAAAGAGGTGGTTTTTCTCTTGCTGTCATGTCGGGGTACACGGGCGGCGAGGGTTTGGAAGGCGATTCGGGCATCACGATGAGAAACCAGTGTCTCCAGCGGCCTGACTCTTTGATAACTGTTAACCAGCTCACAGAAAAGCGGCTCTCGACGACGATATGTCTGAAGGATTATCTTCAAGTTTCGCCTTACCTTGCGAGGACTGGATGATTCCAGCTCGCGAGCCGAAGGTCCACCCGATCTCAGAAAAAAACTAACCAGCCAGACAAAGAGCAACAACCCAAGACCTGCCAGCAGCAACGGCAGAACATCCCCCGCTAACGGGCTTTCCATAAGCTTGCCCTGTTGTAACGCTTCTTTTCCTGAAGTCGTTGCAGCAGGCTCTCCCTCATCTCAACGGGGTAATCTTCCGGACGAATTCTGTTGGCCATTTGAATGGCTTTGTCCAGAGCATCCGTAAGTTCGTGGTTTTCAACCACTCCCAGCTGGGCCTGCAACCGGCAGTCGTTGCAGCTTGTCCGCTTGAGGACCTCCTCAAAAATGCGGGTGGATTCACCGTACTTGCGCTGAATCTGCAGCAGGGTAGCAAAGCGAACCTGGGATTGTTCAACTAGGTGCTCTTCCTGTCCTTCTCGGATCAATTGCCGGAACTGCTTGTCCGCAATTTCAAAGTTATTGGACTTAAAATTGGCTGTTGCCATTCTGAAGAGAATTCGCTGGCGGGCCTTCATGGAGGGCTCTGCCTTCAACCCCTGGCTCCAGTATTGGATAGCTTGGTTTAAATCTCCCCATTGGGTCTCGTAAATCTCCGCCAGTCGCAGGTAACACTCTTTCACATGAGAGCTCTTCGGATAATCCGCCACTAATCTCTCAAACAGCTGCACGGCGCGGTTTACATCATAGAAACTGGCATGGTAGATGAGTGCTGTTTCCCAAAGCGCATCATCGGCGTAGCGGCTCTTGGGATACTGCTCAAAAACGGTCCGGTACAAATTGACCGCCTCGGTGTAACGGGCATCCCTCCACTGCTCTTGGCCACGTGCGAATTGCACATAGGCTTCATTCTCGGTCTGAACATACAGGTAAACCCCCGTTCCAAAAACGGCAAAGGGCAACAGCAACACCAAAAAAGAAGTGTAGCGATTATGCTTCAGTCTCATCCTGCATCTGTTCTTCTTCGCGGGGTACCAGAGTCAAGTCGGCTACGCGATCTCCTTCTTCAAGGTCAATCAGCTTGACCCCTTGTGCGCTCCGGCTCATGGTCTGTCGAATTCGGGAGGCTTCCAAGCGTATGATTTTGCCCCTTTCGGTAATGATAATCACCTCAGAGTCGTCCTGTACATAACAGACCGTGACCACCTGACCGTTTCTGGCAGTGGTTTTCATATTAATGACACCCTGGCCTCCGCGTCCCTGGAGGCGGTACTCCGTAACGGGCGTTCTTTTCCCGTAGCCATTTTCGGTGACGGCAAGAATGGCGCCACTGTCGTCCCGAATGATGTCCATCCCTACCACTTGGTCGCCCGGGCGCAGAGCGATCCCGCGAACCCCGCGAGCCTGCCGGCCCATATCTCGTACGTCTGTCTCTGCAAACCGTATGGCCTTGCCGTTCCGAGTGGACAAAAGAATCTGGTCCCGGCCGCTGGTCTGTTCTACCGCGATCAGCTCGTCCTTCTCATCCACTGAGCAGGCAATGATTCCGGTGGATCTTGGATTGGAAAAAGCCGACAACTCTGTCTTCTTTATATAGCCCTGCCGCGAAGCCATCACTACATAACCTGACTGACTGAAATCCTGCGCGGATATCATGTCCGCTATTTTCTCGCCCTTTTCGAGATTGACCAGATTCACAATGGCCTTGCCTTTGCCAGCAGCTCCCACGTCGGGTATTTCATAAACTTTCAACCAGTAAACTCTTCCCCGGTCCGTAAAAATCAAAATATAGCTATGAGTAGACGCAATGAAGAGGTAGTCGATGACATCTTCTTCTGTTTTCGTCGACATTCCAATGCGCCCTTTGCCGCCCCGGCGCTGGCTCTTGTAAATATGCAGCGCCGTTCGTTTGATATACCCGCGATGGGTGGCAGTGATCACGACCTGTTCGTCGGCAATCAAATCCTCCATTGTGAGCTCGATCTCTTCATCCACGATGACTGTGCGGCGCGGGCTTTCATAGTTCTGCTGGATTTCCAGAAGCTCATTTCTGATCACGTTCTTCAACGCCCGTTCGCTGGAGAGGATTTCTTTATATTCTGCGATTTTCTTAAGCAGCTCGTTGTATTCGTCATCAATTTTTTGCCGCTCCAGGCCCGTCAAACGCTGCAGGCGCATTTCCAGGATGGCCTCGGCCTGAACCACCGTAAAGCTGAAATTCAAGATCAGGTTTTGCTTTGCTTCTGCAGGGGCCTTGGCTGCACGAATAAGCGCGATGATCTGGTCTATGTGATCCAACGCTTGACGCAAGCCCTCCAGAATATGCGCTCGAGCCTCTGCCTTTCTCAGCTCGAACTGGGTGCGGCGAGTAACGATCTCGCGTCGGTGATCCAGGAACAAGCTTAATATTTGACCCAGATTAAGAACTTGCGGTTGGCCGTTGACGATCGCCAAAAAGATGACGCCAAAGGACGTTTGCATTGGCGTGAGCTTATAGAGCTGGTTCAGGATGATCTCGGGGGCCTCGCCTTTCTTTAACTCGACCACAATGCGCATCCCCTCGCGATCGGATTCGTCGCGGAGGTCTTGTATTCCCTCAATTTCCTTTTCCCGAACTAGTTCGGCCATCTTTTCAATCAAGCGGGCCTTGTTGACCTGATAGGGGATCTCGTGAATGACGATTGCTTCTCTTTCCTTGCCGGCCTTCTCAATGGAAGCGCGCGCGCGCAGCTGGAGAATGCCGCGGCCGGTTTCATTCGCTTGCCGAATTCCGCCGCGGCCGTAAATAAAAGCCCCCGTCGGAAAATCGGGTCCGGGCACTAGCTCCATTAATTCAGCAATCGATGCATCCGGGCGATCCAGAAGAAGCACGGTGGCGTTAATGATTTCACCCAGGTTGTGCGGCGGGATGTTGGTGGCCATTCCCACGGCAATCCCGGAGGCACCGTTTACAATCAGGTTCGGGAAGCGCGCCGGGAGGACCACCGGCTCAATCAGAGACTCGTCGTAGGTCGGAATGAAATCCACGGTCTCTTTGTCAATGTCAGCCAGTAGTTCTTCAGCTATTCCTTCCAGCCGAATCTCCGTGTAACGCATCGCTGCCGGAGAATCCCCGTCAATGGAACCAAAGTTTCCTTGGCCGTCAATCAGCGGAATTCGAAGTGAAAAGTCTTGCACCATGCGGACAATCGCGTCGTAAACCGCAGATTCTCCGTGCGGATGGTATTTACCGATGACATCCCCCACAATTCGCGCAGACTTCTTGTAGGGCCTGTTTGAGTTGTTCCCCAGCTCGTTCATCGCATACAAAACGCGACGATGAACCGGCTTGAGACCGTCCCGTATATCCGGAAGCGCCCGTCCAATGATGACGGACATGGCATAGTCCAGATACGAGCGTTTTAGCTCTTCTTCAATGTTTACGGGCAACTCCTGGCCCAGACTCTGTGGCATGTTAGCTGATTCTCCTGATCAGGAAGGGTGGCGATCGCGCTGCAATGAAAGCTGAGACTAAATGTCCAGATTCTTCACGTTCAGCGCATTGTTTTCAATGAACCGCCTCCGCGGCTCCACCTGGTCCCCCATAAGAATCGTAAAAATCCCGTCAGTATCAATTGCATCATCGATGTTTACTTGTAGGAGCGTACGTGTATCGGGGTTCATGGTTGTTTCCCATAATTGCTGGGGGTTCATTTCTCCCAATCCCTTATAGCGCTGGAGCGTTGCGTCCTTCTTGCCCGCTACGATGATGTAATCCACCAACTGCTGATCGCTTTCGACCGAGGTCTCCCTCCCGTTTTCCTTGATGATCACCGGCTGAGTTCGGAACTCGGCAATCCTTTGGTAAAGGTGGAAAAGCTGCCGGCATTCTGCAGAAGAAAAGAGTTCGTAATTGATCTTCTTTCCAGAAACGGAGCCGCCGCCATTGCGCAGTACAATCTCATAGAGGCTGTGCTCTTCGTCGTAAGCAGAAACCGGGTCATATCCGGAGTCGACTAAAAGCTTGCAGATTTGGTCAAGGTTCTTTTGCTCTGAAAAGAACTGCTTCATGAAGGTGTCATTGGGACGAAAGTCCTTCTGATTGCCAATGTACTCGAGAATCGGCCGCAGCAGCTTGCCAAACTGACGGTTGAGCTTGTCATATAACTTGCGGAACTCCATCAAATCATGCATCTTCTCCACAAGTTGGGCCCCTTTATACTCTTTTTTTGCCTTGGAAAGCCGAACTACCACGTCCTCGGTAGCCTTGCTCATTAAATATTCCGTGAGGGCCCGCTCGTCGTTGAGATAGCGCTCCTCTTTACCGCGCTTGATTCGATAGAGCGGTGGCTGGGCGATGAAAATGTGCCCGTTTTGCACCAGTTGCGTCATTTGTCGGTAAAAGAAGGTCAGTAGGAGCGTCCGGATGTGGCTGCCATCCACATCAGCGTCGGTCATGATGATGATGCGGTGGTACCGCAACCGGCTCAAATCGAAATCGTCGGGGCCAACGCCGGTGCCAATTGCGGAAATCATGGTAGTGATTTCCTCGTTGCTCAGCATCTTGTCAAAACGCGCCTTTTCGACGTTAAGAATTTTTCCTTTGATGGGCAAAATCGCCTGGAACTTGCGATCGCGACCTTGTTTGGCCGACCCGCCAGCCGAGTCTCCTTCCACGATAAAGATTTCAGAGTACCGTGGGTCTCGCTCCTGGCAATCAGCCAGCTTGCCGGGAAGCGCCATGCTGTCGAGCGCCCCTTTGCGCCGGGTTAAGTCGCGAGCCTTGCGTGCCGCTTCGCGCGCACGAGCGGCATCAATTGCTTTTTCAACAATCTTGCGTGCCACCGAGGGGTTTTGATCCAGGTAAATACCCAGCTTCTCATTGCAAATACCTTCAACAGCCCCTTTGATCTCACTGTTTCCCAACTTTGCCTTCGTCTGTCCCTCGAACTGGGGGTTGGGAAGCTTCACGCTCACTACCGCCGTCAACCCTTCTCGCACATCTTCGCCCGTCAGATTCTGTTTGAGATCTTTAAAGAGATTGTTGCTGGATGCGTAATAATTCAAGGTTCTAGTGAGTGCCGACTTGAAGCCGACTAGGTGGGTGCCGCCTTCAGTGGTGTTTATCGTGTTGGCAAAGGAGAAGAGCGTCTCATTATAGCCGTCGTTGTATTGAATAGAAACTTCCAACTCAACGCCATCGCGCAATTCCTGAAAGTAAATCGGCTTCGGGTGCAACACATTGCGGTTCTTGTTTAGGTGCTCAACAAAGGTTGCAATGCCGCCCTTGTATTGAAATTTTTGCTGCTTATCCGCGCGAAGATCCTGAATGCTGATGGTGAGGCCGCGGTTGAGAAACGCCAGCTCGCGCAACCGCTGTGACAGGATGTCGTAGTTAAATTCTATTATTTCGAAAACTGCGGTGTCGGGCTTGAATGTTACCTTGGTGCCACGCCGCCGCGTTTTCCCTGTTTGCTGAAAGGGCGCAACCGGAACACCCCGCTCATACGTTTGTGTGTAAACGTTTCCGTCACGCCAGATTTCCAACTCAAGGCGCTCGGACAGCGCGTTTACAACAGAGACGCCTACGCCGTGTAAACCACCGGAAACCCTGTATGTCTCATTGTCGAACTTCCCGCCCGCGTGGAGCGTGGTCATGACCACCTCGGCCGCCGAAATACCTTTCGCGGGATGAATGTCAACAGGAATACCCCTTCCATCATCCACCACAGTCACTGAGTTGTCGACGTGAATTATCACCTCAATAATAGAGCAATAACCGGCCAGTGCCTCGTCTACAGAATTGTCAACAACTTCATAGACTAGATGATGCAGGCCTGGAGCCCCCGTGGATCCAATGTACATGGCGGGTCGCTTTCGCACCGCCTCAAGCCCCTCAAGGATCTTGATGTTTTCGGCAGTGTACTTACCAACCGCCACTAGATTTTTATCAACTTGCTGGAAATTAAAGGCTTCCTGCTTTTCAGCCATTCACACACTCCGTCTGCCGCTTCAAAAAGGCAAGCTTAGTATACCATAAAAACCCTGCGCCTAACAGGTTTAGGTCAAATATCTTGTGTGGATTATAAAAGGATACTCAATATATTGTGGTTGTTGGTCTGTGAACCGCCCCGGGTTTTCCGGAGACACCTTTTCTTGAGAGGATGGGGTGTTATGGAAAGAAGAAGCAGATATTCGCCGGAGGTTCGGGAGCGTGCGGTGCGGATGGTCTTAGAGCACCAGGGGGAGTACGAGTCACAGTG
>JACQSY010000015.1 GCA_016211085.1 Acidobacteriota bacterium | reverse complement strand
TCAGACGCCGCCGCTCCAATTTGACTCGATCAAACTTGACTCCAGCTGGATGTCCCATGCCCGCAAGTATAACCGACTCCAGCGCATTTGTCACTAGGTTATGTAATGCTCGTTAAGTACCCCAAGTTCCTGGAGCAACAGCGACACAGCGCTATATGATTTGACACTCCATTTGCAATCATCACGAGACCCGATATTGAGCGCGGTCTTTCGATTCAACTTCTCTCCGATTGTTAGTTCGAATTCTGCCGAGGACTGGAAGATTCCGGGGTCCGGAGGGAAGGGTGCTGACTGGAAAGGTCGGTGGCGAGAACGGCGGAATCCCGCCGTAGCGCCGAGCCGATTCTTTCCAGGATTTCAGCAATATGGAAATGTTGATTGAGAACATAAAAGTGAATGCCCGGAACACCCTTCTCGAGAAGACTGAGGGCCTGCCGGGCGGTATAGGCAACACCGATCTCGTGCACTTTTCTTTCGTCCCCCCCCGCTTCCGCTAACTCTGTGAGGAGGTGTTCGGGGATTTCAGAGCCGCACAGGCTGGTGATGCGCTTGATCTGAACGGTATTTAAGATCGGCATCAACCCCGGAACCACCGGTTTGTCAATGCCGAAATCCCGGCAGCGTCGGACGAAATTGAAATAATACCGATTGTCGTAGAAGAGTTGGGTAATGACTACGTCCGCCCCTGCGTCCACCTTCTTCTTCAGATAACGAAGATCGGTGTCAAAATCCGGCGCCTCGATGTGTTTTTCGGGATAACCGGCTACGGCAATCCCGAAATCGCCGCAGCTTCGTATGTGCTCAACAAGCTCGCAGGCGTGGTTAAAACCTCCTGGAGTTGGCTGGAAATGGCTCTCTCCCTGGGGAGGATCACCCCTAAGCGCCACGATATTCTCGATTTTATGCTCTTGAAGCTGCGTCAGGATTGCAGTGATTTCCTCGCGACTGGCCCCCACACAAGTTAGATGATGTGCAACCTCTTGCCCAAAATGATGTCTGATGCGTGAGACGATTTCCAACGTACGCTGACGGGTGCTGCCCAGCGCGCCGTAGGTGACGGTGAAGAACGAGGGCCTGAGAGCAATCAGCTTGGGCAGCCGGTTTTCAAGTTCTCCCACCCCTTTTTCTGTTTTGGGTGGGAACAGTTCAATGGAAATAACCGGCCGGCTGTCTCGATAAAAATCTACAAATCTCATAGCGTCCCAGGATGCGAACACATACTCGCGCTTTTTTTGCGTTTCGTCAAACGATATAGCCCTCCTCCCGCCACAAAATGCCCCGGGTTCTAGATGGCCTGGGCCGAAGAATCAAGGCCGACATTTTGACTTCACTACTGCTGGAGCATATAATTTCACTTTTTCTTTTCAATGGAATAAAGCGGAGGAAGACGGCTTTGTACGCAATAATCAAAGTGGGTGGCAAGCAGTACCGAGTGGAGCAGGGAGATGTCATTCAGGTGGAACGGCTCCCTTTAAACGTCGACGAAAGAGTTACTTTTCACGACGTTCTTCTGTTAGATGGCGAAGATGGAATTAAGGCAGGGAACCCCACTGTTGCCGATGCGTTAGTGAGCGGTGTGGTTTGCGGCCACGGAAAAGCCCGTAAGATTATTGTTTTTAAGTTTAAGCGGCGCAAGATGTATCGGAATCGGCGCGGCCATCGGCAACCTTTCACCACCATCAGGATTGATAAGATAGAGCTAGCGGGGAAAGTTTTGGCTGGAGCGACCACCGAGGCGAAGGAAAGGAAAACCAGGCCCGCAGCCGGTTCGCCCAAGGCGGGCCCACCGAAGCCCTCCTCAGCCCGAGAGAAAAAGCCGGTTGCAAAGGCTGCAAAGAAGGTTGCAAAGAAGGAAGCCAAGACGGCCGGCCGAAAGACTGCTACTCGCAAAAAGAAAGCATAGGAGTTTGACACATGGCTCATAAAAAAGGTCTCGGCAGTTCGCGAAATGGTCGTGACAGTCAGTCCAAGAGGCTGGGAGTAAAGAGATTCGGGGGTGAAATTGTTTCAGGAGGGGCCATCTTGGTACGCCAGCGGGGGACGCGACTGCATCCCGGGCTTAATGTTGGTCTAGGCAGCGACGACACGCTTTTCGCCAAGATCAGCGGCAAGGTGCGTTATCAAAACCGCGGTCGCAAAGGCCAGTTTGTGCACGTAATTCCGCTATGAATCGGGAGCGGGAGCAAAGTCGTGAGTGACTCTGCTGTCAGCTTCCCGGGTCCCGATGTTCATTGACCACGCCCGCATCTTTGTGAAGGCCGGGGACGGCGGAAACGGCTGCATGGCTTTTCGTCGTGAAAAGTTTGTTCCTCGCGGCGGTCCCAGCGGCGGGGATGGTGGAAACGGCGGTAACGTCTATTTCAGAAGCTCAACCCAGTTGAATACGCTTCTGCCTTTCAAATATCAGCAGCATTTCCAAGCAGGGCATGGGCAACACGGTTCCGGGAACCGACGTCACGGCAGAAACGGCGAAGACCTGGAGATCGATGTTCCAGTCGGGACTCAGGTCTACGACGATTCCGGACAGTTGTTTTTCGACATGGATGTTCCCGGCAAAACCGAGTTGGCGGCGGAGGGGGGGAAGGGTGGCCGTGGCAATGCCGCCTTTGCAAGTTCCACCAACCAGGCTCCGCGCCGCTGTGAACCAGGGGCTCCAGGTGAGGAGCGAGTCTTCGTCCTTGAATTGAAAATTCTGGCTGACGTGGGTTTGATCGGTTATCCAAATGCCGGTAAGTCGACCTTGATTTCGGTGATCTCATCAGCCAGACCCAAGATTGCTGATTATCCTTTTACGACATTGACTCCTAATCTGGGAGTCGTTCCCTATGGAGAATATCGGAGTTTTGTGGTTGCAGACATTCCTGGTCTGATTGAAGGGGCTCACGCAGGATCCGGCCTGGGAGATCAGTTCTTGCGGCATGTGGAACGCACCCGCTTGTTGCTTCACCTGGTTGATGTTTCAGATGTGGGTCCGGCGGATGCCGCCGGCGCGCTACAGGCCATCAATCGAGAGCTCGAGCTTTACAATCCTGACCTCCTGAAAAAACCACAGTTCGTGGTAGCGACAAAAATCGATGCTGCAGATGACTCAAAAATCGAGCAATTGAGACTTTATTGTCGGAGACACCAGCTAATCTTTTACGAGATCTCTGCAATTACGGGAAAGGGCATCCAGGAGCTCAAGGATGCCATGGCCGCTCAACTTGGGATTACTGCGGATTGAAGATCGGACTATTGGGCGGGACGTTTGATCCGGTACACCGCGGGCATACTTATACTGCCCAGCGAATCATTAACGTTTTTGCGCTGGATCGGGTGGTATTCCTGGTTTCCAACCTGCCTCCGCACAAGCACAAGGGAACTATCAGCAGTCCTTACCACCGTTATGCTATGGCCGCTCTGGAAGTTCAGCGGAAGAAACGTTTGTTCACCTCGGTCTGGGAACTGGAACGGCCTCGGGTTTCCTATACCTATGAGACGCTTGAGCACTATCGCTCTTGCAACCCTGCTGACAGCATTTGCTTTATTGCCGGGAGCGATTCCCTGAGCGAGCTTCATTTGTGGAAGGAGTATGCTAGACTATTAGAGAAATATACTTTTGTCTTCGTCCAACGTCCCGGAGCGGAGGTGGACATCAGTGAGCTTAAGATCGCTCCTTATTTGAGGAAACGAATTTCCACGATTCGAAGAAGTGAGCGTCCCTCGATTCGACCCGGTGTCTCCTTCTTAATCCATGTGCAGGCCCCTCCTTTCAGTTCCACCCATATTCGCGAATCCATAGCAAAAGGTGCGGGTCCGCCCCCGGGGGCACTCTCGCTACCCGTATGGGAATACATTCAAAAGAATCATTTGTATGAACAAAGTGCAGAAAATACTTCAAAGAATCTACAGCGCTATTGAAGACAAGAAAGGTGAAGACATTCTTATTATTGATGTGTCGAGGATATCTTCCTTTGCGGATTACTTTTTTATCTGTCACGGCCGGAATGAAAAGCAGAACCAGGCAATTTGCGACGCCGTGCAGGAAAAACTAAAAAAGGAAGAATATCTCTTGCCCAATCACGTCGAAGGTTACCAAGAAGCGGAGTGGATCCTAATGGATTATCCCGGCTACATCATCCACATTTTTTCCCCTCAGGCGCGTCGTTTTTATAAATTGGAGAAGCTTTGGAGTGATGGTGAAGCTGTGGAACCCGCTGCGCTTACTGCCTAGAATCTTGTTCTGCCGCGCAAAATTTAGTATAAACGTAATCTTTTTCGATGCGCTTTAGGTTCCTGTGGATAGGGAGGACGCAAGATCCCTGCTTCAGTGGACTGGAAGAAAAGTATCGACTGCGACTAAAGCGGTTTTTTCGCACGGAAATCGTTTGGATTCAGGAACAGTCGAAGCGTGATGAGCACCAGTTGCTCGGACAGCTGGCAAAAGAGGCTGCTTTAATTGAGTCAAAGCTGAACCCCGGCACCTTTCTGGTAGCGTTGGATCCGGCGGGTGTGGAATGCAGCAGTGAGGAATTGGCTTCCTTTTTACAAAGGATTTTAAATCAAGGAATTCCCGAGATCACTTTTGTAGTGGGGGGCTTCCAGGGAATTCCGGAACGGATTAAAAATCTGGCGGATTTTAAACTTTCCTTGAGCAAACTGACGCTCCCCCACGAGTTGGGGCGCATCGTAATACTAGAGCAGGTTTACCGAGCGGTGAGCATCCTTCGGGGGCTCCCGTACCATAAATAAACTGGAGGGTGGTGAATGCAAGCCAAGGACCTGAATCGGTTTAAAAAGAAGCTCTTGGAGAAGCAGTCTGAGCTGATTGACGTGGTGCACAAGACTGAGAACTACGGGCGTGAGGCGGATGCTGAGGGAGAGGCTATGGATATAGCAGACAAGGCCTCCAGCTCCTACACGAAGGAGTTTATGTTCAGCAAGAGCAACAGTGATCGGCAATTGCTACAGATGGTGGCTGAGGCCTTGGGACGCATCAATGAAGGCAGCTACGGTGCCTGCTTGCACTGCGAGGAGCCCGTAGAACGCAAACGTCTGGAAGCTGTTCCCTGGGCACGACTTTGCATCAAGTGCCAGGAGATGGAGGAGAAGAAACTACTCTGAGCGATCTCGACACATGAGGATTCGCAGTTTTTCGCCCTGGTCCGTTAGTGAGATTGATGCCGCTGGTAAAGACGCTGCGAGTCCTCTTCCAATCATTATTATTTCCCCAGCCCTGCGTTCTGTGCAAATGCTGGGTCGTGAACGATAGCTTCAGCCCTCTTTGCATCACCTGCAATAAGAAACTGGAAAAACTGAAAGGTCCCTGTTGCCGTTTTTGTGGAGTTCCACTGCCGGGATCCATCCTGATTCAGTGGGGAATTTGCAGTTCCTGCCGTTCCTTGCCTCCCCCTTATGACGTAGCCCGTGCCTACGGACCGTACGAAGGCCGGCTGAGAGCCGTAATCCGCGAATTTAAGTTTCACGGATGGCCGCGTCTTTCGATTCCCCTGGCGAGCCTGCTTGAAGAAGCCGGCGGAAACTCTGATTTGTTTCCAGCAGATTGGATCCTCGCTGTTCCGCTTCATCCTCGTCGGCGAAGGGAACGTGGATTTGATCAAACACTTCTTCTGGCAAAAGCCCTTTCCACCCGGTTAAAGATCCCCGTTTTCACCGGATTGCGGAGAGTACGTTGGACACAACCACAGTTCGGGCTGGAACCTGCGGCACGCCAACGCAACGTGGATGGAGCCTTTCAGCTATGCCAGGGGGAAGCGCTTGGTTCTCGTCGTCTGATCTTGATCGATGACGTTCTCACCAGTGGTGCCACGGTTTCAGAGCTTTCTCGCCTGCTACGCACATCAGCGAAGCCGGAGAGAATATCGGTATTAACGCTCGCGCGCACCCCGGCTTTATTCCTGAATGGATGGAGGGTGGAGGCAAGCGAGCGGGGCGCTCACTCGGTATCTGAAGTAATCGCAAAATGAACGCAGGGGAGAGGTGCCGGCAGATCCGGCAACCGGCCGGAGAAGAACTCCTTCACGTGATCCAGCCAGTAGTCAAACATATCCTCCTTGTCGAGGCAGTAATCACGGACTACGTGATAGAGGAAGGTCATATAGATCATGAAGTTTTGCGGCGCATCCGTTTCGTCAAATTGCGCAAACGAATACTGGAATTCAAGTGAATTTGCGTGGTCTCGAACTGCAAAGTAATTATCCAGCATCTCCTCCATAGTGGAGGCGTGCTCCACGGAGGGAAAGGGAACGGCGGTAAAAATCATGGGTTTTGATCGGCGCAAGATGGTCGAGAGGGCGCGACGGTGTTGTCGCCACATCTTCTTAAGCGCCAATCTCTCGTTGCTGCCCCACACGCGAAGTCCCACCGAAAACAGGCAGCTCATGTACGGTTGAATGGAAAGCCTCAAGTGAATCCCGGCAGCGTCATTGCCGTTGCGGTCCGGACCGGGCCGGTTCAGAAAATAAGAAGGCCCTGGAAAGAATTCCAGCGTCGCCCCTGAGTTGATCGAATAGCGAAACTGATTGTTGTCGCGGAAATCTCCATCAAAAACTTCGCCAGGCTCGATGACGACGGTCTCAAACAGATCCCAAACGAGATCATAAAGCTCGTCCTCAGGATTGTTTACGCCTTCGTAGAATTTATCCTGGGAGGCGTTCCTTAACAGTTCGTAGTAGCGATTTTCCATTTGAGCCGCCCGCAAGCGCCTCCAGTATACTACATCGCTTGAAGTGATTCCTGAATGGCCCGGGCAAGCGCATCGATTCTACGCGCCAGCGACTTGAATGAAGTGCGGGCCAGATCTTCAACGCTTACCATTCGAGTCAGATCTTTTCAGATCTTTCACAAAAAAGGAAGTGATTCCTTCCAGCACTTGCTCGGTCGTTTTCTGCAATTCTCTGCTTAAGGATTTCAGCTCCATAAGCGATCGCGCCTGCGAATGAGCGTCCATCTCGGCATCCTGCCGCGGGTCAAGCATCTCCAGATGGCGATTGTTGCGTATGGTCCATGCTGTCTGATACCGGCGAGCAGTTCTTCTAACTGACCCCGCAGTTGTTGTTTTGGCACCCGCTCCAGATGCTCAATTTTTTGCCCCAGTTCAGCCGAGAGTCGAGCCATCTCGGTGGCGGCAGAAAAGCTGGTGCGCAGTGCTATACGCAACTCATGCACCTGGCGTAAAGGTTCCTTGCTCCGCGTTCTCCAAAAACGATCATCAAGCGTTGATGAACTCCGGGGGTTGGCCTCAGCTGCAGTTTTCGGCTGGTCCTCGTTTGCCTTCAGTAAAGGGGCGGGAAGGTGCAGCAGGATAATAAGACCAACTACTCAGGGCAACTTTCCCAACTGGGGATCCTCCCACGATAACTTGGCTTGAGCCTTACGTCGCCGGAGGCCGGTTAGTCTGCTACAAAAATGCCTGTAGATTGTCTAAAAATCTTAAAGAAGAGGCTGGCTATTAGCCTGAACAGTCCAAGCTTTTTGTTATAAGCTTGGGCCATGGATGCCATATACCAGATAGGACTGGTCTTCGCGGGTCTACTCTTGGTTTTCTTAAACGGTTTTTTTGTAGCTTCTGAGTTTTCCATCGTGAAAGTGCGTGGAACACGAATTCAGGAACTGATTCGGCAAGGAAATGCGCGTGCTGAGAGCGCCGGACACCTGGTGAGCAGAATGGACGAGTATTTATCGGCCACTCAGCTCGGAATCACTCTGGCGAGCTTGGGACTGGGCTGGATTGGAGAACCCGCCTTTGCAACACTGTTTGAGCCAGTTTTTACAGAATTGGGCGCGGCTTCTCCTGTGCTTACGCATAGCCTATCGGTAACCGCTGCCTTCTTGCTGATCACCTTTCTCCACATTGTTCTTGGCGAGCTGGCCCCCAAGTCCCTTGCGATTCAAATGCCTGAGCCGGTGGTTTTATGGTCATCGCGCCCCTTGGTTTGGTTTTACAGAATCTCGTATCCCTTTATCTGGGCGCTTAACGGAGCTGCCATTTTTTCTCTGCGTTTGTTTGGAGTCAAACCGGTTTCAGGCGGAGAACTGGCGCATTCTGAAGAGGAGCTTCGGCTCCTGATTGCCCATTCTCAAGAAAAAGGCCTTCTCGACCGCGAAGCCAAGAGGTTGCTGGAGCGTGTTTTTGATTTCGCGGAAAGATCAGCCCGCCAGGTGATGGTCCGGTCAAGCGAAGTGGTTTACCTGGATATACGCAAGAGTCTGGAAGAAAATTTGGAAATAGCCCGCAGGCAGCGCCACACTCGCTATCCCCTTTGTGACGGTTCTTTTGACCATGTAATTGGCATTGTGCATGTCAAAGAGCTGTTTTGGCAACACCAGAAACTCGGCTCGTTCTTGAATTTGCAAAACGTGCAATCTCCGGTGCAGTTCGTTCCCGACGCAAAACCTATCAGAGCGCTCTTGACGGAATTTCGTAAAAGCCGCGTTCATCTCGCGGTAGTCGTCGATGAATACGGAGGCACGGTTGGCATTGTCACCATGGAGGACATTCTTGAAGAGCTGGTCGGAGAGATTCAGGATGAATTTGACCGCGAGGTACCGGTGAGTGTGCGCAGAACGGACGAGAACCACTTCCTGGTCCGCGGACGTACTCTGTTGGAGAACTTGGAATCTGAGCTGGGCATCAAGGTTGAGGATGAGGAAAACGATACCATTGCCGGGCACGTGATGACCCTTCTCGGCCGAGTGGCTCACGTCGGCGACGTGGTTGAGGTCAAAGGTTTTCGAGTCCGCGTTGTGGGCATGGAAGGCCTTCAGATAACTGATTTGATGTTTGAACGCATGGGCGGGAAGAATTCTTCCGACTGACTGAGGCCCAGATCATTCATTTCGACGGATTCATTATTACCTCGTGATGTGTCCTCTGGAGACATTTCAGCACAAGAAGCTGGTTGAGTGTGTCATGAATATCAGCGAAGGGCGCAACTCCACTACCCTGGAGGCCTTGCGGCAGGAAGTGGAGGATTCGCAGAAGGTTTTCCTGCTCGATGTCTCCTCAGACCCAGATCACCATCGCAGTGTGTACACATTGGCTGGTATGGGGCGGCCGGTCCTTGAGGCTAGCCTAAGGGTAATTCGCAGGGCTGCACAGTTGATTGACCTGCGCTATCACCGGGGTGTACACCCGAGGATGGGCGCGGTCGACGTGGTGCCTTTTGTTCCCCTGGGCGCGGCCACGATGGCCGAGTGCATTGAGCTGGCGCATCTTCTCGGGCACCGGGTGGCTGAGGAGTTCGAGATTCCGGTTTTCTTTTATGAAGAAGCAGCACTTCACCCTGCCCGAAAGCAGCTCGCAGAGGTCAGGAGAGGAGGTTTTGAGCAACTCACTCTGGAAATTGGAGTGCGCCCTGATAGGTATCCCGATTGCGGTCCGCCACGCTTGCACCCCACCGCTGGAGCTGTAGCCATCGGAGCGCGAAGCATCCTGATCGCATTTAATCTGTTTTTGGAAAGAGAAAACTTGTCGGCGGCGCGCCAGATCGCCGCGGTCATCCGCGAACGGCGAGGAGGCATCCCTGGGGTGCGGGCCCTAGCCTTCGATCTGCCTAGTCGTAAACAATCGCAGATATCTTTAAATGTGATGGACTACCAGCGGGTGTCTCTTAAAGTTATCTTTGATAAAACCAATGAAGAAGCAAGAAAGCTCGGTCAACGAGTGGTGTCGAGCCAAATTGTGGGACTGGCGCCGCGGGATGCGTTGTCTCCTGGTTTGGCGAAAAAAATCCTCCTGGAGAATCGGTGGGAAGACGTGATTCTCGAAGATCGTCTTGAGGAGGCGCTTGCTCGGGACAAGCTGCAGTAAAGCGTCATGAACGTGGTTTTGATTGAACCGCAAATACCGCCCAATACCGGCAATGTGGCACGATTGTGCGCGGCGACACGGACGCCGTTGCATCTAGTTGGCAAACTTGGGTTCCACATAACTGATCGCCATCTAAGGCGCGCCGGGCTCGATTACTGGGAATTGGCCGACGTTCGCCGTTACGACACCGTTGAGGAGTTTCTAAAAGGGGTTCCAGAATCTGAGCTGCTGTTTTTCTCAAAAAGAGCCAAGCGTATTTATATCAATTCCCGTTTTGAGGAGGGGAACTACTTAATATTTGGAAATGAAACACATGGTCTTCCCGAATGGCTGTTTGAACGTTTTGCAGGAAAGTTTTGGCGTATTCCCCTGCTTTGTCCTAGCGTGCGCAGCTTGAACTTGTCCAGCGCCGTGGGGATCGTGCTTTATGAAGCATTGCGCCAGTGTGGCAAATGGGGGACCACAGCCCGGGAATGACAGCAATAGAGTGGCCAAAAATGCGTCGGCGTTTGTTATCGGTTTTCACCTTTTCTCTATTTCTTGCGGTGGGTTTTGGAAAAGCCGCTATCTCAGCTCCATCGCAACAGCTTTCGTCCCAATTGCGCCAGTTGGCTTATGAAGGGATTGGCTTGTTGCGCGAATATCTTCGCATCAACACTACCAACCCACCTGGCAACGAGATGGAAGGCGTACGTTTCTTGAGTTCCGTCTTGAGGCGGGAGAACATTCCTTTTGAGGTGTTCGAGACGGCTCCAGGCAGGGCCAATTTATATGCCAGGCTCAAAGGGGACGGAACCCGGTCCGCCTTGATCTTGCTCCACCATATTGACGTAGTTCCTGCTGTTCCCGAGTCTTGGCGGTTTTCCCCATTTTCAGGAACCAGCAGCGACGGTTATCTATGGGGCCGCGGCGCGCTTGATAGTAAAGGGCTGGGTATCGTCCACCTGATGACTTTTATCGCAGTTAAGAAAAGTGGCCTGCCACTGAAGCGTGACCTGATTTTTCTGGCGACAGCGGACGAAGAGGCCGGCGGTTTACTGGGGGTCAACGCAATAATCAAGTCGCGTCCCGAATGGATCCGTGATGCTGAATATATGCTCACTGAGGGTGGCGATAATATTGTAGGTCCCGGGAATCTGATTTACCTGGGTGTTGAGAACGCCCAGAAGCTTCCGCTGTGGCTGCGACTGGTTGCTAAAGGCCAGCCGGGGCATGGTTCTATTCCTGCTCCTTATCCTGCTCCGGAAAAGCTCATCCGGGCTCTTCAAAGGCTATTGAATATGGAGCCGCAACTCAAACTGAGCCCGCAGGTCGCGGATTTATTTCGCCATATTGCTCCGTTTCAGCCACGGAAAATGAGAGAATTTTTTTCCCAGCCTGAGAGTGGGTTGACTGATCCGGAGGTCGTCAAAAGAATTCCTCTCCATTTTCGTGCCTTGCTTCAGAACACCATTTCTATCACTGTCCTCAGGAGCGGAGACAAGACAAACGTCATTCCGCAAACAGCGGTGGCGGAACTCGATTGCAGGTTGCTTCCTGACGGAGATCCCCAAGAGTTTTTGGAGGAGCTTCGTAGCACCATAGCCGATCCTGAGATAGAAATTCAAACTTTGTTATGGTTCGCTCCCGCCTCGTCTTCTCTAAAAACGCCGCTTTTTGACGCCATCAAGCGTGCGGTATCGAAGCTCGAACCTAAGGCGGTGGTAGGCCCCGGTGTGGTGGCTGGGTTTACGGATAGCTACTACTTTCGCCGCCAGGGAAAAACCGCTTATGGTCTGGATCCCTTCAAGGTGCGTGATCGCGACTCAGCAGGCATCCACGGCAATGACGAGCGCATATCGATTGCCAACATTCATTTTGGCATTCGATTCCTTTACGAAGTTATTTCTCCCTTGCTCTGGAGGTAGAGTGTTCAGTGGCCGAAATACCTTGAGTTTTGTTACGGGGAGGTGGCCTTGATTGTACGACGTAACGACGAAACGTTATGCGCAATCGTGGGGGGGCGACATCTCTAAAAACGAGCGAACGGTCATCAAAGAAGGCGGGGCCTTGTCGTCGCAAGCCCACCGGCAAGAATCTGTATTCCGCAGATGGGACACTCGAGGGTACCAAGGTGGCGTGCCTCAAACGCCACGGGCCTCAGCTCCCCAGACCAACTTATGCAGCTGCAACTGCAAGCGTACACGCAGCCCGTCATGTAAAATCCAATCCGCCAGTTCCTTCGGGGATAATTTTCCCCAAACCGGTGAAAACAAAACCGTGTGCTTCGCATCCAGTTGATATTGGCGCAGAATGTCTCGCGCCCATTGATAGTCGCTCCGCGAGGAGATAACAAACTTTACTTCATCAGAGGTTTTCAAGAAGTTCAGGTTGCGCCAAAGATTTTGTGCGTGCATGCCGCTGTCCGGGCATTTTATGTCGTAGATTAAAATGGCACGAGGATCAACCACTTTAATGTCGAGACTGCCGCCGGTTTCAATGAGCACCGTTTTACCGGAATCGAGCAGTCGTCGGATCAGCTTGTGTACATTTTTCTGAAGCAGTGGTTCACCGCCCGTGATTTCGACAAGTTCCGTAGGAAACTGATTGATTCGGTTGATAATCTCATCAACCGACAGGCCCTTCCCCTCGTAAAAGGCATATTCGGTGTCACAATAGGTGCAACGAAGATTGCAATAGGTCAGCCTTACAAAGGCGCAAGTTTTGCCGGCATGGGAGGATTCCCCCTGTATGCTAAAAAAAATCTCGTTGACGATCAGGAGATCGTTTTCCCGCATGCAACTTCCCCAAAAAATCGAGTGTTTTGGATTTTATCACTCTACTGGGAGCCCCGCGTCGCGCAGAGCCGTTATGTTAAAATCACCGTCACACTCTTTGGGTATTTTTCAAAATGATGAAGCTGAAAACTGTGTGCGTCCTGATGCTTGCCGCTCTTCCCGTGCTGGCAGGAGTTCGCAAGGAAATTGAAACCTCTTACATCCAGCGCTACAAGAACCGCGCCATGTTTTTGAAGATTCCAGTGCGGGGGCTTCGCCAAACCCTCCATGTCACCGGATCGGGCGTTGGTGTGGACAATTCGAACATTGCGGATCCGCTGGCTTTCAAAGTTGGAGATCAGATAAGGATCACCGGCGTGGCTTTTGAAGACGATTACATTCGCTTTAATGTGTCGTCGATCGACTTGAATCGTGAGAGTCAGCTGATTTTTAAATTCGCCACTCGTTTGGATGAGAATTTTTCGCAGAGCCGCACATTTGACACGGCTCTCGCCGGAGCCTTTACCGAGGGCCTTCACTACGCTGATGTGGAAACAGCCCGTGAGAAATTCATAAAGGATCAGTATGACCAGCTGATTGAACAATTCTCTTCCACCACCGGGGCAGATAAGGAGTTTGTCATCAAGGCAATCTCGGAAAAGAATCCTGAATACGTGGCAGCCCGTCGGGAAGCGGCCGAGTCAAAAGCGCGCTTGCAAGAAATGACCAAGGAAACAGACCGGCTTTCGAATGATCGACGAAGGCTGGAATCACAGCTCCAACAGCTGCGGATCGAAACAGGCCAGAATAAGGAGACTCTTCAGCAGTTGCGCGAGGAACAGCAGCGGCTTTCCAACCAGCGAGGCAATCTCGAGCGACAGATTGCACAACTGCAACGGCGCAATCGCGATTACGAGTTGCAGACAAACGAGTTGCTAAAAAAGATGGGCGTAAAAACCGCTGAAGCGGGAGACTTGGGGAAGCAAGTCGAGGCGCTGAGCAGTGGAATTGAGTCTCTTAGGAGTGATCGTCAAGGATTGTCGCAAAAACTGCAACAGCTTGGAAAAGAACTCGAGCAGTTGAACAAGAAAAATGAGCTGTTGTCCGCTGAGCTGAAACAGGCTCAGGCTTTAAACGAACGGCTGAATTCTGATTTTAAGAATCTGACCTCTAACCGTGACAGCCTTGCAGGCAGATATACAGAAACACGCAATCGAAAAGAGATTCTGGAGCGTGCGATATTGCTTGACCAGAGCCTGAGTTGGGAGAAGCGTTGGGAACGGCGCGAAGATGGCGACTATTTACTTGCCGATCTGTTGATGAACCAGCGGAAAATTGGCATTCTGGAGGTCAAAGTGCCGGAGACGGCGGGGAGGATTTACACAGTTGGGTTTTCAATGCACTCTCCAGACATCGTGGAATTCAGCGAGGAAGAGAGAAAGCTCTATGCCACTCTGGGGTCAGGTGCAGTGGCGATGGCGGCCTGGTCCGGAGCACCTGGATTTGAGGCTACATTGTTAAAAACGCCGGGAGAGCAATCGATCGCACCACGCTCTCCTATGCAGTGGGAGTGGTTGCTAGGCGGGAATCTGTCGAGCAGACAACCGATTTCGCTTCATCTTCAACTGATTAATTCCGAAGAGCAGAAGATTTTTTTAGATCCGCTCGAATTCACCCTCCGGCCGAGCGGTTTCCAAGCGTGGGTCCAGGACAAGTTTTCTCTGGTTTCTTTTGCCGGGGGAGCGCTACTGGTTACTTTGGCGGGCTTAGTGGGACTCGGTTTTTTCAAACGATCCCGTACATCGGCCGGTTATGCATCCACGGGGCGTGAAGACTACGTAGTGCCCAAGAAACTCTAGTCAACGGCCCTCCAAAGGCCCATCTCCCCAAACAAGGGACGGAGTATCTCCACCAACCAACCGGGGATGAAGGAGGGAGTGACGGGCGCATCACTATATTACGTATCAATATCAAGAAAACCAGAGTAGGGCTGAAAAGGGGCGCGAGCGACCAAACGACCCAACCTAAAAAGGGGACAGGGTGATTGTAAGATGCGGATTGAGGGATGTCTGGACGTCTAAGATCAGCAGCCAGGATCCTATGAGGAGCAGCGACCAAACACCGGAAAAAAACATTTGGGACTTTTACTGGGAGAAGGGGCGCAGCAGGTGGCGTTTTCAGGTGGCTCCGGCAGCGAAAGGCATCGGATCAAGCTTCCTGCTGCGGGGTGCCCGAAGAGCAAAGAAAAAACCGCACAAAGCAACCGGCTCTCGGCACCGCCTGTAGATCCGTTGCCGTGTTAAGCGCCGGGCCCAGGCAAGCACCTCTTTGAATTTGCCGATCAGCAGACCATTGCTCAACACGGGCTGGGGCTGCAAATATTCCCCGCCTTGGAAGCCCTGCGCTCGTTCTGCATGCCGTGCTCGTTCTGAAATCACCCCACCACTCTCTGCCATCTCCACTGCACCACTCCAATACAATCGAAAACGATATTCTCCGAGCGCATCCTGACTGCCCACCAGAATCTGCTCCAAGGGCACCAGGGCCAGGACCCCCCCCGGACGCTCCCTTTCATGGATCGAACCCCACTTCCATTCCTCCGGCTTATCCACCAGGCCGGCACGAAGCGCATTGAGATCCACATAAAGTATGCAACTGAGCACCGCTGGTAAGTCGGCCAGGATCACCGACTTGAAGCGCTCACCAAAAAGGCATCCACGCCGCTCATGGCTCTCGTTATACCAGCGGGCCAATGCTTGATTAAGATTTCTCATAAATTCCGACACGTCAAACAGGCGCTTATTAAAGCGTTTCCATTGACGGTCGCTCTGAGGCCACTCGGCGGGGTTACGGTAAAGAAGCGAGGCACGGTGCCGCAATTCGGTCCGTGAGAGCTTCCGTAAGGCACGGCATTGGACCACCAGATGGTAATGGTTTCCCATTAGAGTATAGGCGGCCACATCGATAAAATAGGCTGAAAGATATCGGCGCAAAAGCTGGAAAAAAACCTGACGGGCCCCAGCCTCTTGCAAAGGATACCAACGGCGGTGTCCTGCCACTCGGGAGATCAGGTGGTACCAGGTCGCTTGCTCGGAAAGTTTCAAACGCGGCACTCGGGCCATTGATAGGCGGATCCTCCTCCAAAACTGATACCCACTAAAACGTACCAGCCCATAAAAACACGAACCCCCTCAAAAACTTTGTTCCGTCCCCTTCTTTTCCCCTTCTGCCCGCCCGCTGAACTCCGTCCCTTCTTTTTCTGTGTTATTCTGGGGATGTGTTAAGGCAAATCTTCTTTTCTTTTTGAAGTGATCCCTGTAGCAGACGTCCTAACGTTCCAAGCCGGCAGCAGATGTCCAATCAATCTTTGCGAGTCTGCATGATTTCCGCTGAGGCGGAGCCTTATGCCAAAGCCGGCGGACTCGCTGATATGGTTGTCGGACTTTCACGTGCGCTTCTGAAACACGGAGTGGATGTGCGAATTCTCATACCTTGCTATTCAGAAGTCCGCAAGTCAACGCCGCTTGTAAAACTGTTGGACCTCCCCCACATCAAAATGGGAACCCAGGCCTACAGCGCAGCAATTTATGTCGAAAGCCACCAGACCCCCCCCCTGACCTACTTTATTTCCAACCACGAACTCTTTGACCGGGAAGGAATTTATAACGAGCCGGCCTCCGGAGAGGGCTTTGCTGACAATTTTGAACGTTTCAATTTCTTCATGCAGGCGGCGTTGGATGCCTTGCCACGGATTTCCTGGAAGCCGGACCTGCTCCATTGTCATGACTCACAAACCGCACTGATACCTGCATTCCTGAAGCTTCAACGAATGGCCGAATCCTTCTACCAAAACATAGCGACTGTGTTCACCATCCATAACGTTGCCTATCAGGGTATTTTCGAGGCGGGAAAATTCCCGCTCACCGGACTCCCCCCGGAATTGTTCTATCCGATGAGCCCTTTTGAATACTATGGCCGAATAAACCTCATGAAGGCGGGTATCCTTTATGCGGATCTCTTGAACACGGTCAGCCCTACGTATGCCCGTGAAATCCAGGAAAACGACGAATATGGAGCGGGATTGGCCGCCGTTCTCCGGCAAAGAGAAGGAAAATTTTTTGGAATCTTGAACGGCATCGATACCATCGAGTGGGATCCTCGCACCGACCGCCTGCTCTATGCGAACTATTCGGAAAGAGACTTGAGCGGGAAACTCGTAAATAAACAACAACTTCAAGAATCATGTGGCCTGCCGGTTGGTGATGCTCCTCTGATCGGAATGATCTCACGTCTGGTAGACCAGAAGGGGCTCGATCTGCTTTTCAGAGCGAAAAGGGAACTGGCAAGGCTCGAATGCCAGTGGGTGATCTTAGGGACCGGAGTTGCACGCTACCATCAAATGCTCCAGGAGCTAGCTGAAGAAAATTCTGGCAAGTTCTGGGTTCGCTTCGCTTTCGACAACAAGCTTGCACATCGCATTGAAGCCGGCTGCGACCTTTTTCTAATGCCCTCGCGCTATGAGCCGTGTGGGCTTAATCAGATGTACAGTATGCGCTACGGAACAGTACCAATCGTTCGAAACACCGGGGGACTAGCCGACACGGTGACGGAGTTTCATCCAACCTCGAAGAAGGGCAATGGATTCAAGTTTCAGCGGCATGCGCCTGAACCCTTCCTAGAAGCGCTTCACCGTGCGCTGGATATCTGGAGGAATCGTGAACTGTGGTCACAACTCGTGCAAAATTGCATGTGCCAGGATTTTAGCTGGGACCGCCGCGCATCCGAGTACATTGGTCTCTACCACAAGGCAATAGCTCAAAAGTGAAAAGGGCACCAATTTACGGAGGAATTGACCTAGGAGGCACTTCGATCACCGTCGGATTAGTGGATTCTCAAGGAGAATTATTGGCTCAGGATAATTTTCCCACCGACGTGGCCAGGGGAGCCACCGCCATCATCGATAAGATGGCGGACCGGCTTCAGTTATTGTGCGGTCCCGGTGGGGAACGCTTCTCAGACATCGCCAGCATTGGCGTCGGCTCTCCGGGGCCTCTCGATTTAAAAACCGGAACGGTTGTCTTCACTCCTAATCTCCGCTGGACGAACGTTCCGCTGAAGGCGCTGTTGGAAGAGCGGCTTCGAAAGCCAGTGATCGTTGACAACGATGCTGTTGCTGCCACCTTTGGCGAATGGTGGGTTGGAGCGGGAAGACCGTACGAAGATATCGTGGGCCTAACCCTGGGCACCGGCGTTGGAGGAGGCATCATTCTAGGAGGAAGAATCCACCACGGCTTTCAAGGGGTTGCCGGTCATATTGGTCACATGGTGATTGTGGCAAACGGCCGCCCCTGCCACTGCGGGAATCAGGGTTGTTTGGAAGCCTATGTCTCAGCGACGGCAATTTCAGCAAGAGGGGAGGAAGCATTGAAAGCAGGCGCAGCCTCCGTCCTCCACCATGTGGAAAAACCACTGACGTCTAAGAAGATCTTCCAAAGCGCTCTTCAGGGGGATGCTTTTGCACGGCGTCTCTTCGATGAGACGGCATGGTTTCTGGCAATCGGAATCAATAACGTCCTGAATATTTTGAATCCGCAGGCAGTGGTTATTGCCGGTGCCGTGGCTAACGCAGGCGAACTGCTGTTTCGGCCACTTCGTGAACACCTGGCGAAGATCGCGTTTCCGCAGGTGGGGGCGGAGACAAGAGTTTTGCCAGGCAAAATGGGAGAATTCTCCGGCGTAGTGGGTGCAGCGGGAATGGCTCGTTTTAGCACTCAGTAATCCAGAGTGTCTCGTTCTGAGGCGAAGGTCTTCCAGCCCCCCTCAGTCCGGTTTGTTTCTCTGCTCTTCGGTCAATTTGTAACCGTTATTTTTGAAGAGTTTGCCATCCTCATTCAGCTTTGGATCCTCATCCCCTTTCTGAGGAATCGACACATGGCAAAACGTACATTTCTTGCCGGTTTCCTTCTTATATTTCAACCCGGCCTCGGCATTAAAGCTGTAAATCATGATAAAGAAAGCGACAAGAGGTAAGAGTAAAAGAGGCAGCTTAAAGTTAAATTTCATACGTTTTTTATTCTATCAGAAAAGGAAACCGCTGCTGTGTCCCACGCTGATGTATGATGGCACCCATGTCCAGAATAGGAGACCTTACGCGGGAAAAAGAGAGGAGAAGAATTGCGGAAATACTGCTTCGGCTGCAGGCGGAGTATCCTGATGCCACTTGCGCGTTACGCCATCGTAACGCATACGAACTGCTGGTCGCGACAATTCTATCGGCGCAATGCACAGATGAGAGAGTGAACAAGGTCACGCCCGAGGTTTTTAAGCGTTATCCGAGTTCCAGAACCTTGGCCCAGGCAAAGCCATCGGAGCTTGAAGGATTGATTCGCAGTACGGGTTTCTTTAGAAACAAAGCCCGAAATTTGATTGCAGCAGCTCAAAAGCTGGTTCGGCAGTTTAAGGGACGTATTCCGCGTCGTATGGACGATCTTTTGGAGTTGCCGGGTGTGGCACGCAAAACGGCCAACGTGGTACTCGGGACCGCCTTTAGAATACCAAGCGGCATCGTGGTCGACACACATGTAAGCCGGGTGGCACAGCGCCTGGGCCTGACTGCCCAGACACAGCCTGAAAAAATTGAAAGAGATCTCATGGAGAAGATTCCACAGGACCAGTGGATCGACTTTTCGCACCGCCTGATCCATCACGGACGTAGAATCTGCCGCGCTCGACGTCCGCAGCACGACCAGTGTGTTCTGCTTGATCTTTGTCCCTACTATCAGGAGCTGCAGGCGGACAAACCCCATGCCCCTACCCTTTAGATTCCCACGTCTTTTTTTCGGCTTGAGCTTCGTCCTGGTTCTTTATCTCTTTTATAAGATTCTCGAGCCTTTCTTGATCGCAGTGATTCTGGGCATCACGCTGGTCTCACTCTTCTATCCCAATTACTCGGAGCTGAATCGCATGCTCCGACAACGCTCCAATCTAAGCGCCCTCGTCATGTGTGCCATTGTCACCATCCTCATTATTGTGCCGTTGGTACTTCTCTCTCTGGCTCTTTTCCGTGAGTTTAATGCTGCCTATCTCAGCTTTCGTCAGGCTGTCGAACAAGGTGAATTCGGGCGAAACCTGCCGGGGCAGGAGAGCGCCGTCCTCAATGAGTTCTGGCGCCATTTGGGCCGTTATCTGGGGATCCAGCGCGTGGATCTGGCCTCTACCGTTTCTTCAGTCGTGGATCGCATTGCTCAATACTTGCTGGAACACTACTCCATGATTCTAGGAGGGATTGGTTCGTTCTTTCTCAACTTCTTTGTAATGATCTTCACCATGTTCTTTTTTTTCAGGGACGGTGACCGTTTTGTGCTAGAGATTAAAAAGCTGGTCCCGCTTGCTCCCGAATACGAAGACATGGTGCTCGCCAAGCTGCGCGACGTCACCTACGCAACTTTTTTTGGAATCTTCGCCACCGGCATCTGCCAGGGAGTGTTGGCCGGATTAACTTTTTTCTTTCTGGGAATCAACAATCCGATCCTGTGGGGCACAGCTACTGCTTTTTTCTCTCTGGTGCCGATATTCGGCACAGCGATCATCTGGGTCCCCATGGCAATTTACCTCATCCTTGGGGGAGCGGTTTGGAAGGGGATCATCCTTGTGCTGCTGGGCTCCTTCATCATCGGCCTTGCCGACAACGTGGTCAGGCCTTTAATCATCGAGGGAAGAACTAAAGGGATGCACCTCTTGCTGGTATTTTTTGCGCTGGCCGGCGGATTGGTACTGTTCGGGCTCTCTGGTTTGGTACTCGGCCCTCTGATTGTTTCGCTTCTGATTACTTTCCTGGAAATCTACAAGATTGAATTCAGCGAAGAACTCTCCTGAAATCCGGCTGCCGTGTCTCTTGCTACGATTCCTCTGTCCAAAATTCGTAAAAGTGTGCCAGAGGTCCACTGCCTTTCCCGATTGCAAAGCTGTGCCGAATTGCTTCGGTGACGTAACACTTGGCGCATTCCACGGCCCCAGTCAGGTCCATCCCGCGGGCGAGGAATGCGGTGAGCGCTGAGGCGAAGGTACATCCACTACCATGCGTATTCCGAGTCTGAAAACGCTTGCCTTGGAGGCGCCGGTAATTCTGCCCATCAAAGAAATAGTCGGTGGAAGACAAAGGATCCTCAAAATGTCCCCCTTTGAGAATCACTGATCTAGGCCCCATGCTAAGAATTTCAGCCGCAGCCTTCTTGATATCTGTTTCACTGGCAATTGACATGCCGGTCAGGAATTCAGCTTCTCGCATATTAGGCGTAACCACCAGAGCTAGGGGAAGCAATTCCCTTTTGAGGGCTTCAATCGCATCCAGGCGCATCAGAAGGTCCCCCCCGGTACTGACCATGACAGGATCGACCACCAGTCGGCCCACGCTGTACTGCTTCATTTTTTTCGCAACGGTTACAATGATTTCCGCTGAGGAAAGCATGCCAGTTTTTACAGCGTGCGCCCCGATGTCCTCCATGACAGCATCGACTTGCGCGCCAATGGTCTCAAGGGGCAAGTCAGTTGCCAAATAGACGTGCAGTGTATCCTGAGCGGTCACAGAGGTAATAGCAGTCATCCCGTGTACGCCCAGAGCAGCAAATGTCTTCAAGTCAGCCTGGATACCGGCACAACCTCCGCTGTCAGAGCCGGCAATTGTGAGAGCTTTACAGGGACGAAACATTGCTGGATTATACACTTGTGGTTAAACATGGTGCCTTGTAAGTATGCTGTCGTCGGGGTATGATCAAAACAAAAGGAGGTAGGCGATGGCTTCAAGTGGAGAAAAACTGGTTTACTTTCTAATGGGCGGATTCGTTGGTGCGTCGATAGCTCTCCTGTTTGCTCCCAAATCTGGAGAGGAAACCCGTGACTTTCTAGCGCAGAAATACCGTGAAGGCACGGACGAGTTGACGCGAAGAACGCGCGAGACCAGAGATTTCGTTAGCGGGAAATCCCGGGAGCTCGTCGACAAAGTGGGTCAGACAGTCGAACGCAGCCGCGATACGCTGGCGCGTCAGAAGGAACAGCTCTCTGCGGCGATCGAAGCCGGCCGACAGGTTTATCAGGATGAGAAAAGGAAACTGGAAACTGAAGAACAACCTTCATAAGAGAAATTCATAAGAGAAATTCAAAGGATTTGTGAGAGTCGAGGATCTGTTGTTGATTATGGTGGCGGCTACGGCCGTAGCATTCTTAATGCAATGTATTGTTGTCTGGGCGACTTTCAAGCGAGCTCGCCGACTCACCGACAAGCTTGAGAAACAAACAGAAGGCTTGCGGCGGGACATCACCGAAGTCGTCGCAGGCCTTAAGCAAACTGCGGAGGGGTTGCAGCCCCTTACCCACATTGTTTCCGAAATAAACCGCACAAGCACTCTTCTCTCTCAGATGATTCAGGAACGCACACGAGACGCTGATTATCTCTTAAAGGACCTTATTCAGTTCTCGCGTGAACAATCGGCTAAAGTGGATTACGTAGTGACCGATACGGTACAAAAGTTTGAACAGGTGACGAGCACAATCCAACGAGACGTCTTGCAACCTGTGGCAGAAATCTCCAGTCTTGTAAAAGGGGTGCGCGCAGGCCTGGGCTATTTGTTCTCTAGAAAAGCTTCTCATCCCAAAGATGTAGTTTCCGAAGAAGAGCTGTTCATCTAAGTTTTCCCACCGGTGTCCTGATCTTATCTCCAGCGGCCGCTGAGTGTTTTCTGCAGCCAAGTAGTAGAAAAAAAGTCTACATGTGCTTAGATTAGTTATACAGGGGCTAATCTAAAACATGCTCAAGAATGCAAATCGCCATTGGCTTGGATGGGAGAATGCCGTCCTCCTGCTTTCCGCGCTCTTGTTTATGGGATCTTTAAATGCGGCTTCTCTGCGCGGAAAAGTCAACGGCTTGACGCCGCTTTCAGGCGTAAAGGTTCATTTGATTAGAGATGGGCGTGAGTTGCAGGAAGTCACCTCGGACACCCATGGAGAATTCCGCATCGACAATATTGCTCCAGGAAGCTACCAGCTGCTCCTGTTGAGATTTCCATACCCGCCCGTTGAAAAAATCATTGCCGTTGCTGAAAACGGAGAAATCGAGATCGAGATCACCCTGGGGTCCTTGCAGGAAAGCGTCACCGTCACTGCAGAACGTATGATCTCTCCAAGCGCCACAGCTACATCTCGCGTCGAAGTCTTGGCTATGGATGAGATCAGGTCCATGCCACAGCGCAGCATTGAGGAGAGATTACGCGAATTTCCTGAGTTCTCGCTTTTTCGTCGTTCCAGCAGCCTGGTATCCCATCCTACCACTCAAGGGGTCTCGCTAAGAGGAATCGGTCCCAGCGGGGTGAGTCGTTCCTTGCTTCTTGTCGATGGAGTTCCGCAAAACGATGCTTTCGGCGGATGGGTCTACTGGAATCGGATTCCGCCGTTGAGCCTCCAGCGCGTGGAGATTGCCAACGGCGCTGGAACGGGTCTGCATGGCAATTATTCACTGGGTGGGGTCGTCCAGATGATCCGGCGCAGGCCTGAGGCAGCCGTCGCTGAAGTCCAGGGAAGTCTGGGCAATGACGAGTCGCTCAAAGGAGATGTTTATCTTTCTCACCGGCTGGGCAATTGGGGCTTTTCACTGGCCACATCTTTGCTGGACTTCGGCGGCTATGTTGTGGTTGACGAGAGGCAGGCAGGCAAAGTGGACATTCCGTCCGGCTCGGAGCATCAAAGTCTGCGGGTAGTTTCGGAATGGCAATGGGGAAGTGTCCTCTGGTCGTTAGAGGCGGGGATTCTTCATGAGGATCGAAACACCGGCACTCCTCTATCGGTCAACAATACTGATTCACACGATTTTTCAGCTTCCCTGTTCTGGTCCCCTACAGGACAAGATCACCTGCAGTTTCGATCCTTTTTTCGTCGCACCATTTTCGAAAGCAACTTTACAGCCGTGGCCCAGGATCGGAATTCAGAGAGAATGGCCACCCAGCAGCATGTGCCGACTGCCGATGGAGGTTTTTCGGCGACATGGCTCGCTTCCAGAGGAAGGCAAGCGATGTTTTCAGGCATCGATTTCTGGAGGGTCAGTGGAATCGGCAGAGATGCAGTTTTTTTTGGTCCTAGAGTCGGGCTGATTCGCGTTGGAGGCGGCGAACAATCCACGATTGGCTTTTTTGCTCAGGATGTGATTCGCTGGAGCTCCCGTCTCGAGGTTACGCTGGGAGGAAGACTCGACTGGTGGCGCAACATTAACGGCAGGCGCGGAAGCGCTCCTCCTGCAACTCCAACTGAGTTTCAGGGAATTCCCGACCGGTCCGAAACCGTGTTTTCGCCGCGGGTGGGTGTTAGTTACCGGCTTGCTGAGGCGACTATACTGTACGGTTCGGTTTATCGTTCATTCCGAGCGCCGACGCTCAATGAGCTGTACCGCGAGTTCCGCGTAGGCAACGTAGTAACCAATGCCAACTCCAATCTGAAAACAGAAAGCCTCAACGGAGGAGAGACCGGCATTCGCTTTCAATGGTCGGATGCACTGAGAATTGAAGTGGGAGCTTTTCTCAACTCTCTGGATCGGCCGGTTGCCAATGTCACCTTGGAAACAACTCCGGCTCTGGTGACTCGCCAGAGGCAAAACCTGGGAGAAGTTCGGGTGCGAGGTTTTCAAGCCAGCGCACAGTGGCTACCTATGCCGGAGGTCAAATTAGAAGGTCGTTATCTCCTGGACAGGAGTAGAGTTGAAACCGGGCAGGTGCAACTTTTCGGCAAGAGACTTCCCCAGGTCCCGGAGCATCGCATGACGTTGAGCGTGGACGTGGCTTTGTGGAAATCCACACGCCTCTCGCTGACGGGGCGTTACGTTGGATCACAATTCGATGACGATCTCAACACATTGCTTCTAGATGATTATTCTCAATTGGATCTTTATTTGGCTCGGGGCTTCGGTGATTCGATGCGCGCCTTTCTGGCAATGGAGAACCTGACAGATACAAGAATCATTGTTAACCGGAGCCCAGTCGATTTTATAGGGACACCCTTTCAAATCAGAGCGGGAATCGATTTTCAGTTGCGCTGAATTGATTTAATTGCCCTAAGGCTTTTTTGGCTCAAGGCCCCATCGCAGCAGCATGCTTCCCCAGGTGAATCCAGCACCGAAACTGGCCATCAGCACCAGACTCCCTTTTTTTAAGCGCCCGCAGCGATAGGCTTCAGTCAGCCCGCTGGGGATGGTTGCGGCGGTAGTATTTGCATAACGATCGATATTGATGACGACACGTTCTGGAGGGAGTTTCAGGCGCTCGACGCTGGAATTTATTATTCGTAAGTTGGCCTGGTGTGGCACGTACAAACTCACATCTTCCGAAGTGAGGCCGTTTCTCCGCAACAATTCCTCACATGCTTCGCTCATCCATTTCACTGCGAACTTAAAAACATTGCGCCCGTCCTGGTGTACATAGTGCATTTTTTTGTCCACTGTCTCGTGAGAGGCAGGATGCAGGCTTCCTCCTCCAGGCATATACAGGAATTTCCCTCCGGCACCGTCGCTGCGCAGAATGAAATCAAGTATTCCCAAATTATCCTCGGTGCTGGGCTCCAGCAGCACAGCTCCCGCGCCATCGCCAAAAAGAATACACGTGGTCCGATCTTCAAAATTCAAAATCGAGCTCATTACGTCGGTGCCGACAATCAGGACCTTCTTGTAGAGGTTGTTCTGGATAAACTGAGCACCGGTTGCCAGCGCGTAAAGAAAACCGGAACAGGCGCCCGAAAGATCAAAGCCCCATGCCTTTCTGGCGCCGATCTTTTCTTGGATGATACACGCCGTCGAGGGAAACATCATGTCGGGCGTCACCGTAGCCACGATGATTAAATCCAGCTCGCTTGGATCCACCTTGCGATCGCGTAATGCATCTTCGATGGCCTTGGCGGAAAGATCGCTATTGGACTGCCCAGCCTGGATCATCCTGCGCTCCACAATACCGGTACGTTCACGGATCCACTCGTCTGAAGTATTGACGACCTTCGCCATGTCCAGGTTTGTAACGCGTTTTTCGGGGAAATACACCCCCAGCGCAGTAATGGTGGCTCTCGTTTTACTCAATCGGCACTCCTAAACAAAACCGTTGATCCTAAAGTAATGCACATTCTCTACGGCTCGCCTACCGATGGTCAATGGAGAAGCAGGCAGTCTGGCAATTTGACAGCGCCAAGACGACCCCGCGTTTGATGGGGGCCGCGACCTGAACGTCAACGAATGTCCATGAGCCTGCGGCCCATCAATAGCAGGAAGACCCTATCCAAATAGAATCAACTACTTTAGCTTTTCAAGGGAGCGTTCCTGTTTCTCGCTCCTTGACCTCGCATCACAAACTCCACTCGCAATCGTACGCTTATTTGTGCTCTGAGATACTAGCCGTTGGCCTGGATGACTTTTGTGCCCGCAGGCACCTTAAACTCAAAACGGCGATCAGGGATAGGGATATTTTCCAGAACATGGGTAAAGATATACTCGTTTTGATTCCCGACGTGCTCAAAAACGATCAAACGGCGGATAGCATAGCTCTGATCTGGATCTACTTCGATCACCACGGATGCGAACTCCGCTGAAGGTTGTTTGGGAGAAAGCCGCAGCAGCACATTTCCCAGTGTTTGACCTCCCAGCGCGTTCTCCCTTTCTACAGTAAAATCGCGCTCGAGCTCCCCCTGTCCAAGTAGGAATAAAAGCGGGTTGCCCGATTTCGTCGTGTCCAATTCGGAAACGATGACGTGGCGGTCCTGCGGGACGTAGAAGTAGCTCCGCTTGCCATCTGCCACGAAGACCTTGGCTGTGGGGTTGCGATATTCCCAGTACATCTTCCCAGGCCTCTTCATGAAAACAATCCCACTCTCGCGTTTTTCGGTCGGGCCTCCTCGAAAGACCTGCTCGAATTGCGCTGAGAGGGTATGTAATGATCGATATCTCGCCTCGACTCGCGCGAGGATCTCTCGAGGGCTCGGGGTCTGCGCAAAAGCGGGAAGGAAACAATGCAGAAAGACCAAAACCACCGGCCGAAAAGCGTATCGTTTTTGAAAGAAATGATGTGTCATCACTTCGATTTGGGGTGGAGCATTAACACGATCTTTATCATTTGGAAAAAAATGTCTCGTAAATAAGGAGAAATACTCCTACGGTAATTGCAGAATCGGCAATATTAAATGTGGGCCAGCTGTATACTTCTCCCCAATGCAGCTCCAGGAAATCGACCACGGAACCATTCCAGATACGATCGGTGAGATTTCCCAGAATACCTCCCAGCAGCATGCCGAGCGAGACAAAGGGCAGCCAACGTTTTTCCGGAGTTTTCCAGATGTAGTAAAGGACAATGAAAAGGCCAAAAAAAGCAAAGACTGACAGCAACAGCGGTTTCCAGTCGGACTCGATGGAATGAAACAATCCAAATGCTATTCCGCGGTTCTGAACGTAATGAATGGTAAAGAACCCCGGAATTACTGGATGATAATGTAACCACTCAGAATGCTTTATCCAATACTTGGTGAGCCAATCAAGCGCAAATACCAGCAGTCCCAAAGACAAAGCGCCTGCTCGCAAGGTGAAAAAAGTAGGCATGTCTTTCATCAGAACCGTAACGGCGGAGTGACTTCCTGCAACACCAAATAGCATCGCGAACACACCGTAGGTAGATCGGGTCTCTTGCCGACCGTCTCGGAATAAGTCCAGCAGCGATCACATTTCAACCCCGGAGCCCTGGAGATCTTCACTTCCATCGCCTGGGCAGGCAGATCGGGCTGCAAGTCCAGCTTGACTTCAGAGACGATGAAATAGGCTTTCAAGTCGTCCCCCATGCTGCTCAAAAACTCATACACTTGCTCTCCGCAGCGAAGCTCCACCCGCGCTTCCAGGGAGTTACCAATGTACTTTTGTTGTCTACTCTCCTCGAGCGCTTTGCTGACGTAGGATCGCAGTTCGCGAAAACGTTGCCAGCGGTTTAAAAGCGCTCCATCTTCGTACCGACTCACCTGATCTGAAAATTCGGCAAGATGCACCGATTCAAAGGGAGCGTCGCTTTTGTGAAGCTTGAGCCAGATCTCTTCGGAGGTAACCGGCAGAAGAGGCGCCAACAGGCGCACTAGTGTATCAGTGATTATAAATATTGTGCTTTGAGCTGAGCGCCGACCGTGAGAATGGGGAGCAGAGGTGTAAAGCCGGTCCTTGATGATGTCCAGGTAAAAGCTGGAAAGGTCCTGTACGCAGAAGTTGAACAATGTGTGGTACACGACATGGAACTCATAACGTTGGTAGCCGTCTTGAGAAATCCTGGCTATTTGAGCCAGTCGAGCCAGAGCCCAACGGTCCAGTTCCGGCAGTGCTTCTTGGGGCACAGTGTTGGAGATTTCGTAATCGTAAAGGTTGCCCAGCATGAAACGGTGGGTGTTGCGGAACTTCCGGTAAGCGTCGCGAAGGCGGGAGAGGATCTCCTCTCCGAGGCGCACATCCTCGGTATAATCAATCGAAGCCACCCATAGGCGCAGAATCTCCGCTCCATCGGTTTTCATGACATCCAGCGGGGAGATGACGTTTCCGAGCGACTTCGACATGGCCCGGCCTTCTGCATCCAGGGTCCATCCGTTACAGATGACAGTCCGATAAGGTGCGGTGCTACGAACGCCAGCCGCGACAAGAAGAGAACTATGAAACCAGCCGCGATATTGGTCCCCGCCCTCCAAGTAGACATCAGCGGGCCAGGGAAGATCGTTCCTCCCTTGCAGAACCACGGAGTGGCTGACGCCGGAGTCGAACCATACATCCAGAATATCGAATTCCTTTTCGAAATCGGCACCGCCGCATTCACATTGGATCCTATGAGGGAGCAATTCTTGGACGGATCGAGAGTACCAGGCATCGGCGCTTTCCTGAGCGAAAATATCGGCGATGCGATAAATGATGTCGGCTTTTAACAGCGGCTTTCGACAGGAAGTACAGTAGAAAACGATGATGGGAACCCCCCATACTCTCTGTCGGCTGATACACCAGTCCGGGCGATTCGCAATCATGTTGCTGATTCGATCCTCCCCCCAGGCCGGGATCCAGCGAACCTTCTTGATTGCCTCCAGGGATTTTTGCCGAAGCCCATCATGCTCCATACTGATGAACCATTGGGGAGTGGCGCGAAAAATGACCGGATTATGGCACCTCCAGCAGTGGGGATAGCTGTGCTGAATATTTCGCTCGGCCAGAAGCATACCGTTGCGAGCCAGCAGCTGATTGATTTTGGAATTAGCATCGAACACTGAAAGCCCCCCGAAAGGCTCCACCTCTGAAGAAAACTTTCCGGAGCTGTCGACCGGGCAATAAATGTCAAGCCCGTGCTCCACTCCGATTTCGTAATCTTCTTGTCCGTGACCCGGGGCCGTATGCACGGCTCCAGTCCCATGCTCGAGGGTGACGTGTTTTGCGAGAAGACTACGCGATTCTCGTTCGATCCAGGGATGTCTGGAGGTAATGCCAAGTAAAACAGAACCTGGAAATGTGGCGCCGATCTTGTAATCAGCCACGCCGCATTCCTGCATAACACGTTCCACCAACTGGCGGGCGATAATATAGGACTCGACATCGGTGTCGACCCGCGCGTATTCAAAATCCGGATGAAAGCAGATGGCCAGATTAGCGGGTAAGGTCCAGGGAGTGGTGGTCCAGATCAGGACATGGAACGGCCGTGATGATCCGTTTAATTTCTCAGCCCCCTTGATGATAGGGAATTTCACATAGATGGACGGACTGGTGTGATCCTGATACTCTACTTCAGCTTCCGCCAGAGCGGTTTCGCACGAGACGCACCAGTGGACCGGCTTGAGAGCTCGGTACACGCTCCCTTTCTCGACAAATCTGCCCAGGAGACGTGCAGTTTCCGCCTCATAGTGGTTGCTCATGGTCAGATAGGGCGTATCCCACTCGCCAAATATCGCCAGTCGTTTGAATTCCTCTCTTTGAATCTCCACATATTTCTGTGCATACTCCCGGCACTGCTTGCGAATGGTCAGAGGGTTGGTCACCACTCGTTTTTTCCCGACCACCTTAATTTCAATGGGTAAACCATGGCAATCCCATCCGGGAACGTAGGGGGAATTGAAGCCGGCCATGGTTCGGCATTTGACGATAAAATCCTTGAGAATCTTATTAAGCGCATGGCCCAGGTGGATGTGGCCATTGGCATAAGGCGGGCCGTCATGGAGGACAAACGTCGGTCGGTTGCCGCGGGCTTGTCTGATTTTCTCGTACAGTCGCATTTCTTCCCAGCGCTTGAGAAAGCGTGGCTCGTTGACAGGCAGACTTGCCTTCATTGAAAAATCGGTACGGGGAAGATTAAGCGTAGACTTTAAATCAACAGATTCAGACACAGTGGACTCCCTGTTGTTGCGGGAATAGATTGTTGCAAATTTAGAGGATTTAGCGAAGGTTAAAACTCACTTCAATGTGAGCCAGGACGTCTACGGGCCGCCCATTGAGCATACCTGGACGAAATCTCCATTTGGTTGCGATCTCTTGAATGGCTTTTTCTTCCAGCCCATAACCTAACCCCCTCAGGACCTTAAAGCTGTCTACTCGCCCATCTTTGCGAATGATGCACTGCAGGTACACTGTCCCCTGGATCTTGGCCCTGATTGCCTCGTCCGTATAATTGGGCGTGGTCTGCACCAGGAGTTCGGGATTGGTGATCCCGCTCCCCATCACGTAGGGACCACTCCCGTCTCCCACTCCACCGCCTTCACCGCTACCCGCTCCTCCTCCGGAGCCGCTTCCGACCCCACTTCCGGCACCACTGCCGGATCCACTGCCACCTTTTCCAGGAGAGCCCACCGGAGCATTAATTTCTCCAAGGTTAAAGTTTTCCGTGATTTCCTCAATCACTTTGGGTAGTTCAATCTCCCTCTTGCGAATGACTTCGGGAGCATCGGGTGTTGGATCAGGAATGGGTATCAGCGTTGCCGGAGTTTTCGGGGTTTCTGGTTGGCTTACAGGCTTAGGAGGAGTTGCTTGAGGTGAGCTTCCACCACCGCCCCCCACCAAACCTGGCTTGGCCAAAGAGCGCAAGACCACCACTTGCTCAGTTGGGATAAAGACCTGGCTTCGCGTCGGCAGGTATATCAAAAACAGAATCAAATGAAGAAGAAGGGCCAGGAAAATAGCGATCTGGCGCAGGCGGCGTTCCGAAAGATCATCCTCGAAAATGTTGAAAGGATCGGCAGCGAATTTACGCCTCGATGGGGCTGTCTCGACCGCAAGAATTCTTTCGACGAAAGCGCGAAGTTTGTTGTCAAAACCGTTTTGTTTTAAGGACATTTTTTTGCGTCGCCCGCTGGGTCCATTTTAAAAAGCGGGACACGTTGAGTCAAATTACTCCCCTACTTCTAGGATGAGTCCGTGGAGAAAAAGTCTCAGCCGGAAACATCAAATTTTGGCGGTTGGTGTGCTGCGATTCGCCCTGCCCGTTTTTCAGTTTACCAGTTCTTGCAAGAGGTGCGCGGTCCGGAGTGGATATCCTTCAAATGATCGGCTGAGATCTCTTTTCAAGCGGGTCAAATCGTCCGGAACGTCCACATCGTACCATATCGGCAGCAATACTGGATTTTGTCCCCGCAGGTTCTGGAGTGTCTGCTGGAGGACCGCGGAAGTGCCCCATGCGATCGCCTGAAACAAATCGACTCGAAAATCCTGCAAACCCAACAAATAGTAACCACCATCTTCAGTAGGGCCAAGCACCACCGGAGACTGTCTAAGGATTCTGATCGCTTTCCGGAGGTAATTGAGCGGAAGGGTGGGGCTATCGCTCCCGAGCAAGATGACAGGCCGGCAGGTTTGGAGCATCTGTTCAAGCCCGTTGCAAAGCCGTTCACCCAAGTCACGGCCGTCCTGACGCCGCACCTGGACCTTTTCCGAGATATGCGAAGACGTGCAAAACGACGCCATTTCGTCGGGGCTACAGTCCGAAAGATACAGCCAAACTGTGCTGCCGGGAATAGTGGAGACTCGTTCCAGCGTGTCCAAAAGAAGGGAAAGATGCAAGTCCAGGCACTCTTGAGGTTTCAAAACCCCGAGCAAGCGAGTTTTAACAGTTCCCAGGCGGGGATAGCGTGCAAAAACGGCCAATGCCGGCCGTTTAGAGCTGAAATGACAGCCCCACATTTAGAAAAATATAATTGCGCCAGCTTTCCGGAGCTTTCTTTTGGTACAGCAGGAAATGAACTTTTTGAGGAAAACCAGCAGGGGCTTTGGGCTCGCGCAGCAACGACAACCCCGCTTCATCGGGGGTTCGATCGCCTTTCCTGCGATTACAGGGAATGCAGCAGGTGACAATGTTTTCCCACGTTTTTCCGCCGCCGCGCGCCACCGGGATGACATGGTCATAGGTCAATTCACTCAGGGCCACTCGTTCGCCGCAGTACTGGCAGCGATAGCCGTCGCGAGCGTAGAGATTGCTACGCGTGAACTTTACCTGATGGTGATTGCGCTTAACCCTGGCATATTGGAGAAGTCGAAGCACGGAGGGGAGCTTGATGGAAACCGTCACGCTGCGAATTTCACGATCGTATTCTGCTACGACTTCCACTTTTTCCTGGAATAGCATTCGAATGGCCCGTTTCCAGGAAACAATCTGAAGCGGCTCGTAACTCGCGTTTAAAACCAACGTGTGTTCCATAGAATCAACCCATTTTATCTAACGAGTCGAAATCTTTTGTCAAGATTCGTACGCGTTTACTGATACACGGTCTTCAACTAAAATGAGCCCATGCGCCGACCGGGATGTATTTTTCTCGCCCTGGTGGGGTTGGGCCTGATTTTTTTTCAAGCCACTGCTGCGCCGCCCCGAATCCTCACCCTGTTCTTCACCGGTTTTATTGCAGGCAATTTTGAACCATGTGGCTGAAAGAATAATCCCACAGGGGGGCTGGCTCGGCGAGCCGGCTATGCGCATGATTATGAGAAGAGGACGGGAGCTTATGTGCTTCATGTGGATAGTGGAAATTATCTGAAGCCCCCCGGCCCGAATGCGGACCTAGTGAACGCGTTGATGATGGAAAGTCTTTCAGCCTTGCCTCTTCACGTTTTGAACCTTGCACCCGAGGACCTCTTTTACTGGAAAACTCTCTCACAAGCGGCAAGGCGCACCGTCATCATTTCGACTAACCTGGGCCCGCGATCTAAATCGCTCCCGGCCCCGGCTGTTCAGACAGTTTTGGAAATCCCGGGAGCTGAAATGAAACTCAGCAAGAATATCCGTATTGGATTCCTGGGTCTGAGCAGTCCTGACAGTGTAAAGCCCAATTCGGGTTTTAGCGCTCTGGACCCAGACGAGGCATTGGACCGGGCCAAGACGTCGCTCAAGGACCGTGTGGATTTTCTTGTTTTGTTGGGGGCAATTTCACGAGGTACGGCTACGAAGTTGGCCATCCGGCACCCTGAAATAAGGGCCATTCTTCTGGCGGAAAAGAGAGTTATCATTCCTACTCCTGAACGCGTGAACAATGCGATCATTCTACCCACGGTGGATAAGGGTCAATACCTGGGACAGCTGAGTTTTTATTTTGACGAGGGCGGAAAAATTCAGAAAGTTGAACCCGATTTCATAGAGTTGAAAGCCGGAGTTCCAGAGAATGCCGAGTTGCTGCGACAACAGCAGGAACTCTCTGCAAAGCTTCCGCCGGGGGCATATTAAGCCATGACCAGATCCAACAATCTACTCGTGGAAGCACGATCAGGGCAGCCGGAAAAGATTGGAGCGTTTCTTTCAAATTTTTTGAGCTCAATCGCAGCCGATGAAGAAGTAAGCCTGATTTTTTTGAAAGAGCTCTGGCCTCGCATTGTAGGGGCGGATGTTGCCCGCAAGTGCCTTCCTGCCGGATTACAGAACGGCACTCTAATCCTTTCGGTGGCATCGCCGGTTTGGCAAGACCAGCTTGCAAGTCTCGGTTCATTACTGCTTCAAAGCATCAATTCGTTGTGGAATTGTGTACTTGTTAAACGACTCGAATTTCAAATCTCAGAAAGCATTTGACTCCTGTGGAGCTTTCCTGTTGTTATTAGCTCATCCGCGTGTTGTTAGTGATCCGACACTCATCGTATAATCAAGCTTTTGCATTGAATTTTTAGTGTGTGCACTTTTATGTATTATTGCTTTGCATTCTCATTTCTATTTCTTCTTTTTTCCGGAGTTTCAGCCAGCGCTCAAAGACTTGTGGCAACGGTTGATCCATCAGCCGAGCAACAGGAACTCAAGTTTGACATCAACACAATCCCGCTTTCGGAAGCTTCGGAGAGCACGGACCTGAATTTTTCTCCAAATGTCGTGATTCCTCCAGAGAGCGGCAGGGCTTTTGTGAGTTACACAGGATCCGATCAAGTGGCGGTTTTTGACCTGAGTACAGGTCGCATCACCCATTTAATCCCGGTAGGGAAAACCCCCGCGCTAATCACTTTGACGCCGGACGGGAAAAAACTGGCGGTAGTTTCGCTCTTCTTTTCCGATAATCTACCCCAGCCGGGCAGGAATCAGGGGAAACTGATTGGCTCCATCACGGTCATTGAAACAGTGACTCTACAAGTCAAGGCACTGGAGTTGACCAACGTTCTTTTTTCCTTTGCGAATAACATTGTTTTCTCAGCGGACAGCAAGACAGGCTTTGTGGCTTCTTCAGGTACAGACGAGATCATTCGTTTCAGGGTGGACGACGCCACTGAGATTACTCCTCGTCTCAAACTGGAAGAGGGAAGCCGTCCCAGTGCGCTGACCATGGCGGCGGACTACAGTTTTCTTGCGGCGGTCCTGGTGGGCTCGCCCTTTGTGGACCGGCGTGAGGTTCCTGATTCGGTCCAAATCATCGACACTGCCAATTTTTCTGTACGCACTTCCATCGCGCCAGAGGTGAAAGCCGATGAACCGGTACATGATTTCTTTGCCTCCGACCGCGTCGCGCTTACAGCCGATGGAAGATTCGGTCTTATCACAGATCGCGAGAATAGCTCCTCGGGGTTCGCTTTGGTGCCCGCTTTGGCCACAGACCACGCCCTGATGCTTGATTTGCAAACGGGTGAAGTGGTGAAAATTTTTGAGATTGGAGGATTGCCGGCTTATTCAGGAACGACACCCAATGGCAAGTCATTTGTGGTACTCACGGGCCTTAGCCTAGTTTTTATTGAGCCTGCCACGCAGGAGTTGAAGGTTTTTAGCGTTCCTTTCGGGGATTTTAAGTCCACGACGCGTCCGGTATTCTCCGCAGATGGCTCTTTGCTTTACATTCCAGCTCCGATTGATGACGTTTTACTGGTCTTTCATATGGGGGCGGGGGAGTTCATCCGTTCTGTCAAGGTGGGCAAGACTGTGGAGCGCACCTCGGGAGGGGTCACTTTTGCGGTCTCCGCGGCGCCGCTTGATGTTTCCTTGTCGCCTGATGGCAGCGTGATCACCGTTCTGAATTTCAACGCCAACACGGTTGATTTGTTGAGGCCAACTCAACGTTTTGTGATACCTCGCCTGCTTGCGACCGACCAGTGGTTTACCGGGGTGGCGGTAACTAACAATTCCGGCTTGGAATCTGAGATTCTCTTGAAGGGGTTTGACATCGAAGGCGCGGTTTTCACGGACAATCGGGAGACCCCCGAGGTTGTGGAGGTTACCAATCCTGTCAGAATTCGCCTGAGTCCGGGAAACCAACTCGCACGCACTGCAGCCGGTCTGTTTAACGTGTCTGCCGGACAAAGCCTGCAAGGATGGGCTGAATTCGATATCGAAAGCCCTCGATTCAGCAGCTTTTTCATGACTGGAGATCATTCTCTAAAGCGCCTCGATGGGGGTCTGGCGTCATTTTTCACGGGAACTGAGCTGTTACTGCCGGAAGTCCGTGTGACTGACGGATTTCAAACCGAGGTGGTAGTAGTGAATCCCAATTTGAACCCGACAACCGTTAGCATTGCTCTTGTAAGTTCGGGGGGCACCACGCTGGAGGAAATTGACCGTTCGCTGGTGGGGAACGCGAGTTTGGTTGCTTTGGTTCGTGACCCCAATCCAGCCGATGATAAGCAAGAGGGCCTATTTTCTGAGAATGCTTTCAAGGACTTTCAATCCGGCTTTCTGGTCTTCCAGAGCCGGGAAGGGGTGATCGCCTTTGAGCGATACTTTGATTCTGAGCGGCTGGCGAGCCTGAATGCCATTCCCCTGACCGGGTCCAGGGCGCGGCTTGACAAGACGCAATATGCGCCTCAGGTCGCTCTTTTTAACGGTTCCAACACGTTTCTAACCCTGGTTTATGTAGGCTCCGAAAAAGCGTCCGTTCAGCTCACGCTGAAGGGGAATCAGGGACAGCAGCTGGCGATAGTGACGCTTGAAATGGAACCGGGTCAGTCGCTCCGCCGCGACATAGCGGAACTCTTTGGTTTAACTGACAACGGCACGGCAGTTTCCGGTTGGGTTTTAGTCGAGAGCAGTCATACAGGCATTGCCGGCAACATCGAGATCCAGGCGTTTTCAGGAAAAGCTATGACGGCAATACCGCTGCAGCCGGTCCTTCTTTCAGATTTTGTCTTCTCCCACGTGGCACAAAGCCTAGGACTTTCTACGGGAGTTGCTTTGGTCAATCCGGGTGGCTTGAGCGCTGACGTGACAATGGAGGTATTTGACGCCTTGGGAACAAAGAAGGCCAATCGAAGGTTTGCTATTCCTGCCGGAGCCCGGGAGATACGGCTACTAAAAGAGTTATTTCCCGACCTGCCTCCCATGTTGGATGGATTCATTCGTATCACTTCGGACCAACCTCTGGTGGGATTGGAACTTTTTTTTGCAGATGACCTCGAACTCATGTCCATTGTTCCGGCACAGAGGGTGGCTACAGTTGTTGAATGATTCGTCTGTGACATAATATCTACCATGCATTTCGCTTCGCTTCTGCTTTCGCTGATTCTTGTCCTTGTCAGTAACGTCACGCTGGCCGCTGCTGACGAAAAGGCCAAAGCTTATTACCACTTCAGCCTTGCCAAAATGCATGACTTTCATAAGGAGTACTCAGAATCGATCGCGCAGTTCGAGAAAGCAATCGCGATTGATCCCGAGAGCGCTTACTTGAGGATGGAATTTGCGCGAACGCTCTGGGAGTCAGGCGAACTGAGGCGTGCGGTCGAAGAATGTCAGGCTGCGATAAAACGTAACCCCAATGATCCGGAACCCCATTTTCTGTTGGGCCAGATCTATTTTGGCTATCGTGAAAGTGGACAGGAAGGGATGCTGGACAAGGCGGTTGAAGAATTCAGCCGGGTTCTGGAACTGGAACCGGATCATTATGAGGCACTTTATTCGCTGGGCAGGCTTCAACTCATCAGAAAGAACTACCGGGTTGCCGAACAGCTGTTTTCCCATTTGAACGAGTTGCAGCCGTCAGTTCAGGGTTATTACTTCAAGGCGCTGGCCCACATCGAGTTGAAAGAGCTGGACCAGGCCATTGAGACTCTGGAACGGTCGTTGAAATTACGGGAGAGCAACCTGGACCATTTGAAGCTCCTGGCCCGTGTTTACGAGGAAAAACGTGATTACCAGAAGGCGATTGAAACTTATAGCCGGGCTCTAAAGTACGGCTCAGATGCAGAAGTGAGCACGAAGCTGGGAGTGCTTCTCTCAGAACAGAAACGCTACCGGGAAGCGATACCCATTCTGCGCGATCTCGCTGCGCAAAACCTCCAAAATATTGAAATCCACCTGCACCTCGGAAAGTCGTTGCGGGACAATAAGCAGTACTCAGAAGCTGCTGAAGCGTTTTATTCGGTGCTCCGAGTGGACTCCAATCACGTGGAGGCCAATTACGAGTTGGGCCGAATCCTGGCGGAGCTGGGAGAGCGTCTTCAAGCCATAGAGAAGTTTGATCATCTCCTGAAGATCACAGAATCGAGCGACGGAAAGTATTCGCCGGGACAGCTGCAGAATCGTGATTTGTTTCGCACTCAGCTGGGCATGCTGTATCAGGCCACCCGCCAGTTTGACAAAGCGGCAGAAATTTTCCGCCAGATGAAGGGCAACAGTCCTGACGATTACCTGCCTGCATTACGGCTGGTTTACGTTCTGAGGGATGCTGGAAAACTGGATGAAGCACTTTCGGCAAGTGAACAACTGATTAGAAAGAATCCTCAAGAGGCCAGCGTCGCTGTTGCCCGCGCTCAGGTGTTGGCCGCTGCCGACAGGTTCGACGCGGCTGTGGAAGTGGTGCGAGAACATATTCGCGCCAAACCCGATGAGGAACAATTTTATCTTGCGCTCAGCCAACTTTATGTGGACCGCAATAAATTGCGTGACGCAGAAAAAACTATCCGGGAGGGCCTCTCTCATAAGCCCGATAGCGAAAGGATGCAGTTTCAGCTGGGCGCTGTCTTCGAAAGGAAAAAGGAATTCGAAAGCGCTGAAGAAGTCTTCAAGAAGATTTTGGACCACAACGCAGACCATGACGGCGTCTTGAATTATTTGGGCTACATGCTGGCCGATCGCGGCGTGCGCTTGAATGAAGCACTTTCCTACATAAAAAGGGCTGTGGAGCTGGATCCGTATAACGGCGCATACCTTGACAGTCTCGGCTGGGTTTACTTCAGGCTCAATCAATTGGAATTGGCCGAAATCAATCTTACCCGTGCAGCTCAACTGACCGATAACGACCCGACCATCTTTGATCACTTGGGTGACCTGTACACCAAACTTGGAAACTACGAAAAGGCTCTACATTTCTACGAGCAGTCTGTGTTCTTCGCCAAGGACGGAGAAGAATTCAAGAAAGTGCGTGAGAAACTGGCGGACTTAAAAAAGCTGCGTTCTGAGAAACGTTGAGCCTTTTTTGACGGCAATCCTCCTAATGGCCGCCTTGCTTTCCCTCCCATCTTTTGCAAAGGTGAACTGGATTCTAAAGATATTGGGGAAACGCTCCGACGGGTTCCATGAGATCCTGACCCTCTATCAGACGGTTGATCTGAAGGATGGCCTGGAATTGCAGGTTCTGGATCAGCCGGTGATTCAACTCGAGGTTAACGGCAGGTCCCCCGGACCGGTAAGAGAAAACCTGGTCCTGCGGGCGGCAAGCTTGCTCCGAGAGCATGTTTCCGGGACAAAGGGAGTTTTCATCCGTCTGAAAAAGAGAGTGCCGATGTCGGCCGGTCTGGGGGGAGGCTCCAGCAACGCAGCCGTCACGCTAATGGCGTTAAATCAGTTATGGGAGGCAGGACTGTCACTCTCACAGCTTGCAGAACTGGGCGGGCGTCTCGGTTCTGACGTTCCTTTCTTTCTGTGGGGTGGGAGCGCTCTGGGGGAGGGGAGAGGGGAAATCATCACGCCGCTTCCTGACAACGCTGAGCGGGAGCTGCTTCTGGTGCATCCCGGAATGAGCATCAGCACCAGCGAGGCTTATGGTCTGGAAATGTGGGGCTCCTGGACTCCTGAAGCCGTATTGACAAGCCGGGGCGCAGCTTCTAAAATGCAGAACTTCCGCGAAGCTGTTGAAAACTTTAAGTGTTCCCCGGCTCTGCTGGAAAACGATTTCGAGACTCCGCTCTTTAAGAAATATCCGCTTCTCCAACGAGTGCGCCAGATCCTGGCGGAGGCGGGTTGCGAAAAAATTCTACTGTGCGGGAGCGGCTCCACCCTCCTGGCGATAAGTTCCGCAGAAGGCCGTCTCAGGGCTGCCGAGGCGGTGGAACGGAACGATTTGGGTCGGGTGTTCCATTGTCGCACCCTGGGCAGGAACGCTTACAGGCGCGAGTTCAAGCGTTCGGGTCTGAAATTTCCTGAATAGAACCAATGACGGAACTGAAGATTTTTAGCGGAAGTGCCAATCGAACGCTGGCCTGCGAGATCGCAAACTACCTGGGTGTCCCCTTAGGTGAATGCAGCATCAAGCGATTCAGTGATGATGAGGTCAATTTCCAGATTTTGGAGAATGTTCGCGGTCAGGATGTTTTCATCGTCCAACCTACCTGCCCGCCCGTAAACGAGAACCTCATGGAAATGCTCATCATGATCGACGCTTTCAAGCGATCTTCTGCAAAGAGAATTACCGCCGTCGTCCCCTACTACGGGTACGCCCGGCAGGACAGGAAAGATAAACCTCGAGTCCCCATCACCGCAAAGCTGGTTGGAGATCTTATCTCGGCTGCCGGAACCCATCGGATGCTCACGATGGACCTTCATGTAGGGCAGATTCAGGGTTTTTTTGATATCCCGGTTGATCACCTTTTCGCCACGCCTATAATTCTGGAGTTCATCCAGCAACTTGGAATCGAAAACCTCACCGTCGTTTCTCCCGATTCCGGAGGTGTGGAACGCGCTCGAGCTTACGCCAAGCGTTTGAATGCCGGTCTGGCGATTATTGACAAGCGGCGAGTCGCCGACAACGAAGCGGAAGTCATGAACATCGTGGGAGATGTTGTTGGCAAGAACATTATTATCGTTGACGATATTATTGACACGGCGGGCACAATGTTGAGGGCGATTGAGGCCCTGAAGAGAGAAGGCGCGTGTCGTCTGTTTGCCGCGTCAACCCACGCGGTGCTTTCAGGGCCTGCAGTAAAGAGAATTGTGGATTCGCACTTTGAGCAGGTTATTGTTACCAATACCATTCAGCTTTCCCCGGAAAAGCAGGTTTCCAAGATTAAGGTTCTCAGCGTGGCCGGGCTTCTGGGGGAAGCCATCAAGTCGATTCATGAAGAGACGTCGGTGAGCCGTCTCTTCGTGTAATAGCGATAGCGGCACTTTCTGTTCAAGAAATCCCAGCTAAGCTAAAATAATAAGTTTGTATTTGGGGAAGATGAGAGTAAGGAGTCTGACAAATGGCTGAAATGATCGTAAACGCGGAGCCGAGAAAGACTTTTGGAAAGAATGCCAATCGGCAGCTGAGGCGAACCGGCAAAATTCCAGCCGTCGTGTACGGCGAAGGCATGGCGCCGCTCCCCATCAGCGTAGATCCAAAAGATGTAATTCATATCCTGCATTCGGAAACCGGGCACAACACCATCTTCAAGCTGAGCATCGATGGCAGCCCCAAGGAGGTTCTGATCAAAGAATACCAGCTTCATCCCGTACAAGGGCGTCTGCTGCATGCGGATTTTCAGGCCATTGCCATGGATCGCATGATGGAATTCAAAGTGCCCATAGAAGCTGTGGGAGTGCCCAAGGGAGTAAAAGAAACGGGGGGCGTGCTGGACATCGTGCTCCGTGAGGTGGAGGTAGAATGTTTGCCTCGTGATGTCCCGGATCGCTTGCGCGTTGAAGTCTCGAGTCTGGCTATCGGTGATTCCATACGCGTGGAGAACATACCGGTGGACCATTCCAAAATCAGGGTCCTTTCGGATGCAGAACTGGTAGTGGTAACTGTGGTGCCGCCGCACATTGAGCGTGTTGTGGAAGCAGTGGTGGAACCAGTGGCCGCAGAACCTGAGGTCATCAAGAAAGGTAAAGCTGAAGAAGGGAAAGCTGAAGGGGAAGAGGAGTAATTCTGAGTGTACCTCATCGCCGGCCTGGGCAACCCCGGTCCCCAGTACCGCAAAAGCCGTCACAATATAGGATTCATGATCCTGGACCGGCTGGCGGAACAACATGGCAAGAAGTTCGAGAGCATTTTCGCCCGATCATTGACCTGCATGCTGGAGCAGTCGGGAGAAATCGTGGTCCTTGCCAAGCCACAGACCTTCATGAATCTCAGTGGAAGTGCTCTGCAAGAACTCTTAAAGCACTATCCGCTGGATCTGTCCCAAATGCTGATTGTCTACGACGATATTGATCTGCCTCTCGGGTCGATACGGGTTCGAAGATCGGGAAGCTCGGGGGGGCAGAAAGGGATGGAGTCGATCATCCAGTCTTTCGGAACTCAGATTCCCCGCCTGCGGGTGGGAATTTCTCCGGGGGAAACACCACTGGAGGATTATTCGCAATTTGTTTTGAGCAATTTCACGAAAACTGAGAGGAAGGTTGTGGATGAAATGATCGATCTGGCCATTGAAGCCATTCGAACCATTATTGTGGACGGTCTGGATCGCGCCATGTCCGTGTTCAACGAACGTTCGAAAAACCGCCTTAAACCTGTAGCCGAAGATTGAGCAATGCTTGATTCCTACCCGCTGATATTTCCGATTGGTGGTCTGATTGGGCTGGGCTTTGCTGCTTGGATTTACTTCTCGATTAAACGAATAACCGTCACTGACGGATTGATGATTGAGATCTCCGACGCCATCCATCAAGGGGCGATGGTTTTTTTGCGGCGCGAGTACACCATTCTGGCCGGCTTTGTCCTGCTTGTGTTCGCGCTTCTGTCGTGGGCCATCTCACTGTGGACAGCTCTCGCCTTCATTTTCGGCGCACTGAGTTCCATTTTGGCGGGTTTTTTTGGCATGAAAGCGGCCACTCGGGCCAACGTGCGTACTTCGCAAGCGGCTCGGGACTCCGGTTTGATTCAAGCTTTAAACGTCGCGTTTTACGGCGGTGCCGTGATGGGGCTTTCGGTGGCAAGTCTGGGGCTACTCGGCATCGGGTTGGCATTCCTTCTTTATTTGAGAGGAACGTTGGATGCCGGGGATATTACCGGCTATGGGATGGGCGCCAGTTCTATTGCGCTGTTCGCGCGGGTCGGCGGCGGAATTTACACAAAGACCGCCGACGTGGGGGCAGACTTGGTAGGGAAAGTCGAGGCCGGTATTCCGGAAGATGATCCCCGCAATCCTGCAACGATAGCGGATAACGTGGGGGATTGTGTCGGTGATACTGCCGGAATGGGAGCGGATATCTTTGAAAGCTATGTTGGTTCTATGGTTGCCACCATTGCGATTGCGGCGGCTGGCACCTCCAGATTTCTCAATATCACCAGCGAGAATCAGTCTGTTTACATGGCGTTGCCGATCTTCCTGGGTTTGATTGGCCTGATCGCTTCAATAGCAGGCATTCTGTCCATGCGTATTCTGCGGACGCTGGGCCCGGCGGCCTCCCTCCGCAATTCTACCTATGTGAGTGCGGCCCTGCTGCTGGCCGGCACATTTTTGGTGGTAAACATTTTGGAAGTGGAACTGGGAATTTTTTACAGCGTCCTTGTGGGCGCTATTTCAGGAGTGGTCATTGGCCTGATCACTGAATGGTACACGTCGGGAAAACCGATCCAAAAAATTGCCGACTCCTGCAAAACCGGAGTCGCCACCAACATCATCAGTGGTCTTGCCGTGGGCATGCAGTCCACCGCGCTTCCGGTGTTAACGATTTGTGGCGCTATTCTGATTTCATACAACTACGCGGGTCTTTACGGAATCAGCATTGCGGCGGTGGGTATGCTAGCCACCGTGGGAATAACTATGTCCGTAGACGCATATGGGCCTATAGCCGATAACGCGGGTGGAATTTCTCAAATGAGCAAGCTCGGCCCCGAGACCCGTGAAATCACCGACAGCCTGGATGCGCTTGGCAACACCACCGCGGCTATTGGCAAGGGATTTGCCATTGGATCAGCCGCCCTTACCGCATTGGCGCTGTTTTCCGCGTACGTGCAGACAGTAGGATTGAAGTCCCTGGACCTTACCAATCCCATTGTGGTCACAGGCTTGTTTGTAGGCGGAATCTTGCCCTTTTATATCGCCGATCTCACCATGTCCTCGGTAGGGAAAGCGGCTTTTAAAATGGTCGAGGAAGTGAGGCGTCAATTCCGTGAAATACCAGGCTTGATGCAAGGTACTGCCAAACCCGATACGGCCCGTTGTATCGATATCTCGACGCAGGCAGCACTCAAGGAAATGATCTTTCCAGGAATGTTGGCGGTGCTGATGCCGGTCATCATTGGGACCGTACTCGGTGCTGAAGGTCTGGGTGGGATGTTGGCGGGGGCCACGCTCTCAGGGGTCTTACTGGCTCTGTTTATGGCCAATGCAGGCGCGGCTTGGGACAATGCCAAGAAACTGATTGAGAAAGGTCAGCTGGGGGGTAAAGGCTCGGAGGCCCACAAAGCCGCCGTGGTGGGAGATACTGTCGGAGATCCCTTCAAAGACACCACCGGCCCTTCCATGAATATCCTAATCAAGCTGATGTCCATCGTTTCCCTGGTGATTGCACCGCTTCTGCGTTGAACTCCCGAGAGTGTGCTAAAATAAATTTTTTTTTACAGTGAAGGAGATCAATGTCGCTCAGGAAATATGAAGTGGTGTTCGTCCTCACGCCAACATTGACGGAGGACGAAGTCGATCAGGCAGTGCAGTCCTTCAAGAAGTCGGCGGAAGAAAAGGGCGCAAGAATCCTCAACGTGGACCAATGGGGAAAACGCCGTCTCGCCTTTCCGGTGAAAAAACACAACGAAGGTATTTACGTCACTATGACCCTGGAAGCGGGTTCTGGTGATGCGGTTCTGGAGTTGGAGCGGCGTTTTAAAGTGACTGACAACGTGATTCGGTTCTTATCCGTGCGCACGGATCTAGACTTGAAAAGGGCCGATAAGTTCAAAGCACGCCGTGAAGTGCGGAAAAAGAAACGTGCCATTTCGCCTCCTCGTCGGCAAGAGCCGATTAGCGAGGAGATGGAAATAGAGAAGGAGTAGCCTGTGGTGAGACGGAGGAAATTCTGTAAATTTTGCGCCGAGCGGATCGACTATATTGATTACAAGGATGTTCGTATTCTCTCCCAGTTTGTTCCGGAACGCGCACGGGTATTGCCCCGCCGGATTTCCGGCGTCTGTGCCAGCCACCAGCGCATGCTGGCGCTGGCCATCAAACGGGCCCGGCACCTGGCGTTGCTCCCCCACGTCGCGGAGTAAGGGTATCCTATCCAAAGCAGCCCGCGATGGGTGCTGTTCCTGTGCAGAGGTTTTCATATGCAAGTGATATTGATAGATGATGTTTTTCACCTGGGACGGCGGGGTGAGGTGGTAAGAGTGGCCGAGGGTTATGGCCGTAATTACCTGATCCCGAAGAAGCTGGCCATTCCGGTGACGCCGGGCAATCTCAAAATGATCGAGCAGCAGCAACTGGCGTTTGCCAGGAAAGAGGCAAAATTCCGCGGGGAAGCTGAACTCCTGGCCAACGAGCTGAACCAACTACATGTTATCCTTTCTCGAAAAGCAGGTGAAACCGGAGTGCTGTTTGGATCGGTGACTTCAAAGGACCTGACCGATCTTCTCGAACAAAACGGCATTCATTTGGATCGAAGAAGAATCCTTCTGCAGCAGCCGGTCAAGACCATAGGTAACCATAGAATCTCGGTGCTGTTGCACAGCGATGTGAAAGCCGAATTGCTGCTTTCCGTGGTGGTGGAGGGTGATGAAACCATCACCAAGGTCAAAAAGAAAGACGAGGAAAGCGAACGAATCATCGCGGAGCTGGATTCAAAGCTTCGCGATATCGAACAGCTCAGTGCGCGGCCTTCACTCCAGGTCCAGCCCGAGGTGGAAAAGCAGCCGGCGAAAAAAGGCCGTGTTGCAGCCTCCGCTCGCTCCGGAGAAAAGGCTGCCGAATCTGAACGGAAAGCGCGCAAGGCCACCCCTAGCGAAGAGCTAAAGCCAAGCAAAAAAGAGAGTAAGCGACCCAGCAAGAAAAAGAAGGAAGCGGAGTAAGGAACGCCCGATCCGCTCCAATTTAGATCTGAACTGTGGATTTTCGAAGTGTTCATCCCTTTTTATTTCTGTTGCTGAGCATTTCCGTGTTTTCTCGCCCCCGCTGGTTATAATACCCGCATGGCAGTGGACGTCCTTCCGGAGAAAACCCTCCCCCAGAATTTGGATGCGGAGCGTGCCGTGTTAGGCGCCATACTTCTCGACAATGCTCTGCTCGACCAGGCCGCGGAGATTCTGACATCCGAAGACTTCTTTCTGGAGGGGCATCGCAGAATCTTTTCCACAATGGCGCGCCTTAGCGCAGCCTCGCATGCCATCGACTCGCTCACGTTGATTGAGGAACTCCAAAGAGAGTCAGTTCTTGAGGCCACAGGCGGTGTGTCCTACGTGGCGTCGCTTCTGGATGGTGTGCCGCGCCTTTCCAACCTGGAACACTACGCGCGCATAGTGAAGGAAAAGGCGCTGTTGCGCAGACTTGTGCATTTCGCCAATGAGATCGTGACGCGCGGCCTGTCCAACGAAGAAAATGCTGCTGAATTACTGGAGGCCGCCGAACGATCCATTTTCGAAATCAGCCAGCAGAAATCCACCCGGGGCTTTTCACAATTGCAAGATCTTCTTCCGGCCACTTACCAGCACATCGAATCGCTCTATCATCGCAAAGAGCTGATCACCGGAATCGCTTCGGGCTTTATCGAGCTGGATCGGCTGACCTGTGGCCTTCAGAAATCTGATCTGATCATCGTGGCGGCACGACCCGGACTCGGAAAAACCAGTCTGGCGCTGAACATAGCCCAACATGCTGCAACTCGCGGGAAAAAAACTGTCGGGTTTTTCAGCTTGGAGATGTCATCAAACCAGTTGGTGACTCGCCTGTTGTGTGCTGAAGCCAGAGTGGATGGCCATAAAGTACGGTCGGGGTTTCTCTCCAAAGAGGATTGGAGCAAATTAGCGCGGGCAATGAGCACGTTGGCCCAGGCTTCGATTTTTATCGATGATACGCCCGGTATTTCAATGGGTGAAATGCGCTCTAAGGCGCGCCGCCTGAAGGCTGAACATGGACTGGACCTGCTCATGGTTGATTACCTTCAGCTTATGGCCGCTTCCGTGCTCGGCACTAGGACCCGTTATGAAAATCGCCAGCAGGAAATTGCTGCGATCTCGCGAGGGTTGAAAGCACTGGCCAAAGAACTCAACATCCCGGTCGTCGCCATCTCGCAGCTAAGCCGTGCTCCTGAGCAACGGCGTGGAGAAGACCATAAACCGAAACTTTCCGATCTTCGGGAATCGGGCTCCATCGAACAAGACGCGGACGTGGTGTTGTTTATTTATCGCGAAGACCAGTACCACAAGGAGGAAGATCCTTCGGAAGATTCGGGAGTCGCTCAGATCATCATTGCAAAACAAAGGAACGGCCCCGCAGGCTATACGGTCAAATTGGCTTTTATTGACCAGTGGACCAAATTTGAAAACCTCTCTGCCGGGCATGAATGAGTCGATCCTGGGCTGAAATCTCTCTGCCTCGCCTGACGCACAATATCGAGAACATCCGTGCTCACCTTCAGACGTCCACGGATATTATTGCCGTGGTCAAAGCCAACGCATATGGCCATGGCGTGGCCGGAGTGGCGCATCGGCTTTACCGGGATGGTATTCGTAACTTCACCGTGGCCACTCTGGAAGAAGCTATTGAACTGCGCCAGTTCGTACCCAATTCATCCATTCTGGTACTCGGCGGTTGTCCAGAGGGAGACGAGAGGACTTTCCTCGAATACGACCTGACAGCAAGTGTCTTTGATGAACGCGTTCCGCCTGCACCTGTCAAAATTGAGGTCAAGATCGACACCGGTCTGAACCGGCTGGGAATTCCGTGGCAGGAAGCGCCGGCCTTCCTTAAGAAGATCGGAGGCAGGGTGCAAGGTGTCTTTTCACATTTCGCAGCTTCGGGAACCAACAGGGCCTTCTCTGAATTGCAGCTTCAGCGTTTTCTTGAGGCAACCAGCGGCGCCAAATGCCGGCGACATATCAGTGATAGTGCCGGATTGCGCTATCCCGAGTCGCATCTGGATGCTGTGCGCATCGGCCTTGCTTTATACGGGATCCCACCCTGTCCAGAAATTGATTATGTGTTGCCGGTTTTGTCATGGAAAACGGTCATTTTTTCGCTGCGTGATGTACCAGGTGGGGAGAGTGTGGGCTATGGGCGGACATTTGTGGCCAAACGTGACAGCCGGGTCGGCGTCCTGCCGGTTGGATATGCCGATGGTTACAACCGGCTTCTATCAAACGCTGGTGCCGTCCGAGTACGGAGCCGGCTGGCGCCGATAGCCGGCAGGATCAGTATGGATTTGACAGCCGTCGATTTGACTGATATTCCCGAAGCTGAACCTGGAGAAGAAGTCGCTCTGCTGGAAAACGAAGTCGATTCACCGTTGTCAGCCCACCAGGTGGCACGGAAACTGCAAACCATTCCTTACGAGGTGCTGACCTCAATCGGACAGCGGGTCCAACGGGTTTATGTCAATGAACAGTGAAGACGTGCAGTTTCCTGGTTACGTTGATTTTCCCCTGCGTGTTCGGTATGCGGAAACAGACCAGATGCGAGTTGCTTATTATGCAAGCTATTTGGTCTGGTTTGAGGTGGGGAGGAGCGAGTTTTGCCGAAGTCGCGGATTTACCTACGACGAGATGGAGCGGGAAAAAGAGACATATTTCATGGTGGTTGAGTCTTTTTGCCGTTACCGGGCGCCGCTTCGTTATGACATGGAGTTTATTGTCCGTACACGCTTAAGCGAATGCCACACGCGATTGATAAAGTTCGCTTACGAGCTGCGGGACTGCAGCCAGTCGGTCGTATATGCGGACGGTTTTACGAAGCACCTGGTTGTCAATGGGGAGGGACGTCCTGCAAGAATGCCCGCGAAATATTACACATTGCTATCGGGACGGTGATCTCTATGCCCGGGTTTCATGCAAGGTCTGAGTGTCGCCAGAGGAGGTCGGCAAGCACGCCGTACAATCTAAGCACCCCATTTCACGAATACTGTAACGTTTGCGTGTGGGGCTTGCGAGGCGAGGTCAAGGACAGAGGAGGAGGCGATGTGATGTACATCGTCGACGACGAGCGGCGCAGAGATCTCCCGCAACCTGCACTTACCCGAAGGGTTGCGGCGGTACGGCAGCCATCTTATGGTTACTCCTCCTCGCCGATGGGTCTGGCATCGCCTCGTCGTCCCGCTTCTGGCCGCCGTCGCCCTCGCAACCAACGTCACGCTATTGATGAATGGGGGTACTAAGTGCGATAGTGCTCTGTCTTGTTTAGAGAATGCAGACACCTTCCGCAAAAACAGTTTATGTGTGCCAGCTTTGTGGATTCCGCTCACAAAAATGGCTGGGTCGCTGCCCGGGCTGCGGCGAGTGGAATAGCTTCCTCACGGAAAGCGATCGGCCGCTGAGGCGGGTGCGAAATTCATCGCCGGTGCTGGAATATCCCACCGTGCAACAGGAGAAAGTCGAGCGGATTACTACGCGCAATGTGGAGTTTGACCGGGTCCTCGGCGGAGGGTTGGTTCCGGGGTCACTGGTCCTATTGGGCGGTGAACCGGGCATCGGTAAATCGACACTACTTCTCCAGATTGCTGAGTCACTTTCCGCTCAGGGTCTGAAGACGCTTTACATTGCCGGCGAGGAATCCATCCAGCAAATCAAGCTAAGAGGCGAACGCCTGGGTGTTCAAGGCCGGAATCTTTTTTTGGTGGCAGAGACTTCCCTGGAAGCGATTTTTACAGAAGTGGAGGCTCTTCAGCCACAGATTCTCATCGTAGACTCAATCCAAACGGTCAGCACGGAGAAGTTGGAGTCAATTCCGGGCACTATGGGCCAGGTCCGCGAGTGCGCTGCACAGTTTCTTTCCTTTGCCAAGCAACAAAATATCGCGGTTTTCCTCATTGGCCACATCACTAAAGAGGGCTCTCTTGCCGGACCCAAGGCACTGGAACACATTGTGGATGTGGTTCTTTATTTTGAGGGTGACCGTCACCAGAACCAAAAAATAGTGCGCGCGGTAAAGAATCGGTTTGGGCCTTCTAACGAATTAGGCATCTTCGAGATGTCCAGCCGCGGTTTGTTGTGTGTGGAGAATCCTTCCGGACTGTTTCTCTCCGAACGTCCCGAAAGCGCGGCCGGCTCTGTAGTGGTTTGCGCAATGCAAGGCTCTCGACCGATCCTTGCCGAATTGCAAGCGCTGGTAAGCCACAGCGCTTATGGAACCGGCCGAAGGATGGGAAATGGAGTTGATCCTAGTCGAATCGCACTTCTGCTAGCGATGCTGGAAAAGCGGGTGGGATTACAGTTATCCGGCAGTGATATTTATGTGAATGTAGTCGGCGGACTGGCTTTGCAGGAACCCGCAATTGATCTTGCTGTAGTCGCGGCCATCGTGTCCAGTTTTCGCAACCAGCCCATCGGGTTCCGCAGCGTGGTTTTTGGTGAGGTAGGGCTGGCCGGCGAGGTGCGTGCAGTGAGCTTTGCGCAGACGCGTCTCAAAGAGGCGCTGGCCATGGGCTTCGACTGGGTAATGCTTCCCCACGGCAACCTTCCCCTCTCGGGGCCGGTTGAGCCCTTAAGAATACAGGCTGTTTCCTCCGTTCAAGATGCTTTCGACGCTCTCTTCTGAAATTCCACGGGTTTCCGTCCTACGGCGGAATCGTGTTCAGCTAGACACGGCTCTTCCGAAAAAACTAGAATAAGCTATCATACATTTTTTGTAACTGTTATGAGCCAGACTCTCGCCTTGCGGCACACGCCGCTGAAAGGAGGTGCTTATGCGATTGTGGCTGATACGAACTCTTTTCGCGATCACGTTCACCGCTGCCACATTCTACCTGAAACCCTTTGGTCTCGCCCCTCAAGTAGCGCTGCTCGCTGGATTGTTTCTATCCATTGCTATCATAATTTTCGAAATCAGCGTGCGGCATACCTCCCCTAAAGCTCTTGTAGGTGCTGCCCTGGGTTCCTTGTTAGGTATTCTGGGGGCCAGTCTCATCAGCCTTATCATTCACCGTATGGTTTTTCTAGACGACCAGACAGTTACTTTTTTGCAGGTGCTCATCCTGGCCGCCATGACCTATGTGGGGCTGGTCATGGGGATTGTAAAAGGGGAGATGCTTAACTTGAGCTTTGGCGGCTTGTTTTTGGACCGCGCTACCAAGAAAGCCTCCAAGCTGCTTGACACCAGCGTCATCATAGATGGCCGTGTGGCGGATATCGTGGAGACTGGGTTTCTCGATGGTCAGCTGCTGATTCCGCAATTCGTCCTGAGGGAATTGCAGTTGGTCGCCGATTCAGCCGATTCCATGAAACGCAACCGAGGGCGCCGCGGTTTGGACATTCTTCAGAAGATTCAGAAGAATTCCAATATCGAGGTGCAAATCGTTGAGCAGGACTATCCTGAAATCAAAGAAGTCGACATGAAACTGATTGAGCTCGCTAAAGAACGCGGGGCCAAGATCATGACCAATGATTTTAATTTGAACAAGGTGGCTCAGCTTCGCGGCGTTGAAGTGCTCAACATCAACGAGCTCGCCAACGCAATCAAACCGGTGGTTCTTCCCGGCGAGACGATGCGGGTTTTCATTCTGAAAGAGGGTAAGGAATACAACCAGGGCGTGGCCTACCTGGATGACGGCACCATGGTGGTGGTGGACAACGCCCGAAGAATGATCGGGCGCACCGTGGATGTGATGGTCACCAGTGTGCTTCAGACCACCGCCGGTAAAATGATCTTCGGGAAGTACCAGTCAAACGGGGAGATGCCCCAACGCGGAGAGTATGAGCGCGAGAGGATAACGCGGCTTTGATTGGAGTGGTTGTTGCCGCTGCCGGGACTGGATCGCGCTTCGGTTCTGAAATCCCCAAACAGTTCCTGAGAAGTCAGGGCAAATCGATCTACTTACATTCATTGGATCGGCTGTGTGCATTGGTGTCGCAGTGCGTCCTGGTGGTCTCGGACGGGTGGCTGGAGCCGGTGAGGACCGAGATTCAATCTCTTCCTTTTTCAGAAAAAATTACCATCGCCAGGGGGGGAGAGAAGCGCCAGGACTCCGTCTACAATGGCCTGTGCCAACTTGTTCCTGAAGTCGACATAGTGCTCGTGCACGATGCAGCTCGTCCGTTTTTTTCTCCCGACCTCGTTGTTCGAGTCGTTGAGGGGACACGTCTCCATCAGGCGTGTGTTCCTTGCATCCCTGTGTCTGACACCGTGAAAGAGGTACGAAACAGTCGTGTCATTCGCACTTTAAAACGGGAACACCTGTACCTTTCACAGACTCCTCAAGGTTTTCAGCGCCGTCTGCTTGAGGATGCATTTGCTCGAGCGATCAGCGAGGGTTTTTACGCAACGGATGAATCAATGCTGATCGAACGGCTCGGTTTTCCCGTCCACGTGGTCCCAGGAGACCCGGGTAACGTGAAGATTACGTGGAGAAGTGATCTGGAAAGAAAATGAGTTATCGCATCGGTTTAGGCTACGATTTTCATCCTTTTGAAACCGGACGCAAGCTGATGTTGGGAGGGGTACAGATTGCGCACGCTTCGGGTTTGGCAGGACACTCCGATGGCGACGTCTTGCTTCATGCGGTAGCCGACGCGCTGCTCGGCGCGGCGGGATTTAGCGATATTGGAAACTATTTTCCGAATACTGATCCTCAATACGCCGGCCTTTCCAGTCTCTTGATCCTGGAAAAAGCCTATCGCTTAATTCGAGGGAAGGGATTTGGGGTTGTTAACGTCGACGTGATGGTGATTGCAGAAGAACCTAAAATCCATCCCTATACGTCTGCAATCAAGGCCAACCTGGAGCGCGTACTCTTCTTGAAGCCCGACCGCATCTCTATCAAAGCCACCACCATGGAAGGGAAAGGAACCATTGGCCGCCGAGAAGGCATAGCAGTCCAGGCAGTGGCCCTATTGGTGGAGTTAGAACCCCGATGAAAGGGCCGCCTGTAGGTCTATGCGTGATCAGTTAACCCGGATGTTCGATGTGGCAGTGGAAGCGGCTCGTGACGCAGGGAAACTGCTTGTCAAAAATCTATCTTCAGGATTCCAAATCAGTAAAAAGGGACGGATTAACTTGGTTACTGAGATGGATCTGCAATCCGAACAGCTCATTTTGAGTCGAATCCAGGGGGAATTTCCCGAACATCAGATTCTCGCGGAAGAACAGGGTACCCTTGGGGGGCCTGCGCCTTACAAGTGGGTGATCGATCCCCTGGACGGAACCACGAACTATGCGCACGGCTATCCCCTTTTTGCGGTCTCTATTGCTCTGGAGTATCAGGGAAGGATCATATTTGGGGTGGTCTATGATCCTGTTAAGCAAGAACTCTTCAGCGCACACTATCAACAAGGAGCGGTTTTAAACGGCAGGAGGATTCAGGTTTCCAGCAAACCTTTGCTGGAGGACAGTCTGGTTTGCACCGGGTTTTCTTACGATCGCGACAGCATGCTGGAGAATCTTGAATACTTTAACCGTTTCATCATGAGTGCGCGTGCCGTGCGCCGTGATGGATCGGCCGCTCTGGATCTATGTTATGTGGCCTGCGGAAGGTTCGACGGGATGTGGGAGCTGAGCTTGAATCCATGGGACGTAGCGGCAGGAAAGCTCATTGTAGAGGAAGCGGGAGGCCGCGTCTCACTTTTTGAAGGAAGTGAGTACTCTATATACCATCGTGAACTCCTGGCGACCAACGGCCGAATCCATGATCAGATGAAAGAAATCTTATCGGGACGGTTTGCAGGCAATGATAGACAACAAGAGTAGCAAGGAGTCGGGCGTGAAGCCGCAGTAGGTTGGCTAAAAGCCGGCAACCGCAGCAGCCACTGATGAATCGCTCACAGCGGCTCGAATGACAGAGCCCGCCGCTACAATCGAGTGGTTGTGAGAATCGCACTCGCCAGTTCGCGCGAACCTAAGATCGAAGCCATACGGGAAGCTTGGGCCTTGTTCGGCTCAAGAATCATCGACGATCCTCGGGAGACAATCCAGTTTCTTCATTACGATGTTCCCGCCACCTCCCACCACATGCCTCTTTCGGCTCAGGAGCTCATGAGGGGAGCCCAGGAACGGGTGGAATCATTAACTCTGCAGCTGAAGAAGGAAAAAGCGGAGGCAGATTTTTACGTAGGGCTTGAAGGAGGATTTAACATCATCAGCTTGCAAGGGCCGCGTCGGCAGGTTTTTCTGGAAAGCTGGGCTTATGTTTCCGATGGCCATCGAGGTTATTTTGGACACGGCGGCGGAATCTACGTCCCCTCCGCACTGGCTGATCCGGTTGTCGACCGGGGAATCGAGCTTGGCATCGTCATTGATCGCTTCAGCCGCCAGAGCAACGTGCGCAGTATGCAGGGTACCTGGGGTGTGCTGACAGATGACCTGATCACTCGAAAACACTCCTTTGTAATCGCCTTGATTGCGGCTTTTGCGCCATTTTATAATCCGCAAGCCTACGATTAATTCACCAGGGACAAATACGGTTTCGCCATTGCTGCGGCGTTTTTTGTTATTTCCATGGACACGGTTCACAGTTGGTCCGGCTGGATTGAAGTTATCTGCGGCAGCATGTTTTCCGGCAAAAGTGAAGAGTTGATACGTCGGCTCCGGCGTGCCCAGATTGCAAAGCAGCAGGTGCAGATATTCAAACCGAAAGTTGACAACCGTTTTTCTGAGAGTCACATCGTCTCCCACAGCGAGTTGAGAATCGCCTCTCAATCTGTGGACTCTGCGAGAGAGATCCTGAGTGCAGTGCTCAGCTCCACGGAGGTCGTGGGAATTGATGAGGCACAGTTTTTTGACGCTGAGATCGTTCGGGTTTGCGATCGGCTGGCGAATGACGGCAAACGAGTCATCATAGCGGGCCTGGACAAAGATTTTCGCGGCCGGCCGTTTCCCCCCATGCCGGAACTGCTGGCGATTGCTGAGTATATAACGAAGACGCTGGCCATTTGTATGAAGTGCGGCCGCCCTGCCAACTACAGCCAGCGGCTGGTGCGCAGCGGGGAGCAGATATTAGTGGGAGCTGAGGGAGCTTACGAGCCCCGTTGCCGGCATTGTTTTGCGCCGGCGGGGGAACGCGACGAGTGAGGGCAGAGTTATTTCAGCTTCTCTTTGAGGGCGCGCGCAATTTTTTCACCCACAAATGGCTTCAGTTCTTCCACGCTGGCTTCACGGATCCGATGTAGACTTCCAAAGTTGGCCAACAGTCTTATTTTTCGTTTTTCACCAATTCCTTCGACCTTGTCCAGCTCCGAAGTGAAATCTCGCATGGCACGTCGCTGCCTGTGGTAGCCCACTGCAAAACGGTGCGCTTCATCCCGGATTTCCTGCAGCAGGTGCAGCACGGCTGAAGTCCGTGGCAAGATCAGCGGCTCGTCCTGTCCTTGCAGGAAAATGTGCTCCTCACGTTTGGCAAGGCTGGCGAGCGGTGTGTCCTCAATGCTGAGCTCGGAGAGAGCCTGATAGGCATAATGCAGCTGTCCTGTACCCCCATCAATCAGAATCAGGTCAGGCAAGGGCCGTTGTTCGGCAAGCAACCGCTGGTAGCGACGGTGCACCGCTTCATAGACGCTGGCGAAGTCGTGCGGTCCTTCAACGGAACGGATGCGCAGCTTTCGGTATTCGCTTTTTTTCATCACGCCGTTTTCGCAGACAACCACCGAGGCAACAGTATCGGATCCCTGAATGTTGGAGACATCGAAGGCTTCAATACGCCGCGGCAATTGAGGAAGCTCAAGGTCTTTTTGAAGCTGTTCCAGCACCCGTTGCTTGTCGGATTTGAGAATCTTGAAACGGTTTTCGAAAGCTATCTTCGCGTTACGTTCCACCAACAGCAACAGATCATGCTTTTCTCCACGACGGGGAACGAGCAGGTGCACGGTGCGGCTCTTCTTTCCGCTGAGCCAACGGGCTATTAAATCCTGATCTTCGATTTCGACTGGAAGATAAATTGCGCCGGGAACGAAACCTGCGCTGAGATAGTACTGTTGAAGAGCATCGCGCAAGAATTGAGAAGGAACAAAGTACTCCAGGTCTTCCCAGAAAAATTCCCGCTTGCCCACCACGCGTCCAGAGCGGAGTGTGAAGAGCTGAAGCGCTATACGAGTTCCTTCCCGGTAATATGCGAACACGTCCACGTCGGCAGCCCGCGTCAGCACCATCTTTTGGCGTTCTGCAAGCTCCCGCACCATACGGACACGGTCTCGGTAAAAAGCTGCGGCCTCATAACGCTGTTGCTCGGAGGACTGAATCATTTTCTCAGTCAGGCTGCGGACCAGTTCTTCGTTTTTTCCCTCGAGCAGTAGTAGCACGTCCTGAACGGCCCGCTGGTATTCCTCGTGGCTGCAGAGCCCGGCCACGCAGGGCCCTAAACAGCGTTTAATGTGGTATTCGAGACAGGGACGTTCCAGGCCTCCGGTAATTTCAATATCGCAGGTCCTGAGCAGGAAATGTCGATTGATGATCTTAACGATGTTGCGGGCCAGAGACGCCGGAAGATACGGACCGAAGTAACGAGCTCCGTCGTTCTCCACACGGCGAGTCAACAGTACTCGCGGGTAAGGCTCGTTTATCGTTAATTTAATGTGAAGAAAAGCCTTGTCGTCTTTGAGGTTGACGTTGAACTTGGGCCGGTTCTTTCGGACGAGGTTGCTCTCCAGGATCAGGGCCTCGACTTCAGTATCGGTAACGATATACTCCAGGTTGCTGATCTTGCTTTTTAGAACCTCAGTCTTATGATCAAAACCGCGCGCCGACTGAAAATAGGAGCGAACTCTGTGCCGGAGACTTTTGGCCTTACCGATGTACAAAATTCCGCCCTTCCCGTCCTGAAAAAGATAAACTCCGGGCCGGTCCGGCAGATTATCTAGTTTGGCCTCGAGGATCTCCGTTGCCATTCACGCCGATTATAGCAACTTGCCGTTCCCCTTTCCGGAGGGCGGCAACCCTCCGAAAAAGGAGACCGATTGAAAATGAACCGTGTCGGGGTGGCCTGCGATCAGGTGCGCTGGCGCAGGTGGAGGTAGGCGAGGCGCAGCCCTCGCCGGCAGGGGGAAGGGCGGCACAGTCGCAGCAATTCACCTGTGGTTTCCCACATCAGATATGCTGGCCGCGCTTTGAGCGCCATTTGAGGCGCCGTGAAAAGTCACCGCTTTTTTTTAGGCGATTGCCTCTTCCCTGGAGTTTGTTTTCTTATTGATTCCGTGGGGCTGAGATCTTGAATTGGTAGCCTTTCGACGTGGTGATCCATTTCTGGCAGTCGGTCTCACTTGTCGAAGTCAAGGATGGCTCTAGCTGGAATCGACTGTAACCGGCTATTCTGTAAAGATTTGGAGTTATCTCCAGGCGACGGAGACACGTGGTCACGCCTCGACTGGCCAGCATTTGACTCGCAACAACTCTTACGACAGCAGAATAAGGTCAACCGGTAGGCGAGGACTTGAATGGAGGGAGGCTCCGGCTCGAAATAGTCCACCCGTAACGAAGCACCCGAACTTTGACGGGGCGGCGGCCAAATTCTATCGCCTGCTGGGTGTCCCGTAAGTAGATGTCAATGTGGCGACCTTGCACAAGTGAGCCTGTGTCCAGGACCGTGTAAATTCCGCTGTAATCGTCGGCTCGGACCTCAATGACCGAGCCGATGGGCAGGATTTCCGGATCGGCGGCGACGATTCCTTCTGCCACACGCACTCCTGAAAAAGTGATCCCTGCTATGGAATAGGCTGTGGCCTTGAAAACCTGGTAATCCGAAGCGGTCGTAGCAGCAACCTGATGTAGGACGGACGTTTGCAGTGACTCTTTGGGCACCGGGAATAAATCCTGGTAACCAACAGCTACAGGCGCGTTTGCCAACCGAAGGCTAGGAGTCGATTGAAGCGAAAAGATAAAGAAACTGGCTGAGAAGACCAAGAGAAAGCCAGCAAATAAGGCAACGGCAACGCCCCAAACATTCTCCGGTTGTTGTCCTTGTCTCATAATGCTCTCCTCTCTCAAACAAGATACCCCCTAACACAAAGGTTTTAGTATACCACGGCAGGGAAACCCAGGGCACATTTGGGGAGGGGGTAGCGAAACTAAATTGTTTAATATAAACATTTTATAACCTACACCTAGATATGGCTCGGGAAGCGGAAAGACGGGATGGGAGTGCGGTTGTCGTTCCTAAGTCCGGCTCTCGCTGGTCAGGGTAGATCGGTCACCGATCAGGTTCCCGGCTCGAATTCGAACTCCGTCCCCAATTAAGCAGCCGCGACCAAGGATGCTGCCGTTTACGACGGCACCCCGTTGAATTCGACACCCCGGCCAAATGACCGAACGCCGGATTAACGCCCCTTCCTCAATGCGGCAGTTGCTGCCAATGACCGAGTGCTCGATGCGGGTGCCTGCCTTGAGCAGACAATCGTGATCGATAAAGGACGAGGAGTCTGCGGTAACCATGGGGTTGTCCGGCGGGTGGTGCCTTTTCGCAAACGCTAGGAATTCAGGGGTTGTGAGCTTGTGGTCCAGAAAATCCATATTGCTTTGCCAGTAATTATGGGGGCGGGTGATCTCCGTCCAGTACTCCGAAAAACTCGCCGCGAAGAAGGGAACCGCCTTTTTTAAAAAGAGTTGAAAGAGATCCCTTTCAAAAAAAAACTGCCGTCCCTCCGGGATCCAGTTCAAAACCTCCGGCTCAAGAATGTAAACCCCGGCATTGACCATGTTGGTTCTAAATTGTTGGCCGCGAGGACGTTCCAGAAAACGCGTGACACGTCCGTCCTGTCCGGTCTCAACCACTCCGTAGGAACGGGGGCGGGGAACTTCACAAATAGAGATGGTAGCAACTGCGTTGTTGGAACGATGAATCGCCAGGGCCTTTTCAAAGCTGAACTCGGTCACAATGTCGCCGTTAACGACCACGGCCGTGTCATCGATCAGATGTTCGGCACGTTTGAAGGCACCGGCGGTTCCCAGAGGAGTACTCTCTACATGGTAGCGAATGATGACGCCGAAATCAGACCCATCATCGAAAACATCGCGAATCTTTCGTGGTTCGTGCGGGAGGCTCAGAATGATTTCAGTGACGCCGGCACGCTTAAGCTGGTGTATCTGGAAAAGCAGCAAGGGGTAGTTGCCGATGGGCAGCAGCGATTTTGGCGTGTTGATCGTCAGCGGGAGCAAACCGCTGTCCGCCCCTCCCGAGAGGATCACGGCTTTAATCACAGGCTGTTTATGCTAACACAAACCAGAAATCAGGACATCGCTCGATTGCTCCCCTTAAAGGGGAGAATTGTGTTATAAGTGAATCGATTTTTATGAATCTTCCGAACTCCCTCACGGTTTTGCGGATTTTTTTGGTGCCGTTGCTGGTGGTCGTTCTTTTGACGGGATCTTCTCCAGAGCGGGAGATCTGGGGATTCATTGTGTTCATGGCGGCAGCGATCACCGATTTGCTGGATGGTTATCTGGCACGACGGCGACTCCAGGTGACGACGCTGGGAAAACTGTTGGATCCAATTGCCGACAAACTGCTGATTTCCGCGGCTTTTGTTTCACTGGTCGAGTTGAATATGGTAGCCGCATGGATGGTGGTGGTAATTATCGGGCGTGAGTTTGCGGTTACCGGACTGCGTAGCATTGCTTCTGCTGAGGGCTTCAGTATTTCCGCATCCCGCCTTGGAAAATACAAGATGGCCACCCAGGTGCTCTGCGTTAGCGCGCTGATTATGGGCAATCGCTATCCTGACAGCATTCTTTACCCGGCCGGCCAGCTACTCCTTTGGCTGGTTGTAGTCCTGGCGATTACATCCATGGTCCAGTATTTCCGCCGCTTCTGGGGCCAGGTTGATGAAAGCATTAAGTATCGAACGCGGCGCGAGATGCGCCGAAAAATCAGCCTGCTGCGCAGACAGCGGTCCGGCAGTAACGCTCTGATAAAACCTGATGGGCCCCCTGCACTAGGAGGAACGGCGCGCTGATCCAACCACTGCTCCTTGTCAAATACCCGTGGATCTTTGTCTCACTCTAGCGGAGCAATCCCTAATCTCTCTTCAAGAAAAGCTGGCTCGTTATGCGAGCCAACTGGCCTATGTTGAAGTACGCCTGGACTGTCTGGGGCACCTGGAGGTTCCGGAACTTCCCAAAAGGGCCAGGGCCCGTTTCATTGCCACCTGCCGGCCGCGGAGAGAAGGCGGGTACTACGATGGTCCCGAAACAGAGCGTATCGAGTGCCTGGCTCAGGCCGCCCGCCGCGGGTTCCAGTGGGTGGATCTCGAGCACGACGTGGCTTCGATCCCGGTACTCCCCAGGCTAACGTGTATCTTGCGCTCGCTTCACTGCTTTGGTGCCTTTCCGGAGGAGCTTGAACAACTCATGGGACGCTTGCGCGCGCTCCCAGGTGATCTTGCGAAGCTGGTGGTAACTGTGAATGACAGCCGCGAACTAGTTAAACTGCTCCGTTTTCAGGAGACAATTCCGGCCCAGCCCCCTCGAGTAATCCATGGGATGGGTTCTTTTGGCCAGCCTTCACGTTTCCTGGGCGCTTTTACCGGAAATTTCTGGACCTATGTTTCCGAAAACAGTGATCACGTGCTGGCGGCAGGGCAGTTTCCCTTTTCCGAAGCTGCCTGGCTCTACCGGCTTCCGGAATGGAGAAAGCCTCCCATTGTTTACGGAGTCCTTGGGAACCCTATAGCTCACTCTCTTTCTCCGTGGCTTCATAATTGTCTCTTTCAAAGATATGAGATGGGAAAAGTCTATTTTCCGTTCCAGCTTTCCGAGGTGCACTCTTGGTTCGATTTTCTTCCCACCACCTGTTTACGGTTCGGAGGATTTAGCATCACCTCGCCTTTCAAGACCGATGTGCTTCAATATACGAACCACATCGAATCGCCGATCGCCTCCATCAACACCTTGGTAAAGGTCGACTCGGGGTGGGAGGGGTTGAATTCCGATTATGCGGGTTTCCTCAAACCGCTGCTTTCGCGGCTGGAACTTGGCGGGAAGACTGTTCTTGTGCTTGGCTATGGAGGGGTTGCGCGAACGGTGGTTACAGCCCTGAAGAACGAAGGAGCCGATGTGACGATCACGGGCCGGAATCGGTCCCGGGCTGCACAGTTTGCTTCCGAATTGGGCTGTAGCTTTCTCGATCTTGGTGAAATCAAGGCAGCAGATATTCTCATCAATGCAACCCCGGTGGGTCAGTTTCCATCTATCGGCGAGTCTCTTCTTGAAGAGCAACAGTTGCAATTCGATCTGGTTTACGACCTGGTCTATCATCCCGAACGCACGCTCTTAATTCGATTGGCTGAGAAAAAGGGAATTCCGGTCATCTCTGGTTTGGAAATGTTTGTGGAGCAGGCCGCTTTGCAATTTATGGCCTGGACTGGATTCAACCCTGATCGTGATCTAATGAAGAAATGGGTCAGGGAGGCTCTTCGGACCGTCAAGAAGCCCCCTCAAGGCGACGCATTTGCATCGGAGCAGCCGGATGGATAAATTCACGCTCAAGGTTCCTGCAAGTACAAGTAATCTCGGGTCCGGTTTTGACACACTTTCAGCGGCTTTGGATTTGTATTTAAAGCTGGATGTGGAGCCTGTTGCCGGCAACCAGGTTGAGTGGGTTGGATGGGATTCCTCGCAGGAGAATATGGCAGATCGCGCTCTCCGCTGCGCGTTTGAGATTCTGAGGGTCAAAGTTCCCGGCATGAGGATCACTATGGAAAACCCCATCCCCTTGGGAAGGGGGTTGGGAAGCAGCGCTGCGGCCATTGTCTCGGGCATCAAAATTGCGGAGCGCGCGTCCGGGATCACGCTCAGCCGTCAGGCTTGTTTTGATCTCGCCCTTCCTTTGGAAGGGCACCCTGACAATCTGGCGGCCAGCTTCCTGGGAGGCTGGGCTATTTCCTGGGTAGTTGATGAAAGAATGCATGCAGAAAGACTGGCTTCGATGCTGGAGTGCCGCTTTGTGGTGTCCGTTCCGGAAGTCACGGTATCCACGCAGGAGGCGCGTTCCATCCTTCCAGAGAAATACTCGCGCGCTGAGGCCGTTTTTAATCTCCAACGCTGTGCCTTGTTGGTCCACGCGCTTACCGGTGGGAAAAAAGAATTGCTTAGAGAAGCGACCCGCGATCAAATGCACCAGCCGTTTCGAGCCCGCATGGTTCCAGGGATTTCCGAACTCCTGGAACGTAGAGGGCTGCCCCCAGATCTGGAGGACGCGTTATGGGCGGTCTTTATCAGTGGCTCCGGCTCAGCGGTCATAGCCATGGCCGATGCAAGTTTTCAAGAAATTGGTTCCTGGATGGTGAACACTTTTCAGAAAAAGAGGATCGAATCGTCGTTTCGAATTCTGGGTCTGGATCTCGAAGGACCGCGTTTCGTCAGTTAAAGGGATGCAGTATCGTTTAACGTAAGACGCCCCACACACGGCCCCAAAAACCATCCTGGGAACTGGCGGGAGTATCGCTCTCTTCTGACTCACTGGCGGCCACATCGGTCGAAAATTCCTCGGCGTCTTCAAACTCCTCATTGCAGTAGGCGGTCGGCTGCGTTCCCCTGATGTAGTATTCGGTTCTGACACGTTCGCAGTTATGCCACGCCAGTAAGTTGGTGTCGGGATCGATGGCCACGGCTACGATGTTGGGGGGCATTTGAAAATCGCGCCCGCTCAAGCGTCCCAGTTGTTGCGCACGGATCATGAAATGGACCCATATAGGCAGCGCTGCCTGAGCTCCGCCCAGGTACACCGGTTTCAGTTCGTCTCGTCCCACCCACACGGCACAAAGCAAATCAGGCGTATACCCGACGAACCAGCTGTCGTCTGAAGAACCCGTCTTTCCCGCTGCAGGAAGGTAGAAGCCCATGCCACGCACGCCGGCGCCTGTTCCCTCGTTGACCACTGATTGCAGAGCAGAGGTAATCAAAAACGCGGTTTCCGGATGGATCACGCTTTGAGGTACCGGTCCGGCAACCGTCTCAAAAACACCACCCTTCCGAAAACCCTTCAGAGGGTGCGCCAGGACTACCTGCCCATTGTTCGCGAAAGCTGTGTACGCCTGTGCCAGTTCCAGTAAGCTCACTTCAAACGTTCCCAGGGCCACCGACGGGTAGGGCTTGAGCTCGTGACTGAAACCTGCCCGGTTTGAAAGATCCGCAACCGAGTCAAAGCCAATTTGCTCTGCCAGTTTCACAGTGGCTACATTCAAAGAGAGAGCAAGAGCACGCCGCAAGGTCACGCGGCCATAGTATTTCTCGCCAAAATTGCTGGGCGAATACTGTTTATTCTCATAAAAAAACGTATACGGCTCGTCGACAAATGAACTGGAGAGTGTGTACTGAGGATTGTGGTGCTCGAGGCTCTTCTCCAGAGCTGCCGCGTAAACAAAGGACTTGAAGGTCGAACCGGGCTGCCGGTAAGCGCGGATTGCACGATTGAACTGGCTTTGGGAGTAATTACTGCCTCCAACCATTGCCAGCACCTCACCGGTCTTGGGATCCAGCGCCACCAAGGCCGCCTCCGGCTGGATATTACGCCGCCTTCCCAGCCGTTTTTTAACCTGTTCCATTCCTTTCGCCACGGCTTCGTTGGCAGCTTTCTGAAGGTCGATGTCCAGGGTGGTGTAAATTTCAAAATTGCGGAGATTCTTCCTCCACTCCGGCCATTCCTTGTCGAGCGCCTCGTGAACGTAATCGACAAAAAAAAGGGCTTCAGCCTGCCCACGCCGCCGGTGCGGCTGCAGCTGCAAAGGAGCTTTAAGCGCCGCGTCTTTTTCCTTTTCGGTGAGCAGTTTCTTCCTCCACATCAGTTCGAGGATGTGGTTGCGGCGCTGCACGGCCGCTTCTTTGTTTTGATAGGGAGAATGCCGGTTTGGCGCCTGGATGATTCCTGCCAGAAATGCCGCCTCATCGATGGTCAGCTCGTCCACGTTTTTCCCAAAAAAGGTCCGGGCTCCTTCCCCAAAGCCCAAAATGGAAAAAGACCCAACCTGGCCCAGATACACCTCGTTTGCATAAAGCTCAAAAATTTGCTTCTTGGTAAGTCTTTTCTCCAGTAATGCCGCCAGATAAAGTTCTTCCAGCTTTCTCTTGAGATTTCGCTTTGGAGTGAGAAAATAATTCTTGATGAATTGTTGAGTCAGCGTACTCGCACCCTGCAGTTGATCTCGGTTTAACAGGTTGGCGAAGCCCGCTCGAATAATTGCGACCAAGTCGAAGCCCTGGTGCGAAAAGAAGCGTTCGTCCTCGGCCGCCAGCACCGCGTTTATCAATTGAGGCGGAAGCTCTTCAAAGCTAAGCCGCCGCTTTTTTTGCAGGGAGGGGCCAAACAAGTTGGAAATGAATTCCGGTTTAATAAAGGCTGAATTAGTTTCGATACCCGACTGGCGAATGGTGTGGATGGCGGCGCCGGAAAAAACAACTGCATATTCCTCACGGACATTGACTGCCAGCGGATTTAAATGCCCGAATTGAATTACAGATGGACTCTCCTCGGACTGAAAGTACCAGTCGGATGGTGACGCAAGCTCATCTCCTGAGATCTCCCGGTAACCGGCTCTCTGAAGGCGGTCCTTCAGGGCTGCCCTCGAAAGCTTTTGGCCTGTTTTGATTTCGTAGGGCCGGGTATAGACGGCCGTCGTCTCCGGCGATTGGTACTTCAGCCGAGTCTCGTAGAGACGGACGAAATAGACGAAATAATAGATCCCCGCAAAGCCCACAAAAATCAGGCCCGCAAACAGCAACCCAACCACGGCCTCAGCGACAATCGTTGCTTTACTGTGCCCCTTAAGCCGGACCATAATTAAATTATACGCCTCTCGGAAGACGGTCAGGGGGTAGTGTTCTAAGAGTTGACACTACCAGTCAGGGCGCGGGATATCAGGGTTGTCCAAAACGGGTGTTAGAATAAACGCGTGGCGGAAAAGTATTCTCGTCAGGTCTTGTTTAACGGCATCGGAAAGCGAGGTCAAGAATTACTTCGCACCCGGAGGATAGTCGTCCTGGGATGCGGAGCTCTCGGGACGGTCAATGCCGAGGTCCTGGTACGGGCCGGTGTCGGTTCGCTTTTGCTGGTAGACCGTGACTTTGTTGAAGAAAGCAATCTCCAGCGCCAATCGTTGTTTTCGGAAGAACACGCCCGACGCGGGCTTCCTAAGGCCATTGCTGCCCAGCAGGTCCTCAGCACCCTTAACTCGGACGTCAAAGTTGAGGGTATTGTTGAAGATATCAGCTTTGAAAACATTGAGCAGATCTGCGGGGCCGCGGACCTGTTCATTGACGGCACCGACAACTTTGAAACCCGCTTCTTGCTTAACGATTTTGCTGTCAAGACGGCAATCCCCTGGATTTACGGAGCCTGCGTTGGAAGTTACGGCATCGCTTTTGCCATACGTCCTGCGGTCACCGCCTGCTTGCGTTGCTGGCTAGAGGACCCACCGGCGCGCGGAAGCCTTGCCACCTGTGATACGGCTGGCGTCATTGCACCGGTAGTTCACGCCGTCGCCGCCTTTCAGAGCGCGGCTGCGCTCAAGCTTCTTTGTCAAAGCGAGTGTCCCACCAACGTTTTTCAAATCGATGTGTGGAAAGACAGCGTCCGTATGACTCCAGGTCAGCCTTATCGGCCTGATTGTCTTTGTTGCGTGCAGCGCACATTTGAGTTTCTGGAAGGAAAAGAGAAAGATCGCTTTGTCCGCCTTTGCGGCAGGAACGCCGTGCAGATTTATCCGCGCCGCCAGCAGACTCTTGATTTCAAGGAGTTGTCCAGGCGGCTCGAAAAAAGTGGGAAAGTGCTTTACAACGATTTCATGATGAAGATTGACGTGAACGGATACGAGATCGCTCTTTTTTGTAACGGCCGCTCGATTATTCGAGGTACGGAGGACATTGCCGAGGCCCGGGCCGTGTACTCCCGATATATCGGAAATTAATTTGGGCCCACCTACTGTTATTGGTATGTTCGTAATTATTGCTTTCTTCCAGGGGCTTCACCATGGCCTCGGAACTGATCATTTGGTGGCATTAACCACTCTGGCAAATCGCGGGGCGACGCGCCGGGAAATCTCTCGCGCGGGCCTGCGCTTTGCTCTCGGCCATAGCAGTGCACTGGTTTTCCTGGTGGGGGCGGCGTTGCTCTTCAGTTTTGCCGTGCCCAGAAGCTGGGAAACGCACGCGGAGGTCTTTGGCGGGGTCCTCCTGATTTTATTGGGCGCATGGACGTTGTTGGAGGTATTGCTCAAACGGGCTTACGTGCATTCTCACATGCACGATCACTGGTTGTGGCGACGCCGACACGAACATCAGCACTTGCATTTCAAGAATCCTCATCCCGGACGTCATCTGCATCCTCACTTCACGACTGTATTCGGGGGGCTTTTCGCGTTGAGCGGACTGCGTTCCCTTTTTCTGACGTCGATGCCAATCCTTAATGCCCATTCTGTGTTAGGGGCATTGCTTGCCGTGGCGTTTTTCGGATTGGGTATTACGGCTTCAATGAGCGCTTACGGGTGGCTCGCCGGATCTACGCTGGGGAAATGCCGCAAAGGCTCGGTTTCTGTCATCTTGGGGAGCCTCAGTTTAATGTTGGGAGTATATTGGATCTACATTTCACGATGAGACCACGAGAAATCTTTTTGGTGAGTGCACTGGCGATGTTTTTTGTGAGCGTCACGGCTCCGGCACAGAACTTGACCGAAGGCGAGGCCAAGGCTCGGGAAGTGATTAATTCTGCTATCGAGGCGATGGGAGGAAAGCGTTATCGTAAAGCCGGGAACTCTCACAGCTACGGCCGGTATTTCATCTTCGGGAAGGAAGGACAAAAAGGCTTCTCCAAGTTTTGGGACTGGACAGTTTACGAACCCATCAAGAGCCGTTTTCAATTAGGCGAGGGCAAACGCCAGGAAGTGGAGATATACAACCTCGAGGTGCGCAAAGGTTGGAAGATGGAAGGAAAGGATTCAGTTGAAGAGCTTCCGCCTGAAAGGGTCAAAGATTTTGAGAAGTCGGTAAAGCACGACCTCAACGTGGTACTGAAGACGCGGCTGAATGAGCCGGGACTGCACCTTTACTATTACGGTCCTGACGACATCGAAGGTTCAGAAGACTTGGAGGCGGTGGATTTCCTGGACGCCACCAACGATTCGGTGGTGATTTATTTCAATCGAAATTCTCATTTGCCGGTGCGACTGGAATCACAGTTTGTGGACAAGATGGGGCTGAAGCATAAGGAAGAGACGGAGTACCACAATTGGCATACCATCCAGGGAGTGCATACGCCGCTAAGAGTTGACATCTCCATTGACGGGGATCTTTCCCGGCAGATTTTCTTAGAGAGTATTTCTTACAACATTCCCGTCTCGTCGGAGTATTTTCAAGAACCGGTTCCGGAGAAAAAAAAGTAGTAAATACGCGGAGTTATAACACTAAACAGCGCAGAGTCTGTTCGTTGACAACGCGTACGGAATCAGTATAATACCGCAATTGTCCATGGTTTTCGGGACAGATTATTGAGTGGGATTGCACAGCTAACTGTTAACGTAGACGTATGGACTTCTTTGGGCCGGAGCGCTCCCCGCTGCAGAGGTTCCTGGAAACCGACAACCTCTCGTACCTTTACCAGAATACTCCTTTTGACTGGACCATCCTGATTGCTTACTTCAGCGTGCTCACGATCCTTGCAATCTACGGGTTGCATCGATATCACCTGGTGTATCTCTTCTTCAAGTATCGCGACAACACGCCTCGGCCGCTGGCCGAGTTGAGCGAACTTCCGCGTATTACGGTGCAGCTCCCCATCTTCAACGAGATGTATGTGGTGGAGCGTTTGATAGATTCGGTTTGTCGTTTAAATTACCCTCGCCACCTGCTCGAGATTCAAGTGCTCGATGATTCCACAGATGAAACCGCCTCGGTGGCGGAAGCCCACGTACGAAAGTATGCGGCGCTTGGCTACGACATACGTTATATCCGGCGTTTTAATCGTAACGGCTTTAAAGCGGGGGCTCTCGAGTATGGGCTGCAGCTTGCAACGGGTGAATTCATCGCGATTTTCGACGCCGATTTTTCACCGCGGCCCAACACCTTGAATGAAACCATCCATTTCTTCTCAGATCCCAAGGTGGGGATGGTTCAGATGCGTTGGGACCATATCAACCGTGACTACTCCCTGCTTACCAAAGTGCAATCCATTCTGTTGGACGGACACTTCATCATGGAGAGCGGAACGCGTAATCGTTCCGGGCGCTTCTTCAATTTCAACGGCACAGCAGGGGTGTGGCGGCGCAAGGCCATCGAGGAATCGGGCGGCTGGGAGCACGACACGCTCACAGAGGACCTGGATCTTAGTTATCGGGCTCAAATCAAAGGATGGAAGTTTATATTCCTTCCAGAGCCCGCTGCTCCCGCGGAGATCCCGGTTGAGATGAACTCGTTCAAATCGCAGCAATACCGCTGGGCAAAAGGCTCGATCCAAACCGGTAAGAAAATCCTCCCCAAGATCTTGATGGGCGATTTGCCGCTGCCGATTAAAGTCGAGGCTTTTTTTCACCTCACGGCCAACATTGCTTATCCGCTGATGATCCTTCTGGGACTGCTGCTGTTCCCTGCTTTGATCATTCGCTTTAATCAGGGCTGGTTTGAGCTTTTGCTGATTGATTTGCCCTTGTTTACGGCTGCCACCTTCTCGGTCAGTTCCTTTTACGTTATTTCCCAGCGCGAAGTTTCTCCCGACTGGAAGTCTCGAATAAAGTACCTGCCCTTCCTGATGAGCGTCGGCATTGGTCTGTCGGTGAGCAACACCAAGGCCGTCCTGGAAGCGTTGCTTGGCATTGATTCTTCTTTCATTCGAACACCAAAGTTTTGTATTCAGAACCGCGAGGATGACTGGCGTCCTAAACGGTACCGTGCCAGCGTAGGTTTTCTCCCCTGGATCGAAGTAAGTCTTGGTCTCTACTTTGCCCTGATGGTGCTGTATTCACTGGACACAGGGATTTACGGAACCATTCCTTTCCTGCTTTTGTTTACCGTGGGTTATCTTTATACGGGGTTCATGTCTCTCTTCCAGACTCTCCAGCCTCGCGCCGCGCTCCCTGTTCCATTTAATCCACAATAGTGTTGTTGAGAGGATACAGGATTCCTGGGCCAGATTTTACGAAAGTAGTTGTCCTGAAAAGCTTTTTTGTTTTGGCCTGCCTCTTGCTCTTGCCTCCGTGAAAATGCAAATGACTTTAAAAAACCCGGTTCGACTTTGCGGGATCGGGCTTCACACGGGCTGTGATGTGCAGATTGAATTGCGCCCTGCGCCCGAAGATACGGGGATCATTTTTCGGCGGGTGGACCTGCAGAATTTCGAGATTGAAGCGCGTCGCGATCGAGTCTCGCGTGTGGTGTTGGCGACGACGCTGATGAAGCGGGGGGTGATGCTGTCAACCGTGGAACACCTGCTTTCAGCTCTGTATGGCCTCAGCATAGACAATCTTTACGTCGACATCAATTCCCTGGAAGTTCCCATTCTGGATGGCTCAGCTCAGCCTTTTGTTGAGGCGATCAAAAGTGCAGGAACCGTGGAGCAGCATCGAGAGAGGACCTATCTCTGTGTCGAACGTCCCATTCGTATCTCGGAAGGAGACAAATATATAACCGTCGAACCGGCTCCTCATTTTCGCATCACGTATGAGATTGATTTCAGCCATCCCGCCATTGGAAAGCAGAAGCTTGATTTCGTGCTGGATCCGGTGACCTACGAGCAAGAGATTTCATTTGCCCGGACTTTTGGGTTTTACGATGAGGTGGAAGAGTTGCGGCAGAAAGGTCTCATCCGTGGAGGCTCTTTCGACAACGCCGTGGTTCTCAGCCGGACTGATATCATGAACGGAAAGTTGAGAGCATCTGATGAGTTTGTGAGGCACAAGGTGCTGGATTTAATCGGTGACATTTCCCTCTGTGGATATCCTATCCTGGGCCACGTGCGCGCCTACAAGGCAGGGCACGCCCTTCATACCGATCTGGCCACTGCGCTGGCACGCAGTCCCAAAGCATGCCGTAAAATTAAAGGGGATAGGTTATTCGTTCACCAGATTTCAGAAAACGTGGTGAACGAATAGCCTATCTCCGAGCTGATATGTCGCGCTTTTCCCTGATTGTAGTTTTGTCCTTTCTGATCTTTGGCGTGTCCGCCGTTTACCTGCAGCCTGCGGTCAAAGACGTTGAAATCACCATTGGCGCCAAACGACACCGCGTGGACTTTCGCGAAATGGAAGGCCGTGCCTATTTTGATCTGGAGGACATTGCCAACGTTTTCGATTTGAAGCTGGAGGAGGAGAAGGAGCAGATCAGCGTCACCGGTCCTCGTGGGCGACTGGTGTTGACCCATGGGCGTCCGCTGGTCCAGTTTGAAGAACAATATATCCTTCTTTCCGAGCCGGTCTGGAAACGGAAAAACAAGGACTGGTACGTTTCGGAAGATTTCCTTACCGTTGCGGCCCCGTTGATTTTAAGCTTACGACTGGAGAGAATTGCGGATCGCAGCTACCGCTCCAGCCCTCTCGAAGTTAACCGAATCAAAACGCTCATTGCCAATTATCCCGATCACGTTCGAGTGGTTTTCCAGCCCAGTCAAAAAACACCCGTTCGGGTCAGGGAGTTCCGGAATTATCTTCAGGTCGAGTTCGGCGACTATCTGCTGGAGCCGGAGGTGCCTTCAACCCACGCTGATGCCCGGATCATCGCCTCCATGGATTTGAGACCCAAAGATGCGAGGGGCGCGCTTCGTATTTACAAGGGGCCTGAGTATTACAATTTTCGGGAATTCGCGTTGAGTGGTCCGGATCGGAAGGTTATCGACCTTTATGCCCCACCGGTTTTGGTCGTTCCACCCGAAGCCAAACCTGCGGTTCCCGAGGCGGCACCGGAGCCTCCTCCAGCGCCGGCGCGATCCATACCGGATGAAGCGCCTTTGGTTTTTCAGCGCCTCGCTGTGTCGAACAGCATCGCTATTGATCCGGGACACGGCGGAGAAGATTATGGGGTACTGATCACCCCGGACGTGGTCGAGAAAAACCTGGCGGTGAAAATTTCAGAGCGGATTGGTGCACGACTCAAGTCGGGCGGGTTGGCGGCTTTCCTAACCCGGAGCCGTGACGCCGAGCTGTCCTTGGAACAACGTAGCGCCGCGGCCAATTCAGCCAGGTCGCGAGCCTTTATCAGTATCCACGCGGGAGGATCTCCGTCACCGGAGGTTCGCGGTCCCGTAGTCTATGTTCAACGTTACGGTTCCGACACCCCACCCGGGCCCGATAAGGGGCTCATTCTGTGGAGGGAAGCTCAACGCTTTAATTTGGAAAATAGTAAAAAGCTTGCCGCCGAGGTGCAAAAAGAGCTGAATGCTCTCTATGGCGTGGAGAACGGGGTAGTGGAGGCGCCTTTGGCACTCCTGGCTCCGCTTAATAGCCCGGCCATTTTGGTTGAGGTTGGGTTCCTGACCAACAGTGAGGATTCGGAGAAGCTCGCGTCACCGGATTTTCAGGACCAGATAGCCGCCACCATAGTGGCTGCGCTGCTGCGGTTCTTCAAGGCGGTGGAATGAAAAAGAAACGTTCTTCATCTGTTCCCGACAGCTCTCCGGTACGCGGTGCGAGGCGTGAAGCCCGAAAGGTCCTGGTCGGCATACTCCTGTTGGCTGCAATCGTGTTGCTTTTTGGATTCCTGTACTACCAGGAGCGCAGCCATCAAATGGAACTGCGCCGCGCCAGCGAAAGTAAGATGGATGTGGACTCGAGCGTGCTCCAGGCTCAGAGCAGCGGCCTCCTAAAGGTTCAGCTTTATTTTTACAAGAGTGGCTCTCAACCCTCAGAGGAAGGTTTCCTGGTGCCTGAGGAAAGGTCGGTGTTCAAGACGGGCGATGTGCAACTGGACGCTCGCCAGGTCGTGAACGAGCTGCTCAAAGGGAGCAACGATCACCCCAGACTTTTCCCCGAGCAGGCGAAACTGCGCCAAATTTATCTCCTGGAAGAAGGAACAGCAGTGGTGGACCTGTCCCGGGAGGCTTCAGAACAGTTAGCAGGAGGAATCAGCGCTGAATTGGCTGCAATTTATTCCATTGTCCGTTCCCTTAGCGTTAATCTGAGTCAGGTGAAAAGGGTGAAATTCATCATTGAAGGCCGGGAGCAGCCGACTTTTGCCGGCCATGTTTCGCTGTACGAACCGTTCATGTAAAATGTCTGGCGATGCCGCGAAATGGTACCAGACGAGCAAACGAGCTCCGCTCCATCATGATCTTTCCCGATTACATCAAGCATGCAGAAGGATCCACATTGATTCAGTGTGGAGAGACCAAGGTGATCTGCACCGCCAGTATTGAAGACAAAGTCCCACAATTTCTGAGGGGCAAAGGGCAAGGTTGGATCACTTCCGAATATGGGATGATTCCTCGCTCAACCGGAGAGCGGATGGTTCGGGAAGCCTCCAAGGGACGACCCTCAGGAAGGACTCACGAAATTCAAAGATTGATCGGCCGCTCTTTGCGTTCTGTGGTGGACATGCAGGCCATCGGTGAGCGCACGCTGTGGATGGATTGCGATGTAATCTCGGCCGACGGCGGAACCCGCACCGCCTCCATTACTGGAGCGTTTGTAGCTATGGCGATGGCTCTGGCCCGCCTGAAACGCCAAAACCTCTTGCCCAAGCCCCCGCTGCTCGATTCGGTGGCTGCTGTGAGCGTGGGCATGGTCGATGGTGAAGCACGCCTGGACTTGAATTACGAGGAAGATTCCAAAGCTGAAGTGGACATGAACGTCGTCATGACGGGACGCGAGATGTTGGTAGAAATACAAGGTACAGCAGAAGGAAAACCCTTTTCGCAGACACAACTTGAGTCTCTTCTGGAACTGGCATCGCTCGGAATTCGCCAGCTGAACATGCACCAGCGCGAAGTGCTGCGGGAAAATCTGGGTACTGTTGACGATCTCTTTCAGAGTGAACCGCTCACGATTGCTCTTGGCAACCAGCAATAAGGGCAAGCTCGAGGAGTTTCGATCCGCGCTGGTTTCTCTCCCCTTTGATTTTGCTTCGCTGCAAGATTTTCGCGGCCTCCCACCCCCGTCAGAAGACGGAACTACCTTCCGTGAGAACGCCCGTCTCAAGGCGCAGCACTATTCTCAGCTGACAGGATTGCCGACCCTCGCGGACGACTCAGGTTTGTGCGTCGATGCCCTGGGTGGGGCTCCAGGTATTTATTCAAAGCGATACGCAGCCACTGATGCTGAGAGAATTCAGCGGCTCCTGCGTGAACTAAAGGGTTTCGGAGAGCACGAGCGGTCGGCGCGGTTTGTTTGTGCCCTGTGCTTTTTTTCACCAGAACAAATCTTGGAAGTCGAAGCCACGGTGGAAGGGAAAATTATCAAAGAGCCGCGGGGTACCAGCGGTTTTGGTTATGATCCGATCTTCTGGTATCCACCCCTTGGTCGCACTTTTGGGGAATTGAGTAGAAAAGAAAAGAACCTTATTTCCCATCGTGGCAAGGCCCTGGCGAAGCTGCACGAGGCGCTGCAGCCTTGATGCGCGAGGCGCTCCTTGTACCCGCGCTTCGGAAAGGACTGGCGGCTGTGCCTTCAGCGCTGCTTTTCATGCAGAGGAATCGGAGGCGCGCACGCAGCGTCAGGAAACTTCTCCTTGTGTGCTCAATTTAGGAGTGGCCCCGATCCAAGATGCGCACGATTTCCTGCGCCAGCCGCAAAGGGTCAAAAGGCTTAAGAATGAAGCCGGCGGCTCCCAGATCCATGAGTTGGCGAAGGCCACCGCTCTCATCATCGGCTGTGTGGAGGATGACGGGGATGGAACGAGTTTGCTCGTCGGAACGGATCTGTTGGAGCACTTCAGGCCCGTCGAGCTCTGGCAGCACCAGGTCCAGCAGGATGACATCAGGAAGCTCCCGGCGCGCCTCCTCCACGGCCTTCAATCCCGATTCCACTTGCACCACTTCGAAGCCTGCGGTTTCCTCGAGAACGATAGCAGTGACCAGCCGTGTTGCCGGGTCATCGTCGACCACCATGACTTTCATTTCTTGCGCTTAAGGATTTCCCTAAGGATCAGCTTCAAATCTTCTTCGAGTTCCTCGCCTTTCTTCAGGATGATGGATGTCTCGCTTTCCAGGTGGCGAATTTCTCTGCTCGAAACATCTTTCGCCGTGACTACCACCAGAGGGAGGTCGATATAACGCGAGTCTTTGCGAATGTGAGAAAGCAGAGTCATCCCATCCATGACCGGCATCAGCAGATCCAGAATGACGAGATCGGGTGAAAAGCGGTTCAAAACCTCCAGCGCTTCCCGCCCGTTAACGGCGGTCTCAATCCCCACTTTCTCTTCAGAAAGGTATGCAGAAACCAGTTCGCGTGTATCTTTGTCATCATCCACGATCAACACCCGCCCCGGACCGTGCCGCAGATTGCGTTTCAGCGTTTCTAGGAGGTTATGACGGGTAACCGGTTTGTCGAGCAGGTCGAAACTGCGAAGATGCACACCTCGAAGCTGCTGGGCAACCCGGCTCACCAGAACTACAGGGATTTCGCGCAAACCGGGATCTGCTTTTAAGCTCTTTAGAAACTCCCAGCCGCGTGCAGGCTGGGCAAGGTCAAGTGTAATCAGATCAGGATGGTGCTGGCGCGCCATTTGCAAGCCTTCCGAGCCTGAGGCGGCGCTGTATACACGACATCCAAAATCGGCAACGTAACGCCCCAGCAGACGGCGGGATTCCGTCTCCTCGTCGATAATGAGAACGGTTTTGTCCTTCAACTCCAACATAAGGTGTTTACTACCAGCAGGTTCCGGAGTTTCTATGGATGGGCCGGGATGCTTCTCCTCCACCCGAGTTTGCAACAAGACACCTTCGTTGACAGGGAAAATTACGCTGAATACAGAGCCTTGGCCCGGTCCGCTTTGGACCTCGAGCTTACAGCCAAGCAGATCGCAAAGTGAGCGGCAAATACTCAGCTCCATGGTGGTGTTTCCGTCGCTGAGCCTGCCGCCTTGCTCAACCTGTTGAAAGGAGTTGGAAATGGTCGGCAACTGTCTGGGCGCCAAATCGGTTTCCATGACATCTACCCGTGTCGGTTTGAGGCTGGCAGGGTCTACATACAGGCGCACCATGACTTCGCCTCGGCCGCTTCCGATTAATTTCTTTAAAACTTGCTTCAGCCGGGACGGGTCGGTGTCAAACGCGCTGACCTTACCCGGCGCCTCCAGCGCAACACAGACCTTTCCCTCGCCGGTCTCGATTTCTTCAATGGTTTCCTTTAGGAGAACGTCCAGAGCGACGGCCTGTAGTTTTAGCCCGAGTTTACCCGATTCCAAATCGGTGAGATCGAGAAGATCATCGATCAAAGACAGAAGTTGGCGTCCGTTGTTCAAAATTCTTTTCACGTAGGAGAGTTCCGTCGATGAGAGTTTCTGGCTTTTGTTTTTGAGGAGGACATTTGCAAAGCCGATGATTGAGTTCAGTGGCTTGCGCAGCTCGTGCCTGAGCACCCGTCGCGGTTCTTGAGAATAGGCGAGTTGATTGGACGTTAGACCTGAATTTTCTCCCATTGTCCTGTAAATATAGGATTGAAAAAATCAGCTATCGTTGCTAGGTCGAGCGAGTTCGCTTCCTTTTTGCACCCAATTTTCAATCACCGAAATCAGGATACGGTTCGAAAGGATGGGCTTGGTAATGTAATCATCGAATCCGCAGGAAAGATATTTTTCGCGATCTCCGGCCATTGCGTGTGCCGTAAGCGCCACCACGGGGATGGAACGAAGATCATGGTCGGCGTGGAGTTGATTGAGAACTTCCGTGCCGTCCATTTCAGGCAATGAGATGTCCAGCAAGATTAAATCGGGAGGGTTTTTCTTAATTCCTTTGAGCGCCTCCATCCCGCTGTTGTAGAACTGGATGTCGTAGCGGTCCTCGAGAATGGCCTGGATCAGCAACTGGTTGTCGGGATTATCTTCAACTACCGCTATTTTTTTCACGGCTACTGGCTCTCCTGCTGAAGTACCTGCAGGGCCTGCGAAAAGCTTTCTGAGACTGCCGAGAGCAGGCTGCCCAGAGCCTGCGACTCAATGGTTTCAGAAGCCTCTTTTTCCAGTTTGGCGCATAATCGTTCCAGGATCATTGCCCCCACGTTCCCGGCACTGGAGCGTAGCGAATGTGCAGCACGTTCCACTTCTCGAAGGTCCCGGCGTTCCCATGCCTCCTGCGCCGCCTGTACTCGCAAGCGCCCGTGAGTGGAAAAAAGTTCAATCATTTTTCTGACCAGTTCGTCACCGCCAATTTTCCTCAGACGGTTCAGGACCGTGACGTCCACAATCGTCGGTCCCGGTTCAGGAGGAAATGACATGAGATACAGCTGCCAGCTTAAAAGACTTATCCAGTCGTAAACACTCGTGTCATTAACAGTGTAGCTCGAAACAGGGCTGGTCTGCTGTTAAGTGTGCCGGGTGCGGAGCATTTGACGGACTACGCGCTTAAGATCGGCTTCGAACTGCTCTCCTTTGCTCACTACGGCAGAGACGCCCTTCTTAAAACGCCATTCTTCCTCAGGAGTGACTCTCTTGGCCGTCAACACCACGACAGGCAACTGCCGGTAGCGTGGATTGTTCCGCAGTTCCGAAAGCATTGCCATGCCATCCATTACCGGCATCAAGATATCCAGGATGAGGAGGTCGGGTGAGAAAGTTTCGAGTTTTTTTAATCCCTCTTTTCCATTCAGTGCAGACTCCAGCACAAACTGTTTGCCAGAAAAGTAGTACTGGATCAGGGTGTGGATATCTTCGCTGTCATCAACCACCAGGATCTTTTTCTTGCGTAAAGGGGGCAAGGTTTGGAACTGCGACAGTTCTTCTGGCGCCACCTATTCAGTATCTCACTTTTAAAACGAAACTTGAAGCAGCCTATGGTTTTAGGAACAGTGTGGAAAGAGGCGGGAGGGTGAGCTTCAGCGAGTGTGGGAAAGCCTGGAAAGGACGCGGCTCAGATGGCACTCCTCCGGAATTCCCGAGATTGCTGCCTCCGTAAAAGGCCGAGTCACTGTTAAGAAGCTCTCGATAAAGGCCTTCCCGGGGTACTCCAATGCGGTAACCCAGGCGCGGTACCGGAGTGAAATTGCAGACCACCACCACGAAATCATCAGGATCACGAGCTCTCCGTAAAAAAGCGATAACACCGGAATCGGCATCATGAAAATCAATCCACTCAAAACCTGCCCAGTCGAAATCTACCTGATGGAGGGCGGGTTCTGAGCGATAAATGTGGTTAAGGTCACGTACAAATCTTTGAAGCTGAACGTGGCTTTCCCATTGAAGCAGGTGCCAGTCAAGGCTCGCATCAAAATTCCACTCATTCCACTGGCCGAACTCCCCTCCCATGAACAGGAGCTTCTTGCCGGGGTGGCCGTACATATAGCCGTAGTAAGCTCGCAAATTGGCAAATCTTTGCCAGAGGTCCCCCGGCATTTTATTCAGCAGGGCACCCTTGCCGTGGACGACCTCATCGTGTGAGAGGGGCAGAACAAAGTTTTCTGAAAAGGCGTACAGCAGCGAAAAAGTGAGATTGTTGTGGTGGTATCTACGATGAACGGGGTCTTTGGACATGTAGACAAGAGAGTCGTGCATCCATCCCATGTTCCATTTTAGACTGAACCCCAGTCCCCCTATATAGGTAGGCCGAGACACGCCAGGCCAAGCCGTCGATTCCTCTCCGATAGTTAGAACGCCGGGAAAGCGTTGATGGACGGTTTCATTGAAGCGTTTCAGAAACTGAATCGCCTCCAGGTTCTCGTTTCCACCATAGCGGTTGGGTATCCATTCGCCGGGCTTTCGTGAGTAGTCCAGGTAGAGCATGGACGCCACGGCATCCACGCGCAACCCATCGATATGAAATTCATCCAGCCAGAACAAAGCGTTGGCAATCAGGAAGTTTGCCACTTCGTTGCGGCCGTAGTTAAAAATCAAAGTGCCCCAGTCGGGATGGCTCCCAAGACGGGGATCAGCGTGTTCATACAAATGGGTGCCGTCAAAATGGGCCAAGGCATGAAGATCACGCGGAAAATGTCCCGGCACCCAGTCCAGGATTAAGCCAATGCCGGCTTGATGACATGTGTCCACAAAATAACGAAAATCATCCGGGTTCCCGAAGCGGCTGGTGGGAGCATAATATCCGGTCGTTTGATAACCCCACGACGCCGAAAGGGGGTGCTCGGAGATGGGGAGCAGTTCCAAATGGGTATAACCCATATCCTTGACATAAGGTACGAGCAATTCAGCCAATTCCCGATAGTTTAAGAAGCACTCTCCTTCTTCGAGTTTTCGCTTCCATGATCCCACATGAACTTCGTAAAAAGAGAGAGGAGCGTCGAGCGCGTTTCTTGTTTCGCGCGTCTGCATCCATTCCTGGTCGTTCCACTTATACCTGGATCGGTAGACAATGGAAGCAGTCCGAGGCGGTTGCTCAGAGTAATTGGCATACGGATCGATTTTCTCCTCGATACCGCCGTCTCGTAGCCGGACTTGGTATTTGTACAGGGCTCCGGCCGTCAAGTGAGGAACAAAGAGCTGCCACACACCGCTGGCTTCGTGAAGCTCCATGCCATAGCCGCGCCCGTCCCAATTGTTGAAATCCCCGATGACGCTTATGCTCCTTGCATTGGGAGCCCAGACGGCAAACAACGTGCCGGTAATGCCCTGACGTTCCACGGGATGAGCTCCCATCTTCTCAAACGCTCGGAGGTGAGTTCCTTCCATCAGCAAATGGAGATCGAATTCGGATAGCAATTCTCTGAAAAAATAAGGATCATACTGCTCTTGCAGACCGCCCTGGCGGTTGCGAAATCGGAACCGGTAAGGCTGTCGCGGCAGCTCTGCCAGGATTGCCTCAAAAATACCAGCTTCATGGATTCGAATCGTCGGCTCACCTGTCGCCGCCCCTGCAGAAAGAACCTCAACGTGAGTGGCGTCCGGTAGAAAGGCACGCACGAACACGGTGCGCCGATTGTTATCCTGGAGGACATGAGGGCCCAGTAGAGCAAAGGGATGGCGCTCTTCCCCGGCAATCAGAAATTGCAGTTGCTCGCGAGGTGTGGTGACCAGCATCACGCTCAGTTTAACATTCCGGATACTGTGAAGCCTCCGGAAACATTCCGGCTCAGGTGCCGTATAGATCATTCAGGAGGAAACATGGTGATGATGAAAAGAGTTTTACATCATGGATGGGTCTTTTTTGCAAGCATGCTTGTTTCAGCATGGCTTGCTCCTTTGGCGAGTGCGCAAGGGCCGCCGGCTGGTCCAATGCCGGGGCCTCGGCCCGGGGCCAATATGGAGCGGCCCATGGGTAGGGGCCCGGGCGCCGGAATGCGGATGATGCAGGCGCGTCGTGCTCGCAGAGGAGACCAACGCAGAGGGGATTTATTGAGGATACTTCATGATCCCAGGATGCGAACCGAACTGGGCTTGACCGATGACCAGGTGAAGAAGCTGGAGGAGATAGCGTTCAACACCCCAAAAAGCCTTATTCAGCACAGTTCGGATCTCCGTGTGCGACAGCTGGAACTGGGGCGCCTGACAACTGCGGAAAATCCCGACAAGTCTGCAATTGATCGCAAACTGCAGGAAGTTGCGCAAGCACAAAGCGCCTTGTCGCGGGCGCGCATTTATGGGCTGATTGATGCGCGTGCTGTCCTGACAGCCGAGCAACGTTCCAAACTCCAGGACCTTCGCCGACGCGTTCCCGAGATGCGTGGCAGGCCGATGACGCCGCCACCTGCAGCCCCGGGAGAACCACAAACGCCACCCCGATGAATCCGCAAGAAGAGCCGCCTGCCTAGCAGGCGGCTTGTAAAGACGGGATTCCGACTCAATTATTTTGAATAAAGTTCAGGACGGCTTTGTGCAAAGGATCCTCTTCTTCTATGAGACCCACCACGATGGTCACATGCGTGCGCTTGGGAACCATGAGGGTCTCCGCCGTGCCTCCAAACCGTTCTAAAGTTTTCTTGAATCGCCGCACTTGAAAATCAGCGCTGGGATAGTCTTTCTCGGCATAGCCCAGGAGAAAGGGAGGCGCTTTTCGACTCACAAGAAGGGCCGGGGAAGCCGCTTTAAGCCTGGAAGGTTCTGCTGTGAATACCGGCTCGTAGATGGCTTGACCTGAAATTCCTGTGAGCGTCAAATCATAGACTCCGCTGAGTGCAATCACCCCGTTGACAATACCGGGTTTGAGTTTCTGTTCGGCAAGATAAGTGTCGTCTACCGTAACCAGCGAGGCCAGATGCGCCCCGGCCGAGTGCCCAAGCAGGAATAAGCGGTTGGAATTCCATCCGTATCGTTCGGAGTTTCTAAAGAGCCATGCCAAGGCCCGCGCCACATCCCGCACGTGTTCCGGGTGTTGCACGGAAGGCGAGAGTCGATAATTGATGATTGCGAAACCAATGTCTCTTTGCACCAGTCGTTGACCAATCAGACTGTAGGCTCCTCCACGGTCATCTTTATCTCCGCGGCTCCAGGAGCCGCCGTAGATGAACATCACAAGGGGGAATCTGGACACGCCTTCAGGCAGATAAAGATCCAGCAGATGACGGCGCGGATGCGCGCCGGGACCCGTGTAATAGGGGATGTCGCGAATCACCCTTAGCGGCGCCGCCGCCAAGGGAAGGCTGGAGACCAGTAACAGAGAAAACCACAAAGAAAGTTTTGCCTGCATTTCTTTGTCACCATACCATGATTGTTCCCGTGTGGGTTGTTGTAAACTCTTTGATCGGAAGCTCCGTGTAGTTGCCGCCGGCACGAATCAAGAAAAGACAAGCGGTGGAATTAACGCGGTTATCCGAAACAATAAGAATCTTACTTGCGTAAACTAGACCATGTCTTCTCTGCGACTGGAGTCCGTTTCAAAAGAATACTCGATGGGAGACCGCCTAGTCCGGGCGCTCGACTCAGTGTCGCTCGAAATACAGGCGGGCGAACTGGTGGGAATCGCAGGTCGCTCGGGTTCCGGGAAGTCAACCCTGTTGAATTTGCTGGCCGGCATGGACCGTCCCAGCTCAGGCGCCATCTGGGCCGGAAACAGGAACCTAGCGGCCATGAGTTCCCGCGAGTTGGCGAATCATCGTCAACATACCGTCGGCATGATCTTTCAATTCTTTTACCTGGTCACGACGATGACCGCCCTGCAAAACGTGGCTCTTCCGATGGCATTTTCAGGAGTGGCGGCATCACAACGTTTGGATCGCGCCCGGAGCCTTCTCGAGAGCGTGGGCTTGAGAAACCGGGAGGATCACCTGCCGGCGCAACTCTCCGGCGGTGAGCAACAGCGGGTCGCAATAGCCAGAGCGCTGGCCAATGATCCTGAGTTTTTGCTGGCAGACGAACCCACAGGGAATCTTGACAGTGCCACCGCACAGGAGATTCTCAGTATATTCAAGGAGCTAAACGCGCAAGGACGGACGATCATTTGTGTGACTCATGAGATGGAGCTTTTTTCAGGAATCGTAGGCCGTTTCATCAGGTTGCAGGATGGAAAAGTAGCGAATTGAAGAAGCAATGACCTGGTTCGACAGTTTTCAAATCGCTATTCATAACATTCAACACTCCAAACTGCGCTTTACACTCACCTGTTTGGGAGTGGTGATCGCCATTGCCACCCTGGTTTCCATGGTCAGCTTTGGTGCGGGGCTGCGCCGTGAAACGGTTGGCAATCTGGAAACTCGGGAACTCTTTTCCTCTTTTCGCGTGGTCGGAGCTCGACAGGCTCAAAATTTGCGCCGTTTTCGCGGCCAGCCTCCCGCGGAACGGGAAAGCCCGGCACTCGATGATGCCCTGGTGAAGAAGCTTTCGAAAATACCAGGTGTGCAAAGCGTCCAGCCCGATATCGTTTTACCGGTACAGTTGAAGAACGGAAACCACGCCTATTTGACGCGGGTTCAAGGGGGAGGTCCTCATATTGCCCCGCTTTCTCCATTTTCGCGGATCACGGACGGTCGATTCCTATCAGGTGTAAGCGGCCGTGAGATCGTCCTGTCATATTGGGTGGCTGAGCGCCTTGGTTTCAATCCACCCCAGGCAGCGGTGGGCTCCACCATTGAGTTACTGACAGATCGGATGCGCGAGGAGGCCGGGGAAGACGATCCACCCATTGAGACCATCCGTTTCCCCTACCGCGTCGTGGGCGTGCTTCCCCGGGTGATTGTCACGCAGAGAAACCCATTTTATATGGGTACGATAATCCCTCTCGACGAAGCGCGGAAGCTGTGGGATCAGAGCCTGGCGAGCATGGCTGCTCTCTCGAGCGCGATTGCTGCCGAACAGGGTAGAGGGAGGGAGTATCCTGCCATCGATGTTCGAGTGGATGATGTAGCAAACATGGATCGCGTGCGACGGGAAGTCGAGTCCTGGGGCAACTACACCTTTGCCATTGCCGACGAGATGGACACCATTATGCGCGCTTTCCTCATACTGGAAACCATCCTCTCAGTGTTGGGCGCGATTGCGCTGCTGGTGGCCTCTCTGGGAATTGCCAATGTGCTGATCATGTCGGTCATGGAGAGGACCCAGCAGATTGGCATCATGAAAGCGGTCGGCGGCACCGACCAGGATGTCCGACGGATTTTTCTGCTGGAGGCCGGTTGCATTGGGATGGTGGGAGGCATTCTGGGGTTGATCTCCGGATGGGGACTGACACGAGTGGCTGATTTCTTCATCAGGCGCTATTTTGAGCAGCATCAGTTCCAGCAGGTGCCCGACTTGTTTGATCTTCCCCTCTGGTTGATCCTGGGGGCGCTGGCCTTCTCCACGGCATTCAGTACGATTTCCGGACTGGTCCCTGCTCAGCGTGCCGCCAGAATCGACCCCGCAAGAGCACTCAGAACCGGTTGACCGGTGAAGCCAATATTCATTTTGACAAGCTTAGTACCCCATTTCGTCGCGCCTCGACCTGGCCGCCGTCGCGCTCGCAACAAACTTTATTTGTGAAATGGAGCACTTAGCCGCCGCCCGACGCGTGTCCAAAGAAAACGGGCAGCTTTTCCGTGATTCAGGGCGGGTCCTGCTCGGGCAAAGAGGAGCGTACCGGAGGAGCATCGGATTCGTCGCGAGGTGTTCGCTTTGCGGTATTGCGCGGGGCCAGTACTGAACGCGGTACGAGTTCCGGATCTGTCGGCCTGCCAAACGGTGATAAGCCCGGCTGGGGTGGAACCCCTTGAAAGGGCGGAACAGGAGGCTGGGGTGAAGATGAAGGCCGTGCTTGCGGAATTGCAGGAGCTGGGGCCGAGCCTGATGCGGCATCCGGTTGCACCACCGGGGCCGCGGCGGGCGCGCCCGTTGGCTCTTTAGGCAGCTCGGAAAGAGGCTTTACAGCAATGGGTGCGGCCTGTGAACTGGCATTGGAAGGTGCGCCACCCATGCTCTTAGACAAGGGGGGCTGCGCAGCCGGAGGCGCGACCTCTCTTATGCTGATCGGCTGAAATTCAGGTTTATTCCAGAACGTGTTTGAAAAGGTATAGGCGGCAATCACCACTGCAATTGCAGCCATTAACCAGTGCAGTTGGGGTAAGTACTTCATAAACTCCCTTGCCCTTTTGCCACGGTTTCCAGCCGATTCAGGTTGCGGACTCTTCTTTGGGCGTATCGATTGGCGGGTTTCAATTCCAGCGCCTTGCCGTAAAAGTGCAGGGCGCCGCGCAAGTCCCCCAGCTTTTCGGCACAGTATCCCACCGCAGCATAGCTCAGATCGTCGCCCGGGTTCAAACGCAGCGCCTGCTGAAATTCCTCACGGGCCGGCGCCAAGCGGCCCTCTCGGGCATACGCCACCCCGAGATTGTAATGGACGCGCGGCTTAGCAGGACTCTTGTTTGCGGCATCCTCCCATAAGGCAACGTCGTCATTCCAGAGGCGATTGCGCTCCCGGTTCAGGGGTACTGCAGCCAGCAGAAATAAAGTCGCCGCTATGCCGATCCACCAGGAGTGTTGCAGGTATCTCTGCATCAGAGCAGCCAGCACAACAGCCAGGCCGGCAAGTGGCAGATAAGCACGCGTTTCGTTTAGAAAATCAGAATTAGGTACCAGCCAAGCCGCCGCAAAAAACCAGCCGTACCAAAATATCCCACTACGCATTGCGGGTTGTTGTCGCGCTGACTTCCAGATGATCAGAAAAAAAGCGACACAGCCCAGCAGGGAAACCATCACGATAGACGAGGAGGGCTTGAAAAAATCGTGATCAATATTCAATTCGAGCGGCAAGAAAAACAGTGAGAAGTATTTCCAGAACAAAACTGGTTGAGTACTCCAATAGGCGAGTGGGTCGGTGTGGTTCCAGGCAATTTCTTGAGGTGAGTACCAGAGCACCGAAAGCAGGAAAGCGCCTGCGTTTAACAAAGACAGCGCCGTAAGCCAAAACCGATTGCGATCCATCATGAAAAAAAGCAGCGGCGCGAACAAGAGAGCTTCGGTTCGACTCCATACAGCAAGCTGAAAAGAGAACAGGGAAAGCAGTGGCGCCTTCCTGACCGTGTAAATAGCCAGGAGGCCGAATAAAGCCATGAGCAGGACGCTTCGAGACCAAATGTAATTCACTGCCTGGTTTTGCAGTGGATGAATGGCGAAAACAAGGGCAGCGAACCAGGCCCACCCGGTCCGTTTCAGAGTTTTCCGGGCCAGTAAGAAAACCAAAAACGTAACGCCCACATGGAGCGTCAGGTTCACCGCATGAAATCCCAAAGCCTGGGGACCTGACCATTGATGATTAAGAAAAAAAGTCCATAAGGTGAGGGGGCGGCCTCCGTAATGATCAAGAAAAGCGCTGTAGTCAAAGCGAAGAACACGTGGATTCTCAAGTAGCAGACTGAAATCGTCAAAGTGAAAGGCCCCGGGAAGGGAATTTGCAAAGCTGGCCGCTATTGCCAGTACCAGCGTGCCCATCGCCAGCAGCGAATCCTTTTCGATGACTATTGTTTTGAGGCGGTAATATGGAGAAATGACCACTTGTAAACCAGACCACTTGACTTTTTTGGCGATTCCGCAGGCAATATTAGCACGCCCTGCCTTGTTCAAGAGGAACCGGTCCACAATTTTTGCCGGGATTTGACGCGAGCGGACGGCGTAGTTCTCTCTTGAACAAACCGGCGTAATACAGGACGAGGTGAATTTTGGCGAGCTTGTTTTCATCATTTGTTCCACATTACGATGGAACGAGCGAACAATGCCAAAGAGGAGGTTGAAGAGTGAAAAGAGCATCCCACGCACTGTTCATCTTTACGTTTACGGTCTTGCTTGGCTTTTCGTCTGTCTTTGCCGCGGCTGAACAAGATCGCAGTCAAAGAGAATTAGACGATTTGCGCATCGAGAACATACAGATATTGATGCAGGTAGAGCATATCCAGCTGAGTTTTCTGGTGCGCGACAATCAAGGCCGTTACATTAAGAATCTCAAGGCTACGGATTTCCTGATCCAGGAGAATGGACAAGAGCAGAAGATTGCGCTCCTGAAGGAGCAGGAAGTGCCGATTAATGCAGTGATCATGGTCGACACCAGCTGGAGCATTGGTTATTTCTTTGACAATGCGGTTCGGACCGCAGTCGATTTCTTCAAAGGCCTGGAAAAGGAAAAATCCGCTTTTGTCCTCTTTTCTGAAGAATGTCAACCTGTTCTCGGGTGGGATGATCCTCCCATTGATCTGGGAGCTTATCTTCACGGAATGAAGCCAAAAGGTAAGACCGCTTTGTACGATTCGGTCATTTGGGTGGCTGATAATCTTTTCAAGGATCGGGGGGGGAAAAAGCTCATCATCCTCCTGACGGATGGCATCGACACCAAGAGTAGTTCTTCATTCGAAGACATGATCGAGGTGACGCGGCATCACGGAATTACCCTCTACCCGATTATCTATACTAACGAATACATACAAAATTACCGGAACGGGCTCGACAGGACGAACACTCTAGGAATAAGACGCCGCGTCAGCCGTGATTTTCACAACCTGATCATTTTGCAGAACCGCTTTGTGGATCAGACCCTTCGTTATGGAGGCCGAACAATTTTTTCCAATGCTTTTGCCGACCTGCGCCAGATCTATATGGACATCATTCACGAGATGAAGAGCCAGTACGTGATGATTTATCAGACGAGTTTTGACGATGACAAGAACCGGCGGGAAGTCAAAGTCTCGACTCGAAAAGTTCCCGGCAAGATCTTTATCAACATCGACCAGTGATGCTGATCAACCGCAAGAAGGTTTACTCCGGTAAGATTGTGGATCTCGTTGTGGATACGATTGAAATGAACGGGCGTAGCTTTATCCGGGAAGTCGTCAGACATCCGGGCGGTGTCGTGGTCTTGGCCGAGCTCCCCGACGGCCGTATCCCTTTTGTACGCCAACTTCGCTATCCTTTGGATAAGTTGCTCCTGGAGTTACCGGCCGGCAAGGTGGACCCGGGAGAAGATCCTCTAGCCGGTGCCGCGCGTGAACTCGAAGAGGAAACCGGCTATCGCCCTGAGTCTTTGCATCCAGTATTTAAGTTGTATCCGACCCCCGGTTACTGTGATGAGCTGTTACATTTCTACTATGCCGACCGGATTGTGGAAACCAAAACCAATCACGAGCATGACGAACAAATTGAGGTGGAATTTTACCGGCTGGATGAGGCGATCGAACTTTGCATGAAACGAGAAATTCAGGACGCCAAGACAGTGGCTGCTCTTTTCTGGCTTTATTGGAGAAAGTGCCGCCCCGCAGACCCTCCGTCTTCTTTTCCCTAAAATCAGTCGAAATGATAAGAAAAGTTTCGGCGCTAGTGTCTCGGAGAAGAAATAATCATATGTTTGCGAGTCGGGCGTGCGAAGCGAGGTCGAGACGCCAGGAGGAATCGAGGGGGGCTCATGTCAACACGGTGCGCGACCCTACCTGGATTGTCCTTCTTATTCTTGTTGCTTCGGCGGCACTGAGCCAGGCATGGGCTGCTGACTACAAGCTGGAGGCGCGCCTGGATCCTGCCGCTCGAACCGTGTCCGGTTCAGCTCACATTCGCTGGTCAAATAAGACGACGTTTGCCGCCTCCGATCTGCAATTTCACCTTTACTACAATGCATGGTTGAACCCGCAAAGCTCCTTCCTTAATTCAAACCGCATGAGGGAAGAAGCGCTCAAGCAGTGGCGTCCCAACGAGTGGGCTGCCATTGACGTCAGTCGGCTGAAGATCCTGCCAGGCAATGGATTTGCAGAATTGGACCTCACTTCAGCCATTCAATATATCCAGCCTGATGACGGCAATCCGCATGATCGGACCGTTATGAAGGTTATACTCCCCAGGCCGGTGAAGCCTGGCGAAACCATTGAGATTCAAGTCGAATTCAAAATCAAGGTTCCCCGTCCTTTTGCCCGGACCGGCTCTCGTGGAGAGTACTTCTTTATTGCCCAATGGTTTCCCAAACTGGGAGTTTTTGAAAAAACCGGAGCCTGGAACTGTCGCCAATTCATTCAAACGGAATTCTTTTCTGAATTCGGCACCTACGATGTTCGGCTGGTGGTTCCCGGGGGTTGGATCGTAGGAGCAACGGGCAGGCAGCAGTCGCATCGCCAAAACAAAGATGGCACGGCTACGCACCATTTTTATCAGGAACAGGTGATTGATTTTGCCTGGGTGGCCAGTCCAGACTTCTATGAATTTCGCGACCGATTCGAGCACCCGCACTTAAAAGCCGTCGATCTGCGGTTACTGTTGATGCTGGATCATCTGGGGCAGGAAAGCAGGTACTTCACCGCCGCGAAGACGGCTTTGAAATACTTTGGCGAATGGTTAGGAGAATATCCGTACGGACATTTGACTATTATCGATCCCGCATATCTTTCCAACAGCGGGGGTATGGAGTACCCGACTTTGATCACCGGGGGCACTCGTTGGCTGAACCTCCCTGGATCGCAGGTCCCCGAGGAGGTCACAGTCCATGAAACCGGCCACCAGTTTTTCTATGCGGTTGTCGCCAATAATGAGTTCGAGGATGCCTGGCTGGACGAAGGGTTGACCGAGTACTCAACTCGCAAGATCATGCGTGAGGCTTTCGGGTCTGCCCCGGTGGTGCGCCGTTACTTCGAAGGTTTTATCCCGCTGCTTTTCGAAGGAATATTCCAATCGGACCACCCCGCCAGCGGGCTGGGCACTTTTGAATCAGAGCTTAAACTGGACGTGATGGCGACGCCCGCATGGCAGTATGGGCCGGCGGCGCGGCGCGGTCGTTCTGCGGATGCAACCGGCCTCACCCGTGTTTACGGGCCCGGGGCGTATACGGTGAATTCGTATACAAAGCCGGACCTGATGCTGATCACGCTGGAACGACACCTGGGGTGGGGCAAGTTCCGCTCTATTCTTCAAACGTACTTCTCCCGATGGCGCTTCAAGCATCCTCGAGCTGAAGATTTCTTTAACGTGGTGCATGAGGTGGCCGGGGAAGATTTCTCATGGTTCTGGAACCAGACTTACCGTAGCTCACACGTCTTTGATTATTCTGTCGATGCGGTTACGGATCTCGGCAATGGGCTGCAGTCCGTGCATCTCAGGCGCTGGGGAGAAGGAGTTTTCCCCGTTGAAGTGAGGGTGGAGTTCTCCGACGCCACGGTAGTCCGTGAGATCTGGGATGGACAGTCACGCTGGACGCGCTTTGATTTTCGCAAGAAGTCTCCCATAAGGCTGGTTGAAGTTGATCCCGACGGGAAGCTGGCGCTGGACGTGAATTACACCAACAACAGCTGGGTACGGAAACCGGCGAGTAAGTCGGCTGCACGAAAGTGGGCGCTCAAGTGGGCGATCTGGTTGCAGAATCTTCTTGAACACTTCGCCTTCTTTTCCTGAAGCCGTGCGCTCAGCAAAATAAACGTGAAACAAGGACACGCAGCGCAGCGTTCCGGTACGTGCTCTCGAGGGTTGAAAGTTCTGGTGGTTGATCAGTTGTGCACGCCGGCGCTGATGTTATAATCCGCACTCCTTTTTCTATGAACGTTTTAAGTGCAATTCGCGAAGGACTCAGCCGGATGCACCGGGCGAAGCGGTTAATCTTGCTGATTTACTTTTCGAATGTGTTGCTCGCCTTGATACCCATGCTGTTTGTTGAAGAAAGTATTCAAAGTTCTCTGGGTCCCAGCCGTGCAGGAGACCATCTGGCGCGGGGATTTGATCCTGCATGGTATGCAGAGTTTCGTACGGCGGCCACAGGGCTGGCCAGTACTTTTGATGCGACGCTGCTGTCGGCGGGAGCCTTGCTCAAGGGGCTGGAAGCTTTCTTGAATGGGCAGTTATTCAAGACATCGGCGGGAATCACTCTCATCGGGTTGCTCTACGCTTTGATCTGGACTTGGTGGAGTGGTGCTTTCCTGTCGGTTTATATCTTGCAGGCTCCCCTGAGTCGGGACCAGATGTTGAGCGCCTCGGCTCGTTTTTTTCCGCTGTTCCTCCGATTGGCTATCCTGTCAGGAATCTTTTACTTTCTCATCTATGCTTACCTGCTTCCCCGCCTTACAGAATTCACGTCCCAGCAGACCCGTAATCTGGTAGACGAGCGGGTAGTCTTTCTGTGGGCCTCAGGAAAATGGTTGGTGATCCTACTCTGTCTTGCGACAATCGGCGTCTGGTTTGATTATGCCAAGATTGTTGCGGTGATCCAGAGCCGGCGTAGTGCGGCTTTGGCATTGATCCAGGCTTTGGGACTGGCGATGAGAAATCCCGGCAGGGTCGCGCTTCTCTATTTGTCGCTCACTTTAATTGGGTTGCTATTCCTGTGGTTCTACAGCTTTCTGCCCACCAAGCCGTGGGAACAGACCTGGAGGGGGATGACGGCGACCTTTGCAGCTGGGCAGTTTTACATTTTGAGTCGCATCTGGGTGCGGCTGCTTTCTTATTCCAGCCAAGCGGCCCTGGTTCATAGTTTCCTGGCAAACGAAATGCGCTCTGAGCCTGGTGTGCCGGCGACGGTCACTTTTCGTCAGGAGACCGCAATGCGGTGAAGAGCACGGTCTGCTTCCTTCAGGTGTCTTCCCACCGGTTCCTCCTCCTGCTCGTGGTCGCAATGTGTTGCCTTTTCTTTGCCCATGGCTATGCGGACACCCTTGATCGTATTCATCAGCGTGAATTCTTGCTGTGGGGAGCAGACGCCGAGGGAGGCGCCCCCTTTACTTTTCCCGACCCCCAGGATCCCTCAAGACTGATTGGATTTGAAGTGGAAATTGCTTCAGAGCTGGCGCGCCGCCTGGGTGTTCGTCACCAGATGGTGCAAACCAGCTGGTCCAGTTTGCCGCAGGCGCTTCTGCGCGGCGATTTTGACATTATTCTGAACGGGTTGGAAATCACCGAAGAACGCGGGCGGTTGATCCTGTTTACTGAGCCTTACTACCAATTCAGTGAGGTCCTGATGGTTCGAGAAGCAACCCGCGGCATAGGCGGCCTTAAGGATTTACGCGGGCGCAAGGTGGGGACTCTGCAGGGAGCTTTGGCAGGAGACATCTTGCGCAAAGAGCCGGACATCCAAATTGTCTGGTACGAAGGAAATGTGGAACCCTACCACGACCTTTCACTGGGACGCCTGGATGCGGTCTTAATGGATTATCCGATTGCGCGCTACTACGGGGAGAAGATACCCGGGCTCAAGTATACGGGAACGGCGATGGGAACTGGTTATTATGCCATCGGTGCACGCCGGGAGGATCAGCGGCTTGTCCAGATGCTCAACCATACAATTCATTCCATGCGGGACGATGGAACTCTGAAGCAGATCCTTTTCCGTTGGGGATTGGAAGGAGGCGAAGGGCCCGCCCCAGTTATGGTTCGTGCGCCCTTGTCGACCTATGTGCCTTTGCTGGGTCGCGCCGCGGCCCTAACGCTGGCCCTATCGATTTTTTCCATGGGTCTGGCAGTAGTCTTGGGATTGGCAATTTGCCTGCTCCGGCTCTACGGAGGCTGGCCGTTTAACAAGATGGCGATCGCGTACATCGAGCTCTTCCGCGGCACGCCTCTTCTCCTGCAATTGCTCGTCATTTACTTTGGCCTGCCCAGTCTGGGCTTTACTTTTCCCGCCTGGCTGGCGGGGATTATCGGTCTTAGCATTAATTTTGCTGCGTATGAGGCGGAGATTTATCGGGGCGCAATCAGCGCCGTCCCGCAGGGGCAAATGGAAGCCGCCTTGTCCTTGGGGATGAGCCGTGGGCTGGCGCTTCGATATGTCGTCTTGGCCCAAGCCCTGCGGGCGGCGTTGCCTGCTTCCACCAATGATTTCATCGCGCTGTTTAAAGATTCCTCGCTTTGCTCCGTGATCGGAGTGGTGGAGTTAACCAAACAATTTAATATCCTGGCAGTATCTACATGGAGGGTTCTGGAGTTGGGCATATTAACAGGAGTACTTTACCTGTTGATGAGTTATCCGCTTTCGATTCTGGCTCGAAGGCTGGAATCACAAATAGGGCGCCAGTGATCGAAATTTCAAGACTGCAAAAGTCGTACCAGGGCAAAGCAATCTTGAAGGGAATCGACCTGCAGGTGGGAAGAGGCGAAGTAGTGGTGGTCATCGGTCCTTCAGGTAGTGGGAAAACCACCTTGCTCCGTTGCATCAATGGACTGGAGCCGTTCAGCAGCGGGACCATTCAGATCGGCTCACTGGAACTCACGCCCGGAACGTTCAAAGAGGCTGCCGTAACCAAAGTTTTGCAGTCAGTACGGCGCAAAGTGGGAATGGTCTTCCAACAGTTTCAACTTTTCCCCCACCTTACAGCTCTTGAAAACATCATTCTGGCGCCGCTCAAGGTATTGAGGATGGAGCGCGCTCAGGCGGAAGCTCGGGCCAGGACGCTATTGCAACGAATCAACCTTGCGGGAAAAGAGCATTGCTATCCGGGGACCCTCTCAGGAGGGGAACAGCAGAGAGTGGCAATTGCTCGGGCGCTTGCCATGGAGCCGGACGCGCTTTTGCTCGACGAGCCCACTTCCAGCTTGGACCCGGAACTGGTCGGCGAGGTTCTCAGCGTGATCTCTGATCTCGCTTCCCAAAAGTACACAATGATGATTGTGACTCATCAGATTGGTTTTGCTCGAAGCTGTGCAAGCCGCGTGCTGTTTTTGGACGACGGTGAGATTATTGAGCAGGGCAGCCCCCTGGAGGTGCTGGAGGCGCCGCAATCAGAGCGCGCCAAGAATTTTCTGCGTCACTTTGGCCAGTCTGCCCGTCTGACCGGCTAGGCTTTATTTTCGCTCGTGTATGGCTACTTTGACTGCAATCCGGGTAGCCAAACTTGGAGAAATCCGATCGATCAAGAGAAGCAGCTTGCCGGGAAGCGTCAGATGGACTTCTCGCTTTTTCCGGCGCACCGCATCAACGATGGCAGCGGCCACGGCTTCGCTGCTCTGGCCCTTGTAAGCCCGCCTGAGGCGCCGCACACCTCTATGATGCCGTGCTGAACTCTGGAATTCGGTGTCCGTGTAACCGGGGCAGATCACGCTCACCCCGATTCTATAAGGCTTCAGTTCCCCCCATAAGCCCTGGCCCAATCCCACCTGGGCAAACTTGGTGGCGCAATAGGTGGCTGAAAAGGGAAAAGCCTTTTTGCCGATGATGCTGCTTACCAGCACAATGTGTCCTTTTCGCTGCTGGAGCAGGTGGGGGAGGGCAGCATGTATGGACTCGTAACAAGACTGGAAATTGACCTGCCAAATGCGGGCCATTTCTACAGGAGAAATGTCTTGGACGGCGCCAATGATGCCGTAGCCCGCGTTGCAAATGAGGACGTCCACGCCCCCCAGCTCTGAAAGACACTCCTGAACCAGCAGTGCCCCTTCTCCTGCGACGCTCAGGTCATGGCTGCGTAAAGCCACCTTGGCGGCGCCCAGTTGCCGGCAGCGATCAGCGACCTGTCCGAGCCGGTCGCTGCGGCGCGCCGATAAAAAGAGGTCGCTTTGAGCACGTGCAAAAGCGTAGGCGGTCGCTTCTCCAATACCCGAAGAAGCTCCTGTGATAAGGACAATTTCAGCCATCGCATGCTCGAGGGCGGACGGACTTTTCAGACACGAGGGCCGGCGGCGATTATTTCGTCAGGAACGCCCGAGTATTTCGCAAAATTTTCAGCGAAACGTTTTGCCAGTTCCTGGGCCTTGCGGTCATAAGCGGCCGGATCGGGCCAGGTGCCGCGCGGCTCGAGCACTGCCGAAGGCACTCCGGGACAGGAATCAGGCATGGCAACCTGAAAAACCGGATGCGGGTGGAAATGGGCCTTCTCAAGCTCAGCATTTAAAGCAGCGGCGATCAACGCACGCGTATATTTCAAGTCGATGCGCTGTCCCTGTCCGTAGGACCCTCCGGTCCACCCGGTATTCACGAGATACACGCGCGCCTGCTGTTGCTCGATCCTTCGAGCCAGCATCTGGGCATACTCCAGCGGGTGAAGAGGTAAGAAAGGAGCGCCAAAGCAGCTGGAAAAGGCGGTTTGCGGCTCGGTAACGCCGCGCTCGGTTCCTGCCAGTTTGGAAGTGTAGCCGGAAATGAAGTGGTACATGGCCTGTTCTCGCGTAAGCCGTGCAATAGGAGGGAGCACGCCAAAAGCATCCGCAGTGAGAAAAATGATCACCTTCGGATGCCCTCCTGCGCCGGGAATAATCGCGTTGGGAATATAGTCAACGGGATAAGCGGCGCGGGTGTTTTCCGTTAGCGACGCGTTGTTGTAGTCTACCCGGCCCGTACAGTTGTCAACCACCACGTTTTCGAGGACCGAGCCAAAACGGATGGCCTCCCAGATCTGAGGTTCTTTTTCCCTGGAAAGATTAATGCACTTTGCGTAACAGCCGCCTTCAAAATTAAACACGCCATGATCAGACCAGCCATGCTCATCGTCGCCGATCAACCGCCTCTGGGGGTCAGCTGAAAGAGTGGTTTTCCCAGTCCCGGAGAGACCAAAAAAGAGGGCGACGTTGCCATCCGCTCCCTGGTTTGCCGAACAATGCATCGGCGTGACCCCCTGCTGGGGCATAAGAAAATTCATCACCGTGAAGATTGATTTCTTCATTTCGCCGGCATATTCGGTGCCGCCGATCAAAACCAATCCGCGAGTAAAACTGAGCAGGATAAAGGCCTCCGAGTTGGTGCCGTCCTCTTTGGGATTTGCCTTAAACCCGGGAGTTGCAACGATGGTGAACCGCGGGTTATGGTTTGCCAACTCTTCAGGAGAGGGCCTCAAGAACAGCTGATGCACAAAAAGATTGTGCCAGGCCTTTTCGTTGATGACCCGAATCGGCAGGCGATACTTCGGGTCGGCGCCTGCAAATCCGTTAAAGATGTAAAGATGTCGATCCCGGAGGTACTGGGCCATTTTTTTGTAGAGCCGGTCAAAACGGTCGGCAGGGAAAGGGCGATTAGTAGGTCCCCACCAGATCCTCTCCGAGAAGCCTGGCTCTTCCACAATAAATTTGTCATTGGGAGAACGGCCAGTGTATTTGCCGGTGGTCACTCGAAGCGCGCCTGATTCCGTCAGAATCCCTTCGCCCCTTTCAAGGCTCTCTTCTACCAATCGTGCTGGAGCCAGGTTGCAAAGCGCGTCGCTGGTTTGAATTCCATCCTGTGAAAATTGCACACTCTTACTTCCCACTTTTTCCTCCGCTGCTGGCCAAACCGGTTTCCTTTGTAATCGGTGAGTATGTTCGGTTTTCAATTTTTGATCAGCGCCTCCAGAATGGACCGAGCGCGTGCTGCCGCAGTGTTCCATTCTTTAAAATAAGCCTGCAGGTTGTGATTTATGTCCACTGCCACCTTGCCTTGCGGGTGGATGCGAAAAACGGTGTCCCTAAGCTTCACCGGATTGGGTAGGGTATGCTCCTCACTGAGTTCCGTGAGCGCCTGCTCTGGGTCATAGTGATACATAGGAAATGAATCATACTGAGCGCTCCCCTCCAATTCAAGCTTGATGGGTGCGGATTTTCTAAGGGTCTTCCCCGCTTGAAGGGAGGCTGCAGGTCCTTTATTTCAAAAAAGAGGCTACAATGAAGCCTTGGCGATGGGCAGGAAACGCAGGATCCTTTTTGTCTGCACCGGCAATTCAGCGCGGAGTCAAATGGCTGAAGGTTTCGCACGTTATTACGGGGGTGACCGGGTGCACGCAGACAGCGCCGGGTTAGCTCCTGTTGGTATCAACCCTCATACCATTCAAGTGATGAACGAGGTCGGGGTCGACATTTCTCACCAGACCTCAGACCCGCTCTCGTCCAAGGACCTCCAGAGTTTCGATTACATAATCACCTTGTGCGGTGATGCGCGCGACGCCTGCCCTGCTTTACCCGCCGGAGTCCGAACGGAGCATTGGCCTATTGCAGATCCTGTTCAAGTCCGCGGAATCCCTTGGGAACGCGTCAAGGCTTTTCGAATTGTCCGAAACCAAGTGGAGGAACGGGTCAAGGATTTTTTGGCAAGAATCTTCACCACGGATAAGGTTCACGGATGACACGATTCTTTCTATCTCTCGCTCTTTTGCTGATGGTCACACAACCCGCCTGCATTTGGAAATTGTGGAGTAAGGAAAAGAATCCCGAGGCGCGTATCTATGATGTCTACGGTACCGTCAAGAGCGTCAACCAGGATCGTCTTGTGATCACCACCACGAAAGGGGACCGAGGCTTCGTGTTTACACCCAGTTCAATAAAGGGGAGCGATTTCGGGGCAGGCGCTTATGTGCACGTTTACTATAAGCTGCAGGGCGGTTCCGAAGTCATCACGATGGTGGTCCAAAAGATTGATTAGCAGGCCCCCGCGTCCGAGGCGGCTCAGGGCCACCGCAAGCCATCGGTGCTGAGCGTTGACTGCCGTTAGCCGAAGCGCAGCCGGCTCTCCGATTCGTGGTAGCTTCCCAACGACCGCTTTGCAGCTTTAGGGTCCGGTTCGAGATGGAACGTTTTTTTCTTTGCCACTACCATGAAGTAGGACTCAAAGGCAGCAACAGAACTTTTTTTGAAAACCGTCTGCGTTCCAACATCACTCGAGCGCTTACGGGGATTCCGATTGGGGGAGTCCGCCGCATATCGGGAAGGATTCTTGTTGAGCTTAAACCTGAGTCCAGCTTTGAACCGATTGCACAGAGGCTGGGCAACATTTTTGGCTTGGCCTCATTTTCCCCTTCATGGCTTTCCGAGCAGGATGTGGAACCCCTTACTCAAAACCTGCTTCGGCTGCTCGACGATCAGTGTTTTGAGAGCTTCCGTATCCAGGCGCGAAGGGCAAACAAGCGTTATCCGCTGAATTCGCAAGAGCTGAATGAAAAGTTGGGCGCCGCTGTCGTCAAGAGCTATAGGAAGAAAGTTGATCTGGAGACGCCTGAGTTGACGTGCTATGTCGATATTGTCGAAAAGTTCGCCTTCCTTTATTTTGAGAAATTCCGCGGGCCGGGCGGCCTGCCGGTTTCTACTTCCGGCCGCGTCCTAGCCTTGCTTTCAGGAGGCATCGATTCGCCGGTCGCAGCCTACAAAATCATGAAGAGAGGATGCCGGGTGGTCTTTGTTCACTTCCACAGTTATCCTCACACCTCTTTGGAATCGCAGGACAAGGTTCGCCAGCTGGTTCGGGTGCTGAATCGTTATCAATTTTATTCGCGGCTGCATCTGGTGCCCTTTGCCGACTGCCAGCAGCAAGTGGTGGCGTTCACACCTGCCGAAACGCGTGTCATTCTTTACCGCAGGCTGATGCTGCGCATTGCCGAGCGTATTGCGCTACGAGAAGGCGCACAGGCGCTGGTTACAGGCGACAGCTTGGGGCAAGTGGCCTCGCAGACTCTTGAGAACCTGGCGGTGATCGGGTCGGCAGCCGCACTTCCCTTGCTGCGGCCTTGTGTCGGGGAAGATAAAGAAGAAATCATTCAGCTGGCGCGAAAGATCGGCACCTTCGAAATCTCGATTCAGCCCGATGTAGATTGCTGCTCACTTTTTGTGCCTCGTCATCCCGAGACGCGCGCCAGGGGGGCCGGAATTGAACGCGTGGAACAACAGCTCGATCTGGAGGCGATGATCGAAAGGGCGGTCAGTAGCAGTCGTATAGAGAAGTTGGGACTTTTTGCCGAAGAACCGGAACAGGTTTCACCCATAAGCCAGCCGGGAAGCGCGGGACTTTGAGGACGCGTTCGACTGCCCAAGACCCGATCTTTTGCTAAACTTAAGCTTGATGGTAAAGAGAAAAGCATTCCGAATCGGGCTTCTGGTGTTGGTGGCCGGCGTTGTTACACTGACATATTGGCAGTTTCGCGCTTCCGGTCAGCAGGAAACGAATGTTGCAGAGTTTGCTGACCCACGCGTTGAAAAGATCGAAGGCGTTCTTAAGCAACTGGAATCAAATCACACTTCCGGAACCGGCGCCAACAGGAGCTACCTGATGACTGAACCGGACCTGAACTCCTACCTTGAAGCCAAGGTTCGCCAAAATGATCCCAAAGGCGTGAAGGATCTCAAAGTGTATCTGAAGGGTGGAGTCTTTACCGCCTCCGTGGTGATGGATCTCAACGACCTGGAGTTAAAAGGGGATCCGATGACCCTGAATTTATTCAAAGCGCTTCTCACGGGGAACCCACGTGTGGAATTGGACGGACGGCTCACCACGCATGAAGGGCAGGGAACCTACACGTTGGAAGGTGCCCGGATCAATGACATGCCCGTGCCCCCTGCCGTTGTGAACGCGTTGATCAAGACCATCGGGAAAAAGCAGGATCCTCCCTTCGATCCCACAGAGCCGTTTGAGATGCCTTGGGGCATCAAGTCGGTTACCATTGAGCTAGGCAAGCTCACGGTCCGCACTTAACAAAAATGAATTCTCTGGAACGGGACAGCCAGCCCAGCCTATGTTAGGATACGCTCCCAAGAGTGCTGTTCTCTTATGGAAATCCAAAAACTCGAACGTAAGTTGAAGAACGCTCGGGACCAGGAAACTCGACTGGATCTTCTGGATCAGATCGCCGCCTACTGTTACGAAAAAGAAGATTTTCAGCGCGCTGCAAAGTATTACCAGCAGGCTGAAGCGCTGAGCCCGGCGGGGAATGCCCGCGCCTACTACAAAGGGCAGGCGGGCATTTGTCGCTATCTGCTTCACCAGGATGTGCAGGCCATGGAACTGTTATCGGCGGCGAGCGGAATGTTTCAGCCGCAGGCTACCGACTTCTCCCCGCAGTGTTTCGGAGCGGTTCACTTTTTTCTTGGTTCCGTTCTGGAATTTCGCGGGAAACCGGACGAAGCGCTGTCAGCCTGGCAGGAATCTTTTAAGTTCTTTGATCATCTTTCCCCCGAAATCCAATGGATGCTTATGGCGGGACTTGGCCGGCGCTTTGAAGAAAAGGGTGAAAATCAAAAAGCCATCGAGTATTTCGAACGCGCGCTCTGCTTGATTCGTCCAGACGATCCGGAGTTGTGCTCCGTATATGAATCATTGGGAATCGCTCACTACAATCTCGAACACTATAAGCGCGCGCTTGAATATTTCTCACGAACTCTGAAGTTGCAATCCGATCTTGAAGAGCTCGAAGAGCTTCATGTTTGCATGGGGTTGTGTTATCACCGGCTGCGCGATTTTCGCCAGGCGCTCGAATGTTTTCTAAAAAGCCTGGAGACGGGAGAGAAAAATCGCACTCGCGAGTCAACCTGCTGGCTTTATATTGAGATCGCGCATTGTTTTTATCAGCTCAAAGAGCACGACAAGTCTCTGGAATTTGTACAGAGGGCGCTCAAGCAGCCTATTGAAAGAAAGGAAGAACTGGCGGAGATCCGAAGCTATCTCACTAATAACTTCCACGCACTGGGCAAATTCGAGGAAGCCGTCCGCGAGGGCGAGAAGACCCTTAAAATCTCGCGTGATTTCCACAACATCGGCATCATGCTTTCCAGCCTGGCCCTGAGCTACTATCAGCTGAACCGGAAGGACAAATTCACCTTTTACCGCGACTGGTGTAATCGGGCATTCCCTGATTTCAGCCTGACCAAGCAGCTCAATCAGCTGGAAGTTTAACGGCCTTTGCAACCGGATTCCAAACCTGTTCATGAGCCTGCTCGGTTCCGTAGATCCCCCTATTTTGATTCCCGCTTTGAGGATTGTGCGCCGGCTGAAGGAGCAAGGACATCAGGCGCTGTTTGCGGGAGGAGCTGTACGCGATCTGTTGCTGGGACGCCGGGTCTGGGAAATTGACATCGCAACCTCGGCCCCCCCCGAAGACGTGGAAAAGCTATTCGGCCACACCATTCCGGTGGGAAAACAGTACGGGGTGGTTATCGTGGTTGAGGACTCCATTAATTTTGAGGTCACCACCTTTCGTGAAGAAGCCGGCTATCAGGACGGACGTCATCCCACGCAGGTGCGTTTCACGGACTACCAAACCGACGCCTTGCGGCGCGACTTCACGATCAATGCGCTTTTTATGGTGCCGGAGACTGGGGAAGTGTTGGACTGCGTCGGTGGAAGAGCGGATCTGGAACGACGGCTGATCCGTACGGTGGGGATTCCACAACAGCGCTTTGAAGAGGACAAGCTCCGGGTAATGCGCGCGGTGCGGCTGGCATGCCAGCTGGATTTTGAAATCGACCCGCTGACGTATGCCGAAGTGAGCCATTTCGCCCCCAAGCTGACTCAGGTGAGTTGGGAGAGAATTCGTATGGAGCTCATGAAAATCTTGACCGGGCCGGCGCCTTCTCGTGGTCTCCAGCTGCTCTTTGAAAGCGGCATCCTGAAGTGCATTCTGCCTGAAGTGGCAGCCATGCACGGCGTGCCGCAGCCTCCCCAGTTCCATCCGGAGGGTGATGTTTTCGAGCATACGCGGCTGATGTTTGAGATTTCTAAAGAGCGAAGCGAGATGTTGGCACTGGGCATCCTGCTGCACGATGTAGGTAAGCCTCCCACGTTCTCAGTGCGCGAGCGTATACGCTTTGACGGACATCACGAGGTGGGGGCCCAAATAGCTGAGGAAATCGGCCGCCGTCTTCGACTCTCCAATGAGCAACTCGACGACGTGGTGGACCTGGTGCGCAATCATCTGCAGTTCATCAACGTACGCGAAATGCGGGAGAGTACGCTCAAGCGGTTCCTGCGCAAACCGAATATTGAAACGCATCTGGAATTGCATCGCCTGGATTGCCTGGCCAGCCATGGAGACCTGTCAAATTACGATTTTTGCCTTCAAAAACTCCACGAGTTGGGCGAGGAACAAATGAGGCCTCAAGCGTTGATTAATGGCTATGACCTGATTGAGATGGGGCTGACGCCTGGGCCGGTGTTTTCAGAGATTCTGCACAACGTGGAGGATGCGCAGCTAGAAGGACGTCTTCTCTCTCGAGAGGACGCACTGGAGTGGGTGCGTGCCAATTATTCAAGGGAATCTTAATATTAATTCTTCATGAGACAACGCGTCTCACCGCAAAGGGGGATCCAAATGGGAAGACCGGGAGTTTTCTTTTTGCTGTTGATGGTGGCGTGTTCGCGAGGTGCCGAGCCGGAAACGGAGCCGTCGGCCGCCGAAACGTCCGACCAGGAACCAGTGGCACCTCCCAAGCCGGGAGAGATGATCTTGATCCCGGCAGGTGAATTCATCATGGGAAGCAACAAGAAGGGAGAAGGCCGTCCGGCACTGGAAGGGCCGGAGCACAAGGTCCAGCTACCGGCTTACTACATCGATGCGTATGAGGTGACGTTCGGCGAGTGGATCAAGTTTGTCAACGAAAGCGGATACCAGCCCGAGGGAAACTGGAGACAGTTTTACGCCATTGGCAAGGAATACTATCCCGTGGCAAACGTCACCTGGGAAGATGCCAAGGCCTATGCCAAATGGGCAGGCAAGCGACTTCCCACTGAAGCGGAGTGGGAAAAGGCAGCGCGCGGCACTCAAGGCTTTGCATATCCGTGGGGAAACGAATGGAGTCCTTCCAAGTGCAACTGCTACGAGTACGGATTCCGTGACACTATGGAGATTGGCAAAGTGGCAGAGGACATCAGTCCTTACCGCGTGCATGACATGATGGGTAACGTCCAGGAATGGACGGCAGATCTCCTGAAGCCATATCCGGGTTCGCCGGCGGCGCGCGACGTGAATTTTTCGAGAAATTACGTGGTGGTCCGGGGCGCTTCGTACGCCATGAAGGGGGGGAGCATGACGCTGTGGGTGCGCAGCGGGTATTATCCAAAGTCTCTTTTTGGTCTGGGTTTTCGCTGCGCCAAGGATGCCGAAAGCGCGCCTTCCGCTTCACGCGAAGGGGGCAAGCTTTCCCAGGATCACTCGCACTTCTGACCGACGGTCACGGAGCTTCGCTGGCTTAAGAGTCCTGGCTGGTTAAAGTCTGGCGCATATCAGGTGATCCCGAAAAAACGCCCGCGAAACTTTTTGGAATTTCTACCCTCTTACACCTGGTTTCTTGGGCGAGACCCGGCTTGACAAGCCAGGGCCTTTCCCCATAACTTGATGACGCGGGGTGGAGCAGTCTGGTAGCTCGTTGGGCTCAT
>JACQSY010000002.1 GCA_016211085.1 Acidobacteriota bacterium | reverse complement strand
CTAAAGCAACCTTCTACACCGGAGGCTTCGGTGATGTTGTTACCTCCATCACCGCTCCCGTTGCTACCGGCTGGAGCGATAGTTGCCGGGTGGGTTTTGCACCCACTAGAGATCTGCGCCTTTCACGGCGCACTGAATTGGCGTACTAAGATCAAACGCACTTGCGCCAAAAGCTCACAAATCTCAGCGCTAATTTCTAACCAGTGATTTACCCGTCGCATGCAGCGGGGGCTTGATTCCCAGCCACTGTGAAACCGTGGGGGCAATATCCACATGAGCGATGGGTTGCTTTGGATGAATCCACCTGATACCCGGACCTCGAAGGACCATCAAAGCCAACATGTCGGGTTGGTCCGGGTGAAATCCATGGGCGCCGTAAGGAGCCGAGGCAGCAGCTATCGCAGGTGCGCTCAGAAGGCTTGAGCAGTTATATGGCCTTTCCACGTCAAAAAAAAGATCCGCGCTGCGCTCACTCCCTGCTCCAAATTCGACGCCCTCACGACTGTCCGGAGTGACTACGCGCGATACAATTTTCTGTCCCGTCGCCGGATCGCGAACGGATTGCAATAGATCTGAAATCCTTTTCAGCAACTCGGGGACTTCAGAGTCAGGTACTACACCTTTCTTGCGTGCTTGCTTGTTGATGGTTATTGAGAAGCTTCCTGAGTAGTAAGCCTGTGTCTTGTTCAGATTCACTCCGCCGCCCTCATCCAAAGTTAGCAATCCTTTTTCGTACAGGAGACGATTGGGATAGAAGGTTCGCGTGGTGCCGCGCATGCCGTGATCGCTGCCCAGCACCAGGACATCATCAGAATCGACGGAATCCGCCAGCTTTGCAATGTATCGGTCCAGCCTTGCCAAAACCCCCCCCAAGTGCGGGAGGAGGGCCTCGGCTATTCTCTTGTCATATGCAGGGCTCTGCAGGTCGAGCCAACCATACCAGACATGCAAGGCCTCATCCGGAAAAGGTAAATAGATGCAGGCCAGGTTCCAATCATCTTCCCGAGTGGCCACCTCCCAAAGCTCCTCCATACGTGCCATTAGATCCATCACCGTTTCCAGATAGCGCTGCTCGGCGATTCCAGATCCTCCCTCGGGAATTTTTCTGCCCAGCGCGCCCACTCGGTATATGAGATCCGCTCCATTGCCGTACAACCCTTTGAGATGACTTAAAACCCGGTCGCGCTCGTCTTCATCGGATCCGAGCAGCACATGAGGAGGGGTCATGTAAAAAAGGAAATCGGTCCCGTCCGGAGCGGCAGAAAATACTTTCGCCAGAATACAGGCTCGCTCCCCAAAAAAAGAGAAATAAAGGTAATGAAAATCTGTGTCATCTGCCTCCAGATCCAGAACAACCGTTTGCGGACGAAGCGCAGGTGAGGCTTCAGATCCCGCTGCAGTCAGGCGAAGCATCAGGCGAATGCGATCCATCCCCATTCCGACGGCAGAGTCATACCAATACCCCTGTAGCTCCGCTTCCAGCCGCCCTCCGTACAAAATGCTATGCTCCGGCTCCCGCTCCATCTGCATGCGAAAGGATTTCCTGAAACCGCGCGCCCGCTTTCCCGCCAACGCTCGCGGAACCCTTTGATCCAAGGGAGATAAGTCATGCAGTCCAATCAGGAACTCGGGTCCGAGCTTTCCTGCGTAGATCTCAAAAATGGTGAGGTTACGACGTAAAGCTTCCCTTTCGGAAACTGAGTAGTGCACATTACCAAAATGCCTAAAAAAGGGGTACGTCTGAGCAGCCCCCACGACAATGGTTTTGGCTCCCTGTCGGGCTGCACTCGCAAATATAGGTTCAGCCCGAAGCGGGACAGAAGAAAAGCCACTGATCGTTTCCAGGATCGTGTATCGTTCAGGCGGCAGCTGAAGCAGCGTAGAGGCGGTGATTCCTGAAATCCCCCCATAAGCCCCACTCCAGAGGGCCGCATGGGCTGCAGGCGTCACACTCGGAAAGCTGCTACGCGAACGCCCAGGTACCGCTCCATCTGCAATGAGTCGGCTCAGGTGGGGCATGTAGGCGGAAACCCACTCCCGGTCCATCAACTCGGCGGGGAATCCATCCATGGAAAGAAAGATGGCTTTGCGGTCGATTGTCGCGTCGGCACCGTTTTCAACCTGCCCGATTGCAACGGGAACCGCAACCAGCAGCACAAGAACAACCGCTGAAATCCAGCCAGCTTCTCTCCTCAAGCCTTTCGCATCTCCTTAGCTGATTTTACCCCGGAGGGCCTATGCCCCGCTCAGGCCTTCTTGCCTGTGGTAATTTTTTAGACAAAGAAGATTACGGTACGGGCTCGAGGTTGTCACTTCGCAACAAGTTTGATATAAGAAGCTTTTCCTGAAAACCGAGGTAGAACGAAAAATGATCAGACGACTCTTTATGATCGGTTTCCTCCTGCTTCCGTTACTGTCTTGCAATGGGGGGGAGTCCGCCGCAATTGCCAAAATAAAAAAGGACAAGACGGCATACGTAGTCACAGTCCCGTTTGAAGCGCCACTTCTCTATCAAAAGGAACAGGCTCTGGTCGGGCTCGATGCAGAATTGGCAAAGAGGATTGTCAATCGAATTGGCGATAACTTGCAGCTTCACTGGATGACAAGAACCTATGCCACGCTCATTCCGGGATTGGAGAACGGAGAAGCCAGTTTCGGTCTCGGCGTGCTCGGGATTACTGAGGCCAATAAGGAACGCATCCAGTACTCCGATCCTTACTACACCTCCGAATTGGTAGTGGCGGCCAACCCGATTAATAAAGAGATCAAAAGTGTAGACCAGTTGGCGGGACTGAAGATTGGAGTTCGCGAAGCCACTGCCGTGCAGGAAGTCGTCCAGAAAAAGTTTCCCGGTAGTACGGTGGTGCCATTCAAAACCCTGGATGATGCAGTTTTGGCCCTTAAACGAGGCGAGGTAGAGGCAATCATTGATGACCGTTATATGGTGGCCTACTCGCTGGATACCGTACCCGCTTCAGGACATCTGGAGGTTATTCCTGGAGCCATTGGGAGTGTGGAAGTTGCGGTGGGCCTCCCCAAGGGAGATGAGGAACTGCTGAAAATCATCAACGAGACGATCGCCGAGGTAAAACAGCAAAACCTGGTCTCAACCTGGATCAATGAGCATGCCGGGGGGATCGTGGCCAAGGTGGAGGGGCGTCAAGCTCAGAGACTGGAGGATGAAAGGCTGGCCCGTCAACCTCGAAGGATTGCCATTCGAGTTACCAAAGATGAAAATTTTGATTTTGACATCTACCGACTCGCCAATCTGAGCTTTACCCTCACCAATCGTAAGACCGGTGAAGCATTTCAGTCTTCGCGAATAGACTTTCAGCAACGTGTCGGCGTCAGCCAGGCAACCATTCCTCCCGGCCACTACACTATGACGCTCCTTAAGTATGGTTTCAGCGCTCCAGTTCAGATTGAAAATGACGACCCCGGGAACATTACTATCAACATCCGCCTGAGAAGGGGCGCCGTCGACGTCGCCAAGAGCTGAGACCGGGGTGAACTGCGGCACGTCGCGTGCCGCAGCTCACCTCCCTGCAGATAGCTGAGCAGCCATCAAGGGCTGCTTTCCGGCTTTAGCTGCGGAATAACACCAAACCGTCTTCGGAAGGCGGAACTGGGCTGAACGTAAAGGCCCTCCTCCTTCGGCACTAGAAAACAAGCAGCAATATTTCGTTCTTCCGCCCATCCCAGTCCTTGCTCCAAGCCTAAAACATACAAGGTGGTGGAGAGCACATCTGCGATCAGGGCACTCTCGTGCCACACCGTTACTGCCCCCGAGAACTTAGCAGGACGCCCGGTCAATGGATCCAGAATGTGCCCGATATGCTGGCTGCCCGCTTCCTGGTCCCGCTCCGAACCTCCACTGGTTGCTATCGAGCCTTCATCGAGCGGGATCTCTACAAGCGGCAGATCTCGGTGTGTGGGGTGGGCGAGGAAGACCACCCAGCCCTTAGGAGTTTGCCCTGAAACGGCGATCTGCCCTCCTAGATCAATAAACCAGCCCGAGATCCGGCGGTCGAGAGGAACCCTGAGGGCCCGATCCAGAGCTTCTCCCTTCCCAAAAGCGCCTGCATCCATTTCAACGGCAGCTTCTCTGTACACCTCACACCGTTCCGTGAGCAGTTTCACATGACGTAAACCCGAAAGTTTCAGGGCGCTCTGTATTTCGCTATCAGTGGGGCGGCGTGGCCTGGACTGAATACCCCATACTTTAATGAGCGTACCCAATGCAGGATCAAAGCGATGCTCAGTTTTCTCGTACCACTTAAACAGATCGTTGAACAAACGGCAGTTTTCCGCGTCGAGCGGGAGGCGCTGGCCTGCCGGATAGCGATTCAAGCGGCTCAGAATGCTGTCACTCTTCCAGGTACTGAGCTGATTTTCTGTTTCTTCGAGGACCCTGGCCAACCGCTCCAACAGAGCCATTCCCGCTTTCCGATCCGACGTGTAGGCCACCATCCTCGTGGACGTGCCCATCAAGAAAACTTCCCTGATCACCTCTGTCTGATGGGTACCTGCTCCTAAACAGGAGCCGATCAAGAGAACCAGCAGCGTGAGGACAACGCGGGAAAGGAAGAAGAGATCAGTACAGATGGCTTAGACCCTTTCCAGCTGCATTCGCGAGCGGGCAGCCAGCTCTTCTTTTTCAATCCTGCGCCACAGCACAATGCTGATTGCCAGGTGAATCGAATAAGCCACGATAAACAGCGCGGATGAAGCAATGTGAGTCAGGACGGATATCTGCAAAAACAGTGGGTCAGAAAAGATCTGCAACAGGTAACCGGAAAAGACCATGAGTGGGAAAGTAACCAGAGAAACAATTCCAGAGCGCTTGTTACTCGGTGTGCCGCCGCTCAGCTTTTTGGCTATATGAGAACTGAAAAGGATGCCCACAATAAAGAGTAGAAAAGGCGCGCTGATCAAATGCAGTTTTAGAAAAAAAGGTTGAAGCGGATGGTTGATTACACTAAAAGGATCGGAAGCTTTAACCAGATACTTTGCCCAGAAATAGGCCACTCCGCTGACCGTCACCAGCATCATGCTTAGGTGCAGGATCCAGGATTCCCACCGGCTCATCTCACATCACCCTTTCCTGCTTTCAGAATTCGATCTATTGCCAAAACTCGCCGGACTGCCTGGGTGGCTGCCACGGCAGTAAGGGTGGCCCCGGCGACTGGGCGAATCTGCCTTTCCAGTCTGAGATCAGGTGTGAGGGCCTTCCCTTCATACTGCCGGTACCAAGCAGGGGTGGCGCGGTAATCGGGAGGTTCCAGAAAAGCGGTTACTTCTATGCGCCGTACTTCGCCGTCCGCCCCAAGGCAGATTAACAAACTCTCCTTTTTGGTACGGACAATGTGCGTGTCGAGATAAGCACGGCCCACTTCTTTCCCGCTCCTGCTCGCAATATAGCGAGCAATCAGAGGGCTGGGAATGCTGACTGCAGCGATCTCTTCCGCACGTTTCTTCTGCTCTGCTGTCAAGAAAACCGTCTCCGACTTTATTGAGGCTCCCTGATAAACCAGTGCCAGGACTTCCTCCCGCGTTGCAAATTCCGCCCCGCTCACATCCCCGTGCGCAAGAAGGGCAAGGAGCAGGGCCTGGAAAAACCTAAAACGCATATCCAAGAAGAATATTCAGCTGATTGAGTCCCGAGTCCGCGCGGTTTTTAAGCCATTGGTAATCTCCCTTGATGACGACAGGGCGGATAGGCCGGAACTCCAGTCCAAAAGTGTGAAACGTCCGATTGCGAGCCGGGTCGGGGAGAAACCCGGACGGTACCTCGTCCTGGGTGTTCAATTTTTCAAATCGATAATAGGGCGTCAGACGAACCGTCTCACTGAAACGAGTCAAAGCATTGTAGCCAATCTGGAGATAGCCGCCTTCCAAGGTTTCGCCGATGGAGGCCTTACCCGTCAACTGGCGCGCGGAATTAAGCCCTGACACATCATCCAACACTGCGCGCGCGAACAAACCACGCAAATCAAAACCATGCGCCTGGACTTGTCCGTGCAATTCTCCAATCGTGGTGTTTACCTCGAGCTGACGCCCGCGGTCAGAGAATTGCCCCTGATCCGATTCGCCGCTATACAGCGAGCCGCCAAAGAACACCCCGGGTGTCGGCATTACATCCAGGCGACCTACAAATGCCATATCCGTAGCCAGTGACGTAGCCCCCTTTTGGCGTCCGCCTCGCAGTCCATCAGAACTAAAGCCGGCGGCAGTCAAACCATTCACCAGGTACGCCCGGTACTGGAATTTCCCAGCCGAACCCAGAACGCCAAAGCCATTTTCTCGCCATGTGGTCGGAATGATGCGGCTCTCCGTTTCACTGCGCTTGGCTCCCAAAAAGGCGGTAGGTTCGTGGAATTCGTTGGTAAGGCCCATGGGAATCAAGACCAGTCCTCCACGCAGGGTCAGGTAGGGCGCTGCAAGATAGTCCACATAGGCAAACTCCACTGAAGCTTCGCCCCCTCTTCCCGTTGAGGCGTGTTCAAATTCAATTTCAGAGTTGAAAAGGAACTTCTCATTAAAACGATAGCCGGTATAAAGCACGGCCCTTAGAAAATCAAAACGGCTCGGCTGAAAGGTTCTGGTGCCCGACTCATTACGGTTGTTGAAGTTCTCGTACAGCATTTCGCCGTAACCGGCAATGGACACTCCTTGGGGTTTCCTGTAGACCGATGCCGCGGATGGACCCACTCCGTAGGCCTGCGCTTGTTCGGGAGTCACCACTAATTCTTTTTCGCCGCTGCGAAGTTGCTCCAGTTCGGTTGCCAGCACCTCGATTCTGCGTTGCAGTTCCGCGACTTCGTCATCTTGCGAGCCTGCAACTTTTTTCTCCAGTTCCTGTAAACGTTTTTCGAACTCTTCCAGCCGACTCCTTAACTCCTCTTGTGGGGCAGCACCAGCCCAGGAGGTCGTAATTATGAAGGCAAATATCAAACGAAAGATTAACTTGGCCTGAGCTCGGAATGATGAAACTCGCTGCATGTTTTATCCCTTTGCTTGCGGTGAGGACGCAACCGGCCTCGCTAAGGGGCCCTGCGGTTTCCTGGTTCCTGGAAGTTCTTGCTCGAAGTCGTTGTGCGCCAGGGTTGTGTTTCCAAACTTCCACCCTTTTTCTCACCGGCATTCCGCTGTAAGATTGCCCTCTTCCAGGAATCACTACTGAAATTGAAAATCAATTTCAACGAGATTATTCTGCCCCTCACCTGCTTTGTCAACGAGGAAAAACTCCCTGAAGCCCGCCAGCCGCGGGAACTGATTTGAACTTGCGGCCTCTAAAAGAGTAAAAATAGACTTCAGTATGGCAGAACTGACCAGCGCCTTCCCTACCGCCTCAATTGAGCAGACTGAAAACGTCCTTCTGGTAAAGCTGCGGGAACGCGACGAGCAGGCCTTCGAAGAGGTGTTTTTCCTTTACAAGGAGCTGGTTTACAACTTGGCCTTTAAACTCCTAAAAGACAAAGCTGAAGCGCTGGATGTGACTCAGGAAGTATTCCTCACCCTGCATCGGACCATTCACCGCTTCCGGGGGGAGTGCAAGCTCAAAACGTGGATCTATCGCGTAACGATAAACCACGCATGAAGCACTGGTGGAAACGTCGTCATCGTGACCGCACTGTCCTGTTGGGGCTAAGCAGCCCTTCTCACAATGGCTGGGAGTCGTCAGAGCCCAGAGCCGATCAAAAGGTATTCTCTCTGGAGATTCAACAGGCGCTGCATGCCGCTTTGCAGCAACTGCCTTTTGAGCAGCGGACAGCCGTGGTGATGAGTGATCTACAGGGCCTTAGTTAGTTTTCGTCCGGCGAATTGTAAGTAGCGGAAATTAAAAGAGAAAAGACACATTTTTGAGCTCCGATTTCGTCAGAGTCAGTTGGTACCCTG
>JACQSY010000014.1 GCA_016211085.1 Acidobacteriota bacterium | reverse complement strand
TTTACCAGACACGCGCCCGCTATTATGATGCCGTGACAGCAAGGTTTATTTCCAGGGAGCCGCTCTGGCCCAGGATTGTGGACCCCCGTCAGTTGAACTCTTACCAGTACGCAGCGCTCAATCCTGTGACAAAAGTGGATTTTACAGGCCTTGATCCCCAAGAGACAGATGCCGCTCAAGTATCCCCGAAGTTGCCCAACGGCGGGACAGGCCGCGAAGATCCACAAGGCATAAGGAAGCTTTATGATGACTACGAGGTTTCGTTAGGACCGTGGTTTAACACATGGGTGCTGTCGGAAACGGTGAAGTACACGGACAGTATAGAGAATGACGTGAGAAAACGTAATTATTTTGAACTCCCCTGGCCAGAAGAGTTAAGAAAAATTGTATTTAAAGCCAGAAGACTGGAACGCGATATCCGCATATTCAGAGCGCAGATTGGTCAGATAGGTGCAAACATTTGGATGAGCTGGGAGGAGAGAACTGAGGAGAGAGAGGCCCTCGAGACTCAAATTCGAGAACGGAGCGCGCGGTACGAAAGCCTGGAGAAGAGATTCAAAGAGTTAACTGTGAAACACTTTGGACAGGAGGGGGAATTAGGGTATGCCATATACGGTTACGGTTTTTAGAGAATTCATTGCTTGGGGAATAGGCGAATGCGGGAACTTCTCACGCGATGTCAGTTCTTCCCTTAACGTGCCGCTACAGCCGACGAGCAGCGGCGCGCCAAGGTAACGCTCGAATCGTGACGCTGACCTGCGTCTCATAGCCAATAACTCTTCAGAACCTTTCTCAGACTCTCCAATTCCTGAGCTTTCCTATCAGTTCATGCTCCCTTAACGTCGATGTAAGCGTGTGCGTGATCGTGTTCGTCTTGCAATTATCGAGAAAAAGCTGAACTTTCTGCGCCTTGATGGCCCGAAGATCTATCAGGTTGTTGTGGGAGGATATCAGCAGCCTACAAAATCATCTACAGTTGACCTTTACCCGGTCTGCACCTTACAATATGACTTAGTATTACTCATAAGGGATGAGCTGGTATGAGAACAACAAGGATTCTTTCTGTGACCTTGCCTCCGGCAATGCTAAAGGAAGCGCGGGAGCTTGCCAAGCGGGAAAACCGCACGATGAGCGAACTGGTCCGAGAGGCTCTAAGACGGTATCAGCGGGAGCAGCGCTGGGAGAAAATCCGTTCTATTGGCACGGCCAAAACTCGATCGCTTGGTTTGCGGGAGGAAGACGTGGTGCCCTTGGTCCATGAGTTCCGCCGCGAGCAGAGAGCCAAAAAGAAGATTAGGAAACGCAAAGTGCGCGCTAACTGACTGTTTGGACTGACTTATTCGGGAGAGGAATCTGTGGGCGTACGGGCGCGCAAGACGGAAACACTGGCGCCAAGCACGTCTGCGGCGCCTATCGGGGTCCGAAAAAAGACCCGAAAAAAGAGAGCGATAAAGTTCGGCGCAGGAACTGGAAACGTGAGATTGCTGTGGAGACGAGATCGATCCCAATCGGCAAACATCAAGCCATGAGCAGAAGCAAGACCTGTGGATAAAATGTTCCGGGTGGTCCTGGGCAGCAATATTTATGTTTCCGCTTTCAACTTTGGCGGCGCACCAGAGGAGATAATACGCCTCGCAGAGGAGGGGATCTTTGAGCTTTATGTGTCTCCGTTTATCGTCCAGGAAGTAAAAGGGGTGCTCAAAGAGAAGTTTGGGTGGTCAGAGTCAGATTTGTGGGAGACTGTTGACCCTATTTCTTGGGATCGCACAAACCGTTACACCACAAGGTAGGCTTAAAGTCGCAGACGATCCGGATGATAATCGGATTCTCGAATGCTCGGTCCAAGCCGAAGCACGGATTCTTGTTACTGGCGATCAGCATTTGTTGAAACTCAATCCGTTTCGAGGAATTAGAATTGTGACCGCTCGTCAATTCCTTGATGCAAGGCCGTGGACGAGGCAAGCAGACGAATAACTGCAAGCCGACGTTTGCGCGTGCCCGATGAGATCCGCGAGCTTCCAAGGCTGACCAGCCTAGCCTTTGAAAAGTGTGCTGCTATGCCAATTCAGAAATTCTTTACCGGGACGTAGAAGTTCGTCCCGCGGAACAGTGTTTTTTGAACCGTTCAGGCCATAATAGCTGCGGCCGTTCTTGAACTCGTCCCCGAAGGCTGTCACCGACACGGAGATGTTTCATTTCGAGACGCTGCGGCCGCGTGTCGCAGGGCTCGAATTCCTGCCTTAGCTGTGCGGAACGGTCCAATGTAGCGCCCCGCCTTGAAGTCCTCCAGAGCCAGAGCCAGTTCCCGATCGACCAGTCGGGGGGTAAACACGACTTGATTGCGCCGCAGCTTTACCTCGAGCAAATCCCCCGGCTTGAGCCCAAGCTCATCATGCATTGCCTTGGGAATTACCACCTGCCGACTTCTACCGATTTTCACAGTTGCGGTGCGCATCTCGGCTGCCTTTGATTGTGCTTTCATCTATTCATATCATACAAAAGTCATACAAAAGATGGGGTAGGCGGTCAAAACCCGACTGTTGACGGCACTGTCTTGCTACAGCTTGCTACAGCTTTTGGTTGCAGTGTGCCAGCGACCGAAGAATTGTGTCCAGCACGGTGTCCAGATTCTTGCGTACATCCTCGGCGAGAAAGCGTAAAACAAAATAGCCGTTCTCCTGGAGCAGTTGGTCCTTCCGCCGGTCGCGGCGGTAAGCGGCCGGATCCTCCAGATGCTGCGCGCCATCCAGTTCGATCATCGAACGTGCTTCGGCGCAGAGCAGATCCACTTCCATGTTTCCCCGGTGGTCGAACGCGATCGCCCGCAACCTTGTAAACATTGGTCGGGGCGGGCGGATTTGAACCGCCGACCCCCTGCGCCCAAGGCAACGGCCGGTTTTAAGACGCCGGGTGTTGACGGGGAGAAGGCTCGCCGGTTTCTATAAAGATTATAATGGTTCCCGATTTGAGAAAACGGATCCTCCTAGGAGTAATTGGAAATTGTGAAAGAACAGCTTGATACGGTTTTCCGTAAACCGCTTTCCCTTTGGTCTGCGGCACTGGGGCTGGCAACCGCTAACATTTTACTTTTTGCCTTTGAAAAACCCTGGACTTCTGCTGACGGACTGCGCAACTGGGGCGACTGGTTGCTTTACACTCTAGGGGCGCCGACTCCTGAAGAGCTGCTCTCGCCGCTCCTTTATTCCGGTTCCGTCCTGAACGTGGGGATTCTTGCCGGTGCGCTCCTCTCCGCCTTGCTCAGCGACCAGTTTGCCGTGCGCATGTCAACGCTTATGGAACTGGCCAAGGGAACCGTGGGGGGGATTCTCATGGGTCTGGGGGCGGTTCTGGCCATGGGATGCAACATTGGAGGTTTCGTTAGCGCTGTTTCCGCCCTTTCAGCCGCCGGGTTCTCGATGATGTTGGGACTCCTCATAGGCGCTTATTTGGGGTTGCGCTATTTGGTATGGGAGGTAGACCGCTTCTCAAGGATTTCCATTGGATCCCGGATGTTCCTGGGCTCCCTCAGTTTCACTTCACGGACCTGGCTGGTTTGCTGCGGACTCCTGGCAGCGGGAGGCGCAGTGGCGGCGTACTCGCAGAAAGGCTACTCACAGAGAGGCGTACTGCTGGTGTTTGGTCTTATCCTGGGAATTATTCTGCAGCGCTCGCGCTTTTGCCTGGTGCGCGCCTTCCGTGAGCCTTTTCTTACCGGAGAGAGCAGGATGACACAGGCTGCGGCCCTTTCCGTCGGCGTCAGCATGCTCGGGTTTTCAATTCTTAAAAGCGCGGGACATCGATCGCTGGAGTCTTTTGTGTTTCCTGCCTTCTGGGAAGGGAGCTTTCTAGGCGGCATCGTCTTCGGTATCGGGATGGTGCTAGCGGGAGGCTGCGGAGTCGGTGCTCTGTGGCGGGCAGGTGAAGGTCATGTTAAACTTCTTTTCACGACCATTGCCTTTGCGTTGAGTACGTCCATATTTCGAATGCTGTGGCAAGATTCCAGTCTCATCAACCACACAGGAAGCATGCTCTTCTTGCCTGACCGGCTGGGATGGCCGTTGTCTTTATTGCTGGCGCTGGGCGTGTTGCTCGCCTGGAGCCTCTTCGCTGTCTGGAACGAAAAAGCGCGGGGGTTTGCAGCATGAGCAAACCAGCAAACGACCTGATGCGGTTCCTGATTCTCGTGATTCTGGCCGCGGGTCCCCTGGTGTTTTTTGCTTTCTCTTCCCCTTTTGGGGCGGGTGGAAGCGATCCCGTCGAGGAGAGCAACCGTAAGCTTTCTGAATTGCGTAGCGATCTTGTGGATCGCCATGACACCGTCCATACCCCGAGGATTAATGCTCCCCGCGTGGTTGAGACAGCCAGCGAAGTGACGGTTACCGTGACGGTGCCGCTTCTTGGGGACGGAAAACACTACATCCGCCGGCTGATCTTGTTCGACGAGAGCAGCCTGGTCAAGCTTAAGTACGTTGCAGTTTTTTCAAATGCAGTGCGCCGCGTTCAGGTCTCAACCCCCATCAAGATGGCTAAGACCAGCCGTCTTCAAGCCATCGCCGAGTGCTCGCTGCACGGCAAATGGCTGGCACGCTCTGAAATCGTTCAGGTGGGAATCGGCGGTTGCGGTTCGGGCCAGGAACCTAATCGCAAGCTTTTGAATGATGTCATCAGGATTCGCTTTGAAGATCAGGGTGAGTGGATTCAAGCGAATTTGCTCTTTCGCCATCCCATGCTTTCCGGTTATATACTCACCCCCCAGGGACAGATTCGAAAAAATTACGAACCCTTTTTTCTCAAACTCGCACGCGTTACACAGGGGGACCGGCTGCTCGCGGAATTTGAGATGAGCCCAGGCCTTAGTGAGAACCCGCGTATCGGTGTTTTACTTCCTCGGCTGGGCGGAGCACCCTTGAAGGGCGAGGGAATTAATAGTTCTCAACAACTCTTTGTGTTGTCAGCAAGAATGCCTCAATAGTCTTGAGCGGCTGGTGAATATCATCCGTTCTTTAATGGAGGAATGTTGCATGAGCAACCTTGAGCGAGGTGTTTGGTTACTTCTGATTCTTACTGTTTTTCTTTCTTCAAGAGGTTTGGCCCAGGAATCTCCTTTGATGTCTCCCTTAAGTCCTTCCGTCAAGACCTGCCAAACCTGCCATCCTGCTCATTATGAGCAATGGCAACAGTCGTACCACTCCAAGAGCATGGTTTCCATTCAGGCGGGTTTTAAAAAGTTCATTACCACCCAGGAGCAGAAAAAAGGTCGTGCGCTGAATCGCAACGAACTTATGGCATGCGTGGGCTGCCACGCCCCTGCGATGAGGTTTGCCGCAGACGAAGCTTTTGCACGCCTGGCGCACCTCGTTAAAACCGATCAAAAACAAGCGCTGGAGAACCTGAGCGTGGACTGCATTTCCTGCCACTCTCTGGTCGTGAACGGCCATTCCGACCAAAAGCCTCCGCAGAAAATAGCGGATTATGTTTTCCATTCCACCATTCAAAATCCCCTGAAGACTGTTCATGGGAACAAATATGCGGCCCACATGGCCAACTCAGACTTCTGCAAAAGCTGTCACACCTATGTCACCCCCGCAGATATGAAGATTTCCGCCGATTGGGACATTGTCTGCTCGCTCACCTTTGACGCGTGGGCCGAGGGCCCCCACGGTCTCAAAGCGAAAGCGGCGGACCAGAAGCAATGCCAAAGCTGTCACATGGAAAAAACCAAAGGAAAAGCGGCTGCCATCGGTCGCACATCGCTTCCGGTCAGGGAATTGTCCAGCCACCTCTTTCCCGGTTGGCACAGCTCGGAAGCCTTGCAGAAGGCTGCGGTGATTACACTGGACAGCAAACGCGATAGAAAGACCGGCGCCGCTGAAATCGTAGTGACGATCGAAAACCGCGCCGGGCACCGCATCCCTGACACTTGACCCTGGGGAGCAAGAACGGTGCTGGATGTCACCGCAAAAGATGCTCAGGGAGTTCAGATTCTCGGGGAAACCAAGATTTTTAACATGATCGGTTACACGGAAAAGAATCTCAAGGGAGAAAAGTCCGTTGACAATTGGCTTATCCGGTCCTGGGAAGATAAGGCTCTCCAGCCCGGAAAGACGGAACATGTTTTCAAATTCTCGCTTCCACAGGGAGTCCGTTTCTATCAGGTACAGGCGGTGCTGACCTACCAGGTGGGAGACAGCATAACGCCCATGACCCAGTCCAGCCGCCAATTTTCCGTACCGAATGAATGAGCGAAGAGGATGGACCCATCAAGTCTGATGCCATTCTGGACTGCACAGGTCTGGTTTGTCCCATGCCTATCCTGCAAACCAGTAAGAAAATAGCGCAGCTCGAGGTGGGCCAGGTGCTGGAGATGATCTCAACCGACCCCGGCTCACAGCCCGATCTGCAGAATTGGGTAAGGCAGACGCGCCATGAACTTCTGTTAGTTCAGAGTCTGGAGAATGGCGCGTTTCGATTCCTCATTCGAAAGACCCACCCCTGATGTGAACCCGGCGCACTGAGGCATGGTTGCACGGAGGCGCGAGGGTTACCGAGCGCTCATTCCGGCGCAATTAAGCGAGCGCTTACTCCGCTGGTGCTCTGTGCGTGCCTCTGATTACTTCAGTGCGCGGCCGACTTCCTTCACAATAGTTGATAAACGCTGGCACGCTTTGTCCACGGGCTCGTGGGATATTTTCCCTTGAGGACTCTGGAAACGTTTTTGAGCATCTCAACGTTCTTGCTTTCTTTATACCGTGCGATGCCTGAGAAGTATGTAGCTTCCGGCGCTGCACTGCTGTCTGGATATTGAGTGAGCAGCCGTTCCCAGATGTTGATGGCTTTGGCCCACTCATCTTGCTCAAAATGAGATCTTCCCAGTCCGAGCATGAGTGACGGTATCAGTTCCTCGGGTGGAAGAAACCCCACGGTGCGGTGATGCTCCTCCCCTCTCCAGTCAAGCGTGACTAAAGTGGGCGTCCACTTGACTGTGAATGGTTCCGCCAATGGTTTTGCGTCAGATTTGACGCGCAGCGGAATAAGGTGCTCGTCAAAGAATTGAACTACTTCCGGCCTTGGATACGAGACCGCATCCATCTGCTGGCAGCCAATTCAATGGGGATTGAAAAAATCAATTAGCAGGTGCTTACGTTCGGTCTGGGCCTTTTGTTGAGCCGCCGACCAATCTGTCTCCCACTGAATGGCTCTGGTTTGAGTCACATCTGGCATATCACACCCCCTTTGTCTCTCCATCATAGCAAACTGGAGCAGGCCGGGGAGGGTGTGCAATCAGGGCCAAAGCCAGCCGAAGGTCCCCGCTGTGAGCAGGCCGTAGATCAGACCGTCAAATGTGGACTTCAGGGTGATCGACCAGGCTCGCTTGTACCAGATTGAATTCTGCCAAAGTGCGACGGCGTATCCGATGAAGGCGGTCGAGCCTGCGAAGCGGAAAACAGCCAGGTAGTCGGAGCCAGGTGCCAGCGCCCTCCCTGCGACATAGGCGGCCAGAATACCCACCGCCACACAATAGAGAAACCACTGCAGCAGGCTTTTCCCCATGGTGGGAGGTCCGGGTTCCATCACGGTCATAAGGGCTACCGGCCCCTTGTCTCTTTTTTCAACGTACTCTGGATTTTTCATTTCGCCGGGATTGGTAACGCAGGGAATCAGATAATCCCCGGGCGGAATGTTCAATTTTCGCATCGCCGCCATCAATTCGTCTTCCGCAGGTACTTTGCTGTAGTCACTGCGGTGATAAGGCAGCACCATATGGATCAAGGAACTGACGACGAAGACGATCACAGCCGAAAGCAGAATCGGAGCCCACAACGACGTAATGGAAACCATGTTGCCTCCTTACGAGAGCGCCTTAGGCGGCGCAATGTTGGATTTAAAGCGCTTAAAGATAAGATGTTGTGGCGTCCATGGTAGTGAAGGGCACAAAAAGAATCAAGGATTACCCGCGAAGAAAAATTCCCCTTGCCACCTGCCCTTTTTTCCTGGTGGTGGTGCCGCACCCCGGCTTATCCGAGCCAATACACCACTGACACTTAGAACTTAAGCTGTGTTTCTTTGTAACCCGCAGGGATCTCGAACACGGAACCGGGAATGGCCCCCTTCTCGACAGACGTCACTTCGGTCGTAGTCGTCATGCTCATGCCCATCATCTTCATGTTGGTCACTGATTTTAAGGGCATTCCTTTGATCTTTTTGAACTCCTCGTACATCTTGGCCATGTCGAACATGGGATTGCGCGGCATGCTGATCTTAATTGCGTCGTAGTAGACTTCCGGCATGGTCAGTTCTGAAGTAGCCCATACCTGGATCTCCAGAGGAGCCATCTGGATCAAATACTTCTCGGTGGGGTGCCCGACAATGGGTTCACCTGCACCTTGTTTTTGGACACTGACCTGGCCCATGGTCTGTCCCATTACCTGCTTGAGAGCTTCCTGTTCTTCCTGGCTCAAGTTGGCCTCGCCTGCTGCCTTGTTGATCATCTTTTGCAGCTCATCAAATGAAGTCTGGCTGTAGGTTTTCTTCTTGTTGTCAATGGAAATGATCTTGCGCTGGTCGTAACGGATAATGAAATCATTCCCGTCCGAAGAGGAATGTTTCATCGCGGTAGAGCTGAAGTAATTCGTGTTGGTAACCTTCTGATTGCCACCCATGGGTGCGGTGCTGGTGGTAACTTCCTTGAGCGTGAGATCCTCGGCCCAAAGTGTATGACTCGCTACGCCCCACAAAAGCGAGGTCAAAAGCAATCCTCTCATCACCCTGTTTAACGTTGTTCTTTTTCTAAGATCTCGTCGATTCATAGCGTGCTCCTTTAATTAGTAGCGGAAATTGATCGACATCGTTTGCCGGTCTTCCCTATCGACTCTTACGGGGTGAAAGAATTCCTCCCCCCGAGAAAATTTCTGTAAAACAACATCATACGACATATGGCTCTAGTCTGCTGTCCCATTGATTTCTGACATAAGTGGAGCCGTCTGTACGTCCAGAGTTCGATGAGCA
>JACQSY010000011.1 GCA_016211085.1 Acidobacteriota bacterium | reverse complement strand
TTTCTAGACTCTATGAGAGTCTTTTCTGGGTGTCCACAAAATCGGGGGAGGAACACACGTCTCAAAAGGCATCGGGCCCCTTGGATACCTTGCCCCTGAGCGACTACCGAACGAAGTTCCGTTTTGAGCCCCGAATTCAGTCGGAGTTGGTACGACGAGTGTATAATGAGCCTGCCACATCACAACACCCGGTGATCGCGGCTTAGGAAAAGTGGGCACCGTGCCCAGGAGATTCTTGAGACTATGTTCGCGCCGGGTCCAACGCCTATCAAGAAATTCTCAAGAACCCAGCGACTGCTTGCGCCAGGTTTTGCCGTGGTCTTCGCCTTGTTGGTCTTCTTTGCGCTTTACACATACCGCAGGTCAGCAGAACTTTTAACACAGGAGCATAATTTTCAACATCAGCGTCTCATTGAAATAGTCGCTATGGCTCTGAAAAATCATCTGGCCGACACGCAAGCAGCCTTCAAGTATCATGCAACGCTGATTCCTCCGACCTTCCCAGTCGACAAGGCGCGAGAAATATGCGCTAGAATCGAACAGAGTTACCCCGACCTGGTTTCCCAGGCTCTTATCCTTCAGCCAGGCCACAGAGAAGAGTTCTGGACCTCAAAATTGTATTCGTTGGCATTGACTTCAGACTCTCTCACCAAGCTTGAGCGGGCTCTCACGAAATCGGAGCCAACTCTTCTGCTGCTTTTATCCGCTCAAAGTGGGAGTTCACTGCTGTTTTTGACGCCCATTCCGAACAGCGCGGCCCGGCTCGCTGTGATCGTCCCGTTTGAGAAATTGATGGACACTTATCAGTTGAACCCGAGTGATGATAAGGCTGAGGGTGATTATGTATGGATACTTGACCGTGACGGTACATTACTCTATCACCGCCGACATCCCGAGATGGTCGGAAGATCCATTTATCGTGCTGACAGTCGCTGCACCCAATGTCACCAGTCGTTTGAAATTGAACAAGAAATGGTACAAGGAACAGTAGGGTCCGGCTGGAATGAAGTTCCTCCGGGATCCCGTAAGATCATCGCGTATGCGCCTTTAGACTTTGCTGACCGGCATTGGGTAATGGCGATTTCCGAGCCTATCGGGGCAATCACTGCCTCGGCGCAGTGGAGTCTTCGGGACTACACCGTTAATGCGATTATTCTTTCCCTCATCGTTTTTGGCACTGCAATCTACATAACTCGACTCAGGTATCTCAGGCACCAAGCAGAACAAGAGACTCTGCACCTGCGTCAGGAACGCCTCCTACAGCAACAACTTGAACGAAAGCAGCGACAGTTATTGGAAGCTGAGCGCTTTGCGACACTGGGGAGGATGGCTGCTCAGGTCGCTCATGAAATCAAGAACCCTCTAAGTTCAATCAGCTTAAACACAGAACTCCTCAGTGACGAATTGCAGACACCGGGGAAACAACCTGCACCGGAGGCCCTTCAGCTAATTGAGTCCATTCTTGCTGAAATCGATCTGCTAACTGCCACGATCGACGAGTACCTGCAGTTTGCACGCTTCCCAAAGCTGCAAAAGGAACTGACCAGCCTTGAGGAGATTTGGGGGGGGTTGAGACAATTGCTGCAGGAGGAATCCTCGTCTCGCGCCATTGACCTGGTGTTTTATGTACACCCTTCATTGACTCCGTTTCTGGTTGATGCGAGGCTGCTGCGGCAGGCTCTACTCAATTTGATTCGCAATTCGTTTGATGCAATTGAGACGAAGGGGTGGGTGCGATTGCATGCGGTGCGCCAAAACGGCGATCTGCGCATTGAGGTCAGCGACAGTGGCCCAGGGGTCTCCTTACAGAACAGACCTCTGTTGTTTCAGCCATTTTTTACAACCAAGCCAAGAGGCACCGGCCTTGGATTGTCACTTACGCGTCACATTATTTTTGAGCATGGTGGCAGTATCAACTATGAACCGACTCCTGAAGCAGTCTCTCGTTTTGTAATTACCATGCCCTTTGAAGAAAAGATATAGTCATGGTCATGTCCCCTGTTCGCACTCCGCGTCTTATACGGGTCCTGGTCGCTGAGGACGACGCCGGATTGCGCCGATCCCTCACGCAAGTGCTTAGTCAGGAAGGCTACGACGTGATCTCGGTCAAGGATGGGAATGACGCGCTGAAAGTGATTGCGCAGCAGCCGATTGATCTTGTCCTCAGCGATTTGAAGATGCCTGGGATCGACGGAATGGAATTGCTCCAGGAGGCTGGCAAACTGAACAGGTCGATGGGAGTCATTCTGTTAACCGCCTATGCCACCGTGGATGTGGCCGTCGAGGCGATGAAGCACGGCGCCTTTGATTTTGTCACCAAGCCGGTTAAGAAATCCGTGCTGTTGGCAGTGGTGCGTAATGCGCTCGAAAAGCAAGCGCTGATACGTGAAAACTCCGATTTGAAAATCCAGCTGGATGCTTACAGTGGCTCACGGCAATTGATCGCAACCAGTCAGGCGATGCGGCGAGTCTTGGAACTGGTGGAACAGGTTGCGCCGACCTCATCGACTGTCTTGATCACCGGAGAGAGCGGGACCGGAAAAGAACTGGTTGCTGAAGAAATCCATCACCGAAGCGGTCGAGCTGATCACCCCCTGGTGAAGGTCAGCTGCGCTGCCTTGCCCGAGGCGGTCATTGAATCCGAACTCTTCGGCCACGAAAAAGGCGCCTTCACAGGCGCAGTTGCAAGGCACGTGGGTCGATTTGAAATTGCAAACGGTGGAACTCTATTCCTGGATGAAATTGGAGAAGCGCCGCTCCAGATCCAAGTTAAGTTGCTCCGGGTGCTGCAGGACGGTCGCTTCGAACGGATCGGAGGTACTCAAACTCTCTTTTCCGACGCCCGCATCATCGCAGCGACCAATCGCGACCTCAAAGCAGCTATCAGTCAGGGGCAATTTCGTGAGGACCTTTATTACCGCCTTAATGTGATTGGCATCCATATCCCTCCACTGCGCGAGCGCCAAGAGGAGATTCCCTTAGTAACTCACCATTTCCTGGAGGTGTACCGCTTGCGCTGCGGCAAACCCCACTTAAGTTTTACGGATGCTTTTCTAGACGGCTTAATGCGGCATTCGTGGCCGGGCAACATCCGAGAACTTGAAAACGTTGTCGAGCGTGCCGTCATCATGGCGCGCGGGACTCGTATAGATGAAACTCTGCTGCCGGATTTAATGCAGACCGGCACTCCATGCCGCTCCATGCTGAGCTTTCCCCTCGGCAGCACTCTGGACGAAATCGAGGAGAGGGCCATAGAGGACATGTTGGAGCATACGAGAGGCGAGAAAGAACTCGCGGCAAAGCTCCTTGGAATCGCCCCACGCACCATCTACCGCTTTCTGGAGAGAAAGCGAAAATTGAAAATGACAAATTGTCACTCAAATCCATCTAATTCCGGTCGTCATTGACAGATTGTCAAAAAAGAGCCTTATCTTTGGCTTCTGTCCTCATTGTTTTCCTCGCAGTGCTTTCCTGCAAGTCTTTTTTCCTCAAGGTCCTTCCGTGTCCGGCCCTAGCGACTCCCGTTTGGCCCCAGAAATGCAACTCCAGGTTCTGAGCATAAGAGATTGACCACGAGTTGCGCTGACTCAGAGGACAAGTTACGCACGAAGTGGCCGGTTCCAGGCGGGAGTTCATGAAGGGACATCCACGGCGCATCCTGATCATCGACGATGATGTCGCGTTCTCATCCTCACTGCAGAAAATCTTAAGCAAAGCCGGCTATGAAACCGTCCTTGCAGACAGCGGTGAACAGGGACTGCAGCTACTCACCAGTCGCATGTTCGACCTGGTGATCACCGATTTTCGATTGGGCTCTTTCTCGGGATTAGATGTGATCTCGTGCATCCAGAACCAGAAGATCCCTGTAAAGATTCTGCTGTTAACGGCTTTCGGTGATGAAAAACCGAGCAAGGCCACGGAACAGGGCGCAGTGGACGCCCGCCTCAGTAAGCCCGTGAAACGCGATGAAATTCTCGGGCGTGTTTCGCTCCTACTTTCGGAAGAATCCGCTAAACGAAGTGAGGGTGAGCCGGTAAGTTCTGAGTCACCTGCCCCCAGGACTGCAAGGTCATAGAAGTGGATTCGAGTTGCTGCTTCTGGCCGCCAAGGACGTGGGGAGGATTAGGAGGGATGAATGATCAAGAGATATAGGGCTTTACCAGGGAATCGCTGGATCTGGATCGGGGGTTTGCTGCTGGCGCTTTCTACAAGTTGGTCGATGTCCGCCACCAAGACGGCAAGAAAACCGATCGACTGGGCGGCACTCAAACCCAGTTACAACGGAGCAACCTTTGTTAGTGACACGGAAACCTGTCGCAGTTGTCACGAAGATTCCATGCATGCGTTCGAGGCAACGACACACGGGCAGGCACTCAAGCTCTCCGCTAATAACAGCGGCTGTGAAAGCTGCCACGGGCCTCGGGCCAAACATATCGAGAACCCGGATGCAGAGCTGGCATTCGATAAGCTGACACCGGCGCAGCAATCTGCCGTGTGCCTGCAATGCCACGAGGGGGGGCAGAGGTTTGGGTGGAAAGCTGGGGCTCACCGCTCAAACGACGTGAGCTGTTCCTCGTGTCATTTCGTCATGGAAAAGAAATCGCTGCGTGCGCTCCTTGCAAGAGCTTCGGCCTCTGAGATTTGTTACGAATGTCACGGGGACGTGCGCGCCGAGACGGCAAAGACATCACACCATCCGGTGCGCGAAGGTCGAATGGATTGTGCCAGCTGCCATAATGTCCATTCCTCCACTCCCGGGCTGCTGGTCAAGAACACGCTTAACGAAACCTGCGTTACCTGCCACGCAGAAAAACGCGGTCCCTTCATCTGGGAGCATGCCCCGGTACGTGAGAGTTGCGCGAATTGCCATATGCCGCACGGCTCGAATAATCGCAACCTGCTGGCGAACAAGGATTCATTCCTTTGCCTGAGCTGTCATTCTTATGGCGGCCACGTCAACTTACCGCGTTACAACCGAGTCAGTAATCCCTATGGCTCGGGTTGCGTCAATTGTCACATCACCACCCACGGATCAAACCACCCGTCGGGCGCCAAGCAAACGAGGTAGGGGGTATTATGAAAAAACTTATTACTTTTTTCGGCGTCGCATTGCTGGCTGCGTCAGCGTCAGTCTCCGGCCAGGAGGAGGAACCGCGGCGCATAACCCGCAGTGGTGAAGTTTCTGTGGGCGGCCGACAAGTGGACAACGATACCAACTCCAGCAAATTTACTGAATATCGCGATCTGGAAGATGACGCGTATCTGCCGCGACTCTCGCTCGACTTGGTTGATTCGGTCACCGGACAATTCCTTAAATTCACAGGCGAGAACATCAGCCTGGACGACCAGTCACTCACCTTTCGCGGCGGCAAGTTCGGCCGCTATAGCCTTAGCGTGGACTGGAACGGAGTTCCCCATAACTTCAGCAACAAGGCCCGGACTCCTTATCTGTTAAAAGCCTCTGGTTTGCTGGGAGTGCCGGCCAAGATTCCCATTACCTTCAAGAAACTGAATACAACGGCCGCCGACGCAACAAGCGTAAGAGCAATGGACGAGCTAATCGCCAAGTACCAGGCAGCCTACCTTCGGCCGACAACACTAAGCACGCAAAGCAGCTTTGGCCGCGTCGCATTCGATCTGTCACCGCTGGACGCTTTGAGCCTTGGCATTGCATATGACCGGCAGAAGAAGGAGGGGCTGAGAGCTGGTTTCGGCCCTATAGGGGACCGGCCACCGCGAACATTGAATATTCAGTTCACGGAGCCGGTAGACTATCGCACAAATGAGCTGACACTCTCGGCCGAACACGTGGGGAGTTGGTTTCAGGCCCAGTTCAGCTATCTGTTCTCCGACTTTTCCAACGAGATAGACACGCTGACTTGGGAGAACGTTTACGCCGATAGCCCTGCTGATTCGACCTTCGACGTGTGGGACCGTTCGGTTTCGACATCCGGGCGTCGCGCGCTTTCGCCGGATAACCGTTATCACAACCTGTCGCTTTCGGCTGCGGCTGAAATGCCCGCCGACAGCCGTCTGAGCGCCACGTTTGCATACGGACTGCTCGACCAGGACGAGGCTCTGCTGCCCTACAGCTATAATGCCGACACCCTTGTAAATCCTATCCTACCGCGCACCACCGCACTGGCCGAAATCGAAACCAAGCAGCTACTGATCGATTACGCTATCAGCCCTACCGGCAGGCTCAACCTGCGGGCGTGGGTACGATACTTTGGCCTCGACAACAACACGCCTCAGGCAAATTGGCAATACGTCACCTCAGATACAAGTAACCTGAACGGCACGACATCCTACAAGAACAAGCGTGTCAATCTTCCCTATGCTTCCGATCGAACGACCGGTGGTTTCGACGCAAGCTATAGGATTATGCGGTCCACCTTCAGCTTTGGGTATGAGCGAGAAGCTCTGGCGCGGGCTTTCCGTGAAGCGGATATTGATGAGGATCGCATCACCGTTTCGTGGCGTCTACGCCCAGCCCGCTGGCTAAACCTGCGTGCAAAGTATGCCTACGGCAGCCGAAATGGCGATTACGATCCATTCGTCACGCGTCAAAGTTACTGGTATGCTTCGACCGACGCAAACGACGCTGATAACCCGCAGTTCACCTTCAGCAACCACCCGGACATGATCAGGTTTGACGTGGCTGACCGTAAGCGCCACGAAGGGAAGTTCACTCTCACGCTGAGCCCGACCGCTTCGTTTTCCATTTCAGGCCACCTACAGTATTGGAAGAACGACTTTGACTCGGATGTCCGGGCGTCACAACCACTCGCTTCGACGGGAGTCGGAGAGCTTGCCGCCATGACACCTGGAAACCAATTGGGGGTGTTGAAGAATACCAGGGCACGCTATGCATTCGATGCCTTCTACATGCCCGGCGAGAGGGTGTCGCTGAATGCGTTCCTGAGCGTGGACGATGGGATGTCGCGCCAACGCGGGCTCGAATTCAACGAAAACAACAAGTCGAATCCCAGCACAGTCGCCACGGCCGAACTTGGCCCCTGGACACGTCGGACCAGCCAGTGGACCGCGGATCTCGACGATGACAGCTGGACCATCGGCTCTGGCATCACAGTCGGGCTCGTGCCGAACCGCATAATCGTGAATGCGGCCTACAGCGCGTCTCTCGGCGACTTTCAAACCCTTTACGGGGGCTACGGCACAACGAATTGGGACGGTACGCCGCTCCCGGCCAATCACCAGTTTGCGTTTAGTTCACCGCCGACCGTTAACCAGGATCTGCATACTTTCGATCTGCGCCTCGAGTTCCCAATCGTTGAGCGGGTGGCGTTTCTTCTCGGTTACAACTACGAACGTTTTCGTCAGGACGATTGGCAGCAGGGGACCACATTACCCTGGGTGGAGCCGGTCGGCAGCGAATTCCTGCTGCGTGACTCCTCGCGTTCACACCAGTGGGGCAACCGGCTGTTCAACCTAGGAAGCTATCTCGCTCCTACCTACAACGCGCACCTCGTCTTCGCCTCACTCAAGTATCGTTTCTGATCACAAAATGAAAGCGGCTCTCACCCCCTGAGTCGCTTTTAAAAGAGGAAAGCCGCGGATTTCTGCGAACACCCGTGAAATCCGTGGTTTTCTTCGTCTCGGCCACAGCGCTTGACGTCCCGGGGGATTGGGCAGGGACAGATAAGGGAGAGAGTTCAAGTCGCGAACTGCTTTTTTTGAGTCCGATATCCGGCAATGCACTCGGGTTCCCGGTCAGTCTGCGGAAAAGCAGTAGAAGCGCCCAGCGCCGCCGGTGGACTTGAAATTCTCTAAAGAGCAGCCGGCGGTGAGATGGGAGGAGTTCCAGGAGGTATTCCATCTACTTTCGCGGTCATGATGGCCAATCATGGCGCGGCCTTCAGGGCGATCTGAGGTCCAGTTACTGCAAGTGAAGTCGGCGCCCTGGGAAGATAGACCCGGAGGGAAGGCGCGCCCGTGCGAGTCCGATCCGGTCAGGATGTCGTGTTCATTATCAGTACCCTCCGGTCGCATACGGCCATTTACCGGCGACCCCTGTTCTGTCACGGCCGTCTCCCGATAAATGAGATTGCTGTCTCGCTGAATATCGCCGTGCAGATCGGCAAGGCTTCCGGCAATGAGCACACCCTTCGCGTTATACCAGGGACCGTTGCCGATGCGGTCACGGGCGTTGATGGCAGGCTGGCTGGGGGTGCCTTGAGTGCTCAGGTAAGCTCGCCAAGTACGTCCGCCTGCGCCTACGGCCGCGGCCAGGCGCTGGCACTCCGCGTCGGCACCTGCGAGACCGCCCAGATTGCCGCTGTGGGTCGTGCTGGTTACGAAAAAGCCCAGGGGCGGTTTGGATTCCTGTGCCTGCTGCGCCGGCAGGAAAGTCGTCCTCAAAGTGAGGGCCGCTACGACTGCAAGAAAAACATGCTGCTTCATACTAAGGTCCTCCATTCTCACGTTTAGAACATGCGTAAAGCACTGTGGTGTCAGATGTTTCCTGAGGAAAGCATAGGGGAAGCATAGGGGACGGAGTTCGGAAAGTGAAGAAGATAATAAGGGGACGGAGTTCGGCAGGATGGAGCTCAATCCGACGGAGCAAGGGAGAACAAGGACACGCAAAAGCCGAGAAAGGGTGTGGCCCCCGAACGATTCCCAATTTGGCATTCAAATTGCTCTTTTAAGCTCTGGGCCGAGGAAGATGCCGGCCACAACAGGAGCCTGGGGGCTGCATGAAAGGTCGTCGTGACGTTTTGCAGGAGATCAGCTACAAGGAGCAGGAGCTACGCCGCAGGGTTGCAGAAGCGCGACACCAGGCGCAGGAAACCGTCCAGGCGGCAAAGCTGCAAGCAGCAGACATCATCGCCCAGGCGCAACGGGACAGCCGAAACGAGGCTCAACGATTTCATCACGAGGAAATCCGAAAGGCCCGACAAGAAGCCGATGATCTGCTTGCTGCGGCTCGCGACCGGGCCCGGTGTTTGAAAGAAAATGCCGAGGTTCGAATCGCTGCCGTAGCCAAACATATGGTCTCCCTGGTTCTGCCTGGCCAGCCGGCGCACAGCGGCTCAGCAGCCACGCAAAGGCAGGATTGAGAAATGTTCTTGCCAATGGCCCGGATTCAAATCATCGGCACACGGCGCTGCCGCGATCGCGTTATTCAGGTGCTACAGGCGATTGGTTCCGTTCAAATTGACGAGTGGACGGTTCACAAACCTGCCATCCATCCGTCCTCTGAGCCTCCTGTGTCACTCCGCGATCAGCTTGCCTACCAGTTGACTCGAATCGAAGCCCTGCTTTCCGCCTTGCCTGACGTTCCTGGTGTCGCAATGGGCGATTATGACTCCTATTGCGAACGGCCTCCCGATTGGATCGCGCAGCAAGCGCAGGCTGATGTGGAGACCGTGGCGGCCCAGGCCCAGGAAATCACCAAACTTCGCGAACAACTACAGGGCCGCCTCCAGTCACTGCCACGCTATAAAGCCACCTTTGAGCAGCTGGTTCCTTTGATTCCACCGTTCTTGAACCTGGAGCATTATGCCCTGGCTGCCGTATGGCTGACGGCAACCCACGAAACCGCCCTCGCGCTCATTCGCGGACAGCTAGAACAGTTGACCTCCGGCGCCTGCGAAATCATTACACGACATGTCGACCCGGAAACTGTTGCGGCCCTGCTCATTTTTCCGAAGAGCCACGCCGCTGCTGTAAACCAGCTTCTCGGACAAGAGAACATTCCTCAGATCCGACTGCCGGCCGAACTGAGCACAGAGCCTTTCGCAAATGCGCTCCAGCGCATTCACGAGCAGCTCCAGTCGATTCCAACTCAGCTTGTGCAACTGGAACATCGAGAAAACGACTTGAGTTTGCGCTGGCGAAGCCGACTGCAAACCTGGAAGGATGTGATCACCGATCACCTGAATCAAATTGATTTGGGCTCTCAGCTAGGACAGAGCGAATACAGTTTTCGGGCGAAAGGATGGATCCCTGCAAACCGCCTACAACAACTTCAGTCGGAACTCAGAGCCCGAGTCGGCGAGGAAGTGCTGGTGGAGGTGCTGCCGACACTTGGCGAAGAAAAGAAAGAAGCTCCAATTTTATTTCAACATTCGCCATGGGTGAAGTCTTTCCAGCCCCTGGTCAAGCTTCTCGGGCTGCCAAAGTACGGCTCTCTCGATCCGACACCTCTAATGGCGCTCTTCTTTCCTCTTTTCTTCGGAATGATTCTGGGGGACGTTGGCCATGGAACAGTCCTTCTCGCGGCCGCTCTGTGGATCCGCCGGCGATATGCCGGCCATTCTGCGGTCCGCTCGCTTGCCGGGGTCGTTATAGCAGGCTCGCTGTGGGGCGTTCTATTTGGTTTTCTCTATGGTGAATTCTGGGGAGACTTGGGCCACCGTTTAGGAATGCGTCCTCTTCTTCTTGAAAGAGGAAAGGAGATCAGGGCGTTGTTTTTGCTCACGGTGGGAATTGGCGCGGGCCACGTTTGTTTGGGTCTGGGGCTCGGAGTCTGGAACGCGGTGCGCACACGGGCCCGGCACCTGTTGCTGGAAAAGGCCGCCACACTAATTTCCTTAACGGCCTTGTTTGTACTCCTGGCGATTCTCGCGCGATGGCTTCCGAAATCGCTGCTGACGCCCGCCTGGATCCTCTTGCTGATCGGGCTGGTCATCCTGATCTACAGTCTGGGCAAGGTAGGCGTGCTTCTTGGTCCGCTCGAACTTCTGGGAGCTCTGGGAAATATTCTTTCTTATTTGCGAATTGCAGCTATCGGTTTGGCATCGGTGTATCTCGGACATGTGGCCAATCAACTGGCCGGTTTTGCCGGGAATATTGTCGTAGGCTTACTCGTCGCCACCCTGTTTCATGCGCTCAATGTGACGCTCGGGGCATTTACACCCGCCATTCAAAGTTTGCGTCTGCAATACGTGGAGTTTTTCAGCAAGTTTTACGAGAGCGGCGGCCGGCCCTTCTTACCCTTTTGCCGCTCCCGTGAGAGGTCCTCGCATACCATTATCAAAGGAGAAAAATGATGGAACTTGGAATGCTCGCTCTAGCCACCGCTCTGGCCATTGGCCTACCCGCAATCGCCACTGCTTACGCACAGGCGAATATCGGGGCAGCCGGAATGGGGGCCATTGTTGAAAAACCTGAGGTCACGGCGACCGTCATTATCCTGGTGGCCATACCGGAGACGGTGGTGATCCTGGGCTTTACCGTGGCCGCCATGATCATACTCTTGCTGAGGTAAGGCAGTATGTCCCTGGAGAAGATCTTGGAGGCATTGGAAAACGAGGCCGGGTCGCAGATTGAACAGATCTTGAATTCTGCAAACGCGGACGCGGAGCGCATTAAGGCTGAAGCATCCGCCAAAGGGCGCCTGCTTCAAGAGGAAGATAAAACCGCGGTGCAGGGGCAAATTCATCTGGAGCGCACCCGCATACTTAACCAGGCCAAGAGTCAGTCGCGGCAGATCATTCTGAAAACGCGTGAAGAGCTGATCTCACGGATTGCAGAAGCGGCTCTGGAGCATTTGGGTCGTCTTCGGCAGGAGGCAGACTATCCTCATATCCTCGGGGAATTGGTCATGGAAGCGATTTCTTTCTTAGAGCAACGCCGCGGAGTGCGCCTCAAAGTCTCTGAAGCAGACGGCGATCAGGCGATTCAAATAGCCGACGATCTTGGGATCGAAGCAAATATCGAGCCCACTCTACATTGCAGCGGAGGAGTTAAGGCTGTGTCTACGGATGGGCGTATCTTGGTCGACAACACATTTGAAGAAAGACTTCAACGCGCGCTTTTTCTCTACCGTACCGAAATCGCCAGGCTGGCTTTCCCAGAGGAATAAAGAGGAATAAAAGTGTCTTACGCTTACGGAAATACTCGTGTGCGCGCCATGCGCAGCCGGTTGTTGGACTCAGCCGCCTACGCACATTTGCTCACCTGCCGGACGATGGAGCAACTGATCACTTATCTTTCCAACAGTCCCACCTTCGCAGGTGAAATGAAAATGGCGCTGGGCCGGCACACGGGCGTGACGGCTGTCCTGGCCGCTCTTGGCGCTAACTTCCATCGCGCTCTGGAGACCGTACGCCAGTTTTTTGATGGAGAACCCAGGCGCCTGTTTGAGCTGGTGCTAATGCGCTGGGATCGTGAAAACTTGCTCGCTCTTATCAGAGGCCAGGTGAGGCAGCGCGCACCTGACGGGGTGCTTGCTCTTACCGTCTCTGCCGGGAGGCTCGATTCATCCACGCTGGCTGAGCTGGCTACTCAACCAGGTCTCCGCGCTTTTCTGGATCTAATGATCACCTGGAAACTTCCTTACGCCGATGCGCTTCAAGAGGCCTATAGGGAAAACCCCGACTTGGGATCACTGGAGATGGCATTGAATCGCGCCCATTTTGCATTCCTGCTTGAGGCGGCGTCCGGACGCGATAGGAACTCGGTCCTTCTTCAAAAAGAATTTAAGGCTGAGATCGATTTGATCAACCTACAAACCGGCTTGCGACTGGCAGCCGACGCGACTTCTCACGGCAGCCGGGCGGATCTGGATAGTCATTTTGTGGTTCCGGAAGGTGTGCTACCCATCGCCAGAATTTCGCAGCCGCTCATTACCGGGTCGGGCATTGAAGGTTTGATCGAGGAACTGGGCGTTTCAATTTTCGGTGAGCCGCTCCGCAAAGGCTGGGCCCTCTATCAGGAGAGTGGAGGAGAATTGTCCCTGCTGCAGAAAGAACTGGAGCGCTGGCGCGCCCGCCATTTCTCCCAGCTGTTCTTAACGGATCCTTTAAGCATCGCCGTCCCGTTGGGATATATCGGAAGCAAAGAAGTTGAAATAGAGAATCTACGGGTGCTTGCTCGAGGGTTGTGGTTGGGTTTGAGCTCGGAGCAAACGAGAAGCGAGTTGATACTAACGCGTGAGGAGAGTCGTGCCTCAGCATGAAACTGCTGCCGGCTGGCGGCAGAATCCCGCACCTGTAAGGGGATCCGTCATTGTGGTGACGCTGCCGGAAGATGCCGCCGGCTTTCAGCTGGCGGGGGTAGAGACGTTTGCTGTCGAAACGGCCATGCAAGCCGAATCGCTGCTGCGTCGTCTTGCAGCTGAAGAAGAAGCAAGCATTATCATGGTTCACCCCGAGTTTTTAGAACAACTGGATCCGATTTTGCGGCGACAACTGGAAGCTCACTATCCTCCGATCATAGTCGCGCTTCCTCATGCCGTCGCCATTGCCGATGAGAGAAGGCGCCGCCAATACATTGCGGAGCTCATCCGGAGAGCCATCGGTTTTCGGATTTCTTTTACCAGCGTCTCAGAAGAAGGAGTTACTGAACCTTGAACGTGGCGCACTCGACACCAGGCGGGGTTATTGCCCGCATCTCCGGCCCTCTCGTGGTGGTCGAGGGGCTCGCCGACGTTTGCATGTATGGTGTGGTCCTCGTCGGAAAAGCAGGTCTGGTTGGCGAAGTGATCCGGCTGGAGCGTCGGGGGGCCACGGTGCAGGTCTATGAAGATACTGAAGGACTGCGAATCGGTGAGCCCGTTATCGCTACCGGGAGTCCATTCGTAGTGGAACTGGGACCCGGGTTGCTGGGATCTATTTTCGACGGCATCCAAAGACCCTTGAGCGCGCTTCTCGAGC
>JACQSY010000010.1 GCA_016211085.1 Acidobacteriota bacterium | reverse complement strand
TCAGACGCCGCCGCTCCAATTTGACTCGATCAAACTTGACTCCAGCTGGATGTCCCATGCCCGCAAGTATAACCGACTCCAGCGCATTTGTCACTAGGTTATGTAATGCTCGTTAAGTATTCCCATCTTAATTTCCCGGTCATCCCGTAACCCTCCTGATCGCTCCACTCCGGTTACATTTTAGATGGCTCGACGATACCTGCTCCGGTTACATTTTAGATGGCTCGATACGCCGCCTTGAACCGCCTCCTCGTGTGAGGGTAAAATCGCCCTCTTTAACGGCGACGCAATGAGTGAGCGTCATAGAAAGCGAAAACGGGATGTCTAATGAACAATGCATCACAGCACAACAGTTTCGACAAGTAGTCGGGAACTTTGCCACGGGAGTGACCATCGTAACCACCCGGGATCCGGAAGGGAAACCTTACGGTCTAACGGTTAACTCTTTCACGTCCGTTTCCTTGGAGCCGGTACTGGTTTTGGTTTGTCTGGACAATCGCTTGGGGGGCATTGATTTCTTTCGCAAAAAGAAAACCTTTGGCATCAATATTCTCGCCGAGGACCAGCAAGACATCTCCACGCACTTTGCCACCAAGAACACACAGCGTGCAGAACATTTAACTCGAGTGGGACGTACCGGGGTCCCGTTGGTGAATGAAGCTTTAGCGAGCATCGAATGCGAAGTGGTTGAATCGTATCCCGGCGGGGATCACACCATTCTTCTGGGACAGGTGAAGTGTGCTGAATTGTCTCCTGCCTGTGAAACCCGAAAACCCCTTCTCTTTTTTAGAGGCAAGTATCGTCACCTTCACTGCTGAAGGGCTGGAAAGCTGACTTAACGGGAGAAAATCCGCGAGAGCAGGCCGGGATTCAGCAATTGCTTTGCCACCATGAATCCGGACGCTCCGTGCAGCCCGGGCCCGGGGTGTGTGGAGGCTCCAATATGGAAGAGAGAGGCAATCGGCGTGCGATGATGCGGCATGCCTCGGAACGGCCTCCACAGAAAAAACTGATCGAGTGAGCAGGACCCCGCATAGGGGTCGCCGCCCACCAGGTTGACATTGGCTGCCTGTAAATCGGCCGGTGAGACCACCACTCTTTTCAAGGTGGCACCCTGCAGGTTGGGGATGAACTTTCCCAACCTTTCCACGATGCGGTCCGCATATCTTTCACGTAGCGACTCGGTCCATGTTCCGTCGCCGGTGTCGATTTCTCCCGCAGCATCTCCTTCGGGCCGGGGAGGAAGTTCTTGAAGCTGAATCCAGATGATCCAGCCTTCGGCAGGGCCTCGCGACGGGTCCACGGCCATGGGTTGCCCCACCGCAATGGTGCTTTCAGCGGGCAGCAACCCGCGCTCCGCTTGGTTGACGGCTCGTGACACCCCATTAAGTCCACTGGTGATGTGAACGATTGCCGTTTTGAGGAAGCGCTCATCACCGCCCAGCCACTTCGGGCGCTCCGAGAGCGCCATGTGAATCTGCATGTCTGCCCGGCCGTAGCGATAATTACGGGCACGTTCCTGCACCCAGTCCGGAAGCGTGGAACCGTGGAGCAATCTCAAATAAAGCTGGGTAGGGGTGACACAGCAAACAACGGCGCGTCGAGCCGCGATAATGGATCCCCCATTGGTACGGACCGCATAGGCGCGTCCTCCACTGACCAGAACCTGCTCAACGTCGATGTCCGTTTCCAGAGTTCCGCCGTAATCACGAACCAGCCTGACTAACGCATCCACCAGCCGAGCTCCTCCTCCACGAGGAACTGGCATCCCCCCTAGTTGCAACGCTGCAGCGATGACCTGTGTCATGTAACCGGAACCTGCATTGTCAGGGCCAAGCCCAGTGTGCAGCACCCACGGAGCCAGCAGGCCGTGAACAGCTGGAGATTGGAAATTTTCGGTAAGCCAATGCCGACAGGAACTGAGCAGTTCACCCCCAAACTCCAGTGAGCCCCGCTTGCCCAACTTACGTACTGCTTTGATCAGGAGTTTTAAGCCGTCACTCGACCAGAGCTCCGTTCCCAGCATCCCGAAAGCAATGTCTGCTTTTGCTAGAAAAGAAGCGATGGCTTGCTCCCAAGCTTTGCCATCGCCCCCGTGGTGACGCTCGAACTCCTGAACATTTGCTTCCTGAAGGGTGGACAGAAAAACGGGCGTTTCTCCGACTATCGCTCCGGTGGGGTACTGAGTGTTGAGATACTCCAAGCCACGCGCGTGAAGGTCCTCTTTCAGTTCTCCGTAGCCGGCGGATCCGGTAAACAAGGGATGCCAGCCGGAGAGGACGTCGTGAGTGTAACCGGGTACGGTGATCTCCTCCGTGCGGATATTCCCCCCCAGCCATGAATTCCGCTCCAAAACACAGACCTTCCATCCGGCTTTCGCCAGCAAGGCGGCTCCCACCAGAGAATTGATACCGCTCCCTACAAACAGTGCATCGTATTCGGCCATCATTTGCCTCCGCTTGGGGTACCAGCACCAATAGGAAAGGAGAAAAAGGCATCCACCAGAGCAAGCACGTGAACGTCGGCGGATGCTCTTCGGTTAGCCTAGAGAAAGGTAATCCTGCAAGCGGACGTTCTCATAGCCTTTAGGCAGTGCCCGCGTGAAACGCACCTGCACGGCAGGATCGACGGTGGCGTCGATTGCCATTCGGGTAATAGGAGCGTCTCGCGTCTTCTTCATTTCATCCAGCGGGAACCCAAAGGTGTCCGGGACGCGAATAATGTCGCGGTCAAAATCAGCACGCGTGACCACGGCCCAAAACACATCTTCCATGTCGTAGATGTTGACGTCCTTGTTGACAACCACTGCCATCTTTACCCAGGGATTGGACAGAGCAGTGATGGCGATGTTCTTGCCGAGGCCCCTTTGAGTGGGAGGAATATCATCCACCTGAATCACGGCCATCAAGAAGAAGGGAAGTAGAGAGATGTTCTTAACCAACGGGCTGACTTTCTGAAGCATCTGCAGAAGCTCCGCTTCCATGGGAACTCCGATCAAGGTGTGATCTTCAATGGTGCCGGTAAGGATCGCCTCCATGATAGGCCTTCGGCGATGGGTAATCGCCGTAACTTCGAAGATGGGCTTGGGAGAAGTTCCACCATAATATTGAAGAACCTCCCCCATGGGGCCTTCATCCAGATAAACGTTGGGAAGAATTCGTCCCTCGAGGACCACCTCGGCAGAAACCGGAACTTCGAGATCCACGGTCTTGCACTTCACCAGCTCCACCGGCTCCCCGGCAAGGGCGCCGGCGTACTCTATCTCATCGGCGTTACGGGGCAGCCGTGTAGCGGCCGCTAAAAAGAAAGCCGGATCCGTGCTCATCACTGCGGCAATTTCCACCGGTTGGTTTCTTTGCTCCGCCTCTTTGTGGACAAAAAACAAGTCCATGTTGATGACGAGTTGAATTCCCAGCCGGTTTCCGTTGCGGACCTGCATGCGATTGAATGAGGTATTGTAAGTTTTTGTCTTGGGGTCCCAGGCGATAACAATGGCCGAATTAATAAACGGCGCTGCGTCGCCCCGATATTGAAAAGGCACCGGCAAGATTTTCTTAATATCGATGTCTTTTTGATGGACGACCTCCTGGCAGGGAGCGGAGTTAACCCGCACCGGCTTGATTGGTTTAGAGCCGGACAGGCGGATCCACTCTTGCACTACCTGCTCCTCCGGGACGCCGAAAAGTCGGGCCAGTTTGTCCCTCCCTCCATAGAGGTTTCCGACCACCTGAAAATTGGTTCCCTTTAACTTTTCAAAAAGAACCGCTTTCTTGAGTTCCTTCTGGACGCGCTTGAGAACCGCCGGCAATTCCCCGTCGGTATCCACCTCACGTTTGACCCGCACCAGGTCACCGCTTCGCTCCAGGAGCGCAATATGATCACGGATGTTACGAATGACGGCAGGTTTTGTACTGTGTTTTGCCGATCTGACAGGTTTGGCCATGTTTTATCCTCTTCAGTTCTTACCACCGTTCGGAAGAGTTCCGCCCGGTGTCGCATTATCTATCATCGACCTAAATGGGCGTCAAGCTACCCTCTTGTGGAACTCCCGCCACAGGGGCACAAGCTCAATCAAGAGTTGGTACTTTGAATTGGCGCAGCAACTTCTCAACGGCTTCCTGGCGACGTTTCATGCTGTTCTGTTGCTCATAAATAATGGGAGGAGCAACACGCCAGCGGCAACGCTCCTGGTCGAGCGGGCATCTTTCGCAGGTTTCGTTGATGATGTCCCGCTCGATGGTGGGATCCGAGGCAAAACGAATGGTCTCCAGAAGCTTGTCTTCATGCCTGAAACCAATGATGACGCTGCTTCCTACGTCCGGCGACAGCGTCAGCGGTCGCGCAAAACCGATGCATATGAAAGCGTCGCCTGAATCGAGAAATTCGGACCGTTGTGCCGCCACAATGGGAAAAGGACCGCCGCTGGAACGTAGTTTGGCCAGGGAATCGAGCAGTTTGTAAGAAAGCCAACGGCGGCAATGATGCTCGTGAAGGCCCAATCCGCTGGGGATCATCACCTGGGACATGTTGAGCTGTTTGGTGAGGCGGTATTCACCGTGGATGTCGTGAAAGCGCAAGAAGTGCAGGTGTAGACCAAAGAACTCAGGAATCAGTTCGCTAAAGCGGTAAAGGAGCATCTCCGGCGTCACGTCATAGCGTGGAAGAAACGAGCGCATTCGTTCTGGATTCCAGCCGGGCAGTGCAAAAAACTCATTGAGGTCGGCAACCATCCGCTCGCGCGGCATCAACAAGGCACCGCCGAAATAGGAGGCCCTGAAATCATTCAGCACTTGCTGAAAAGACTCCTGCACGTCGGGAGAAGACGTTAAAGCTCTCTGCTGCAGCTTGAGCTGCGCATAGCCCAGTTCCCGGGCCAGCAAGAATTTCTTTTGCATCGGATCCAGCCGAGGATTGATCAGCAGTGTGGGAGGTTTGCGTGGAAGAAAAATAGAACGATAGCCACGCAAATCCGACAGCTGCGGAATGACCTGTTCATCAATCTCATAGCCCAGCAATTCGCTAAGTAAGGAGGTTAGCGTCTCCAGGGAGAGCGGCTGTTCCTGCTCCAGCCCACGGTCGCGTAGAAACGACTCGGCCGCTTCCTCAAGATCTGGAAAATAATTGTGATGGATTTCCTGATAGGAACGAAGTCCCGCCCTGAAGAAATACTCGGTGCGGAAGTCATACTGTCTTGCCACCTCCAGAAGCGCATGGATGAGCGCGCTGGCCCGGGTAGGAGCCCGCGTAATCAATTCCACCAGACTGCCGGTATCTAATCCAAAAAGATCGAACGGAAACTCCTGGAGAACCGGTGACGAGAGAAAGGTTTCCAGGTACTGCTGGGACGGTTCGAGTTTGATGGAGACCAGCGAATCATAGGGAACTTTCAGAATTTCCGCCATGCGGGCAATCTTGTCCGGCTTCGGATATTTGCGGCCTTTTTCGATTTCGGCCACGTATGAGGGTGAAAGAGCGCACATTTCCGCGAACTCGGAGACCCCCAGTTGCCGTTCCAACCGGGCCTGACGAACTTTTATTCCTAAAATCGTGCTGATTGCTGCTTTTTTCAAAGAAAGGCCTTTTCCAAATGGATTTTCTGCACCCGACTTTACCACAGACGGCGTGGAGTTTCTATATCTTGCAATATTCTCACGCCGTGTAAATCATCTAATATCAAATTTTACTCCTTAAGCGAATATTCGCTTGACAGCAAATTTTGGCTGGTTTATAAGAAAAGGGTCTTGGGAGGAGGGGTTGTGCTTGATTATTGTCAAGTTTCAGATTTAGCTTCACATCTAGAAAAAGAAGGAAGAGGGATTAAAGAATGACAATGTCTACCAGTGTGCCTGTGTCCGGGGAGGGTTTTGCGGAGGTTTTGCGTCGGGAGGGGATCGAGGCGCGTGCTCCACTTCCAGAGGCGTATCAAGGGGTCCTAACGCCCGAGGCGCTGCGATTTGTAGCGAGGTTGGCGCGCCGTTTTGAGGAACGGCGGTTGGAAGTGTTGGAGCGCCGTCGGGCTCGTCAAAAAGAGCTGGATGGCGGGAAATTCCCTGATTTTTTGAAAGAGACGGTTAAGGTGCGGGAGGCGGAATGGCGGGTGGCGGCCATACCGCGCGACCTGCAAGACCGGCGCGTTGAGATCACAGGACCGGTGGATCGGAAAATGATCATCAACGCTCTGAATTCGGGCGCCAGGGTGTTCATGGCTGATTTTGAGGACGCCAACTCTCCCACGTGGTCCAACAACGTCGAAGGGCAGATCAACTTGAAGGACGCCGTTCGCCGGCGGATCAGCTACACCAGCGCGGAGGGGAAGGAGTATCGACTCTCTGAGAAGACGGCGACGCTGGTGGTTCGTCCGCGCGGATGGCACTTGAACGAGAAGCACGTTCTGGTAGATGGCAGGCCCGTCTCAGGGTCGCTCTTTGACTTTGGTCTGTTCCTTTTTCACAACGCGACTGAGTTGTTGGCCCGGGGCAGCGGTCCGTATTTCTATCTTCCTAAGCTGGAGGGCCACCTGGAGGCCCGGCTCTGGAATGACGTGTTCAATTTTGGCCAGGACGAGTTGGGGATTCCCCGCGGCAGCATTCGCGCCACGGTACTGATTGAGACCATTCTGGCCGCGTTCGAAATGGATGAAATCCTTTACGAGTTACGCGAGCATGCAGCTGGTCTGAACTGCGGGCGTTGGGATTACATTTTCAGTTTCATCAAAAAGTTTCGTAACCACCCGGACTTTGTCCTGCCCGACCGGGCTCAGGTTACCATGGATCGGCATTTCCTAAAGTCGTACGTCCGTCAGCTGGTGGAGATTTGCCATCGTCGCGGCATTCATGCGATGGGTGGGATGGCGGCGCAGATTCCGATCAAGAACGACGCGGGTGCAAACAACCGTGCCTTGCAGAAAGTGCGTGAGGATAAGCTGCGTGAGGTGCATGCCGGTCATGACGGCACCTGGGTGGCTCATCCAGGGCTTGTGCCCATCGCGACGGAAATTTTTGACACCTACATGCCGCAGCCTAACCAAATCTCATCGGTGCGAGAGCCTGCGCACGTGAGCGCCGCCGACCTGCTGGCGGCTCCTGAAGGAACCATTACCGAGGCCGGCCTTCGTGTAAACATCGACGTGGGGATTCAATACCTAGAAGCATGGCTGCGGGGAAACGGCTGTGTTCCGATTTACAACCTCATGGAAGATGCGGCCACCGCAGAGATTTCCCGTTCTCAGGTCTGGCAATGGGTTCGACACGGAGCCAAGTTACAGGATGGACGGCAGGTTACCCCGCAGCTGGTGCGAGAGACGATTGACGAGGAGCTTGAAAAAACGCGATCGCTCCTGGGCCCGCGGGGGTTTGATACCAGCAGGTTTTCGCAGGCGGCTCGGATTTTTGAGGACATGATGATCAATCCCGAATTCACTGAGTTTATGACTTTGACAGCATACGAATACATCGATTGACTCAATCAGCTAAACGGTGGAAAGGAGCATATGAACAAAGAGGAGTTCATCACCAGAATGGAACGTGAGTGGGCTGAGAGTGAGCGCTGGCGGGGGATCGAACGACCGTATACCGCCGAAGAAGTTTACACACTTAGAGGATCGATGCAGTGTGAGTACACCTTGGCGAAAAAAGGGGCCGCCCGACTTTGGGATCTCGTCAACAAGGAGGATTCCAGTTATGTTGCGGTCCTGAGTGCCGTAAACGGCAATCAAGCGGTTCAGGAAGTCAAGGCAGGTTTGCAGGCCATATACGTGAGCGGCTGGCAAGTCGCTGCCGACGCCAACCATGCGGGTCAAATGTACCCAGACCAAAGTTTATATCCCAGCGACAGCGTCCCCGCACTGGTTCGCCGCATCAACAATTCACTGCGGCGTGCCGACCAGATCCACCACATGAAAGGGAACTATGACATCAACTGGTTTGTACCGATAGTGGCTGATGCGGAGGCAGGCTTTGGGGGGCCATTAAACGCAGCGGAACTTATGCGGGAGATGATTGAATGCGGCGCCGCTGGAGTTCACTTTGAGGATCAGCTCTCCTCGGCAAAAAAGTGCGGACATCTCGGCGGCAAAGTCCTGGTTCCTACGCGTGAGTTCGTGACCAAGCTTGTGGCGGCCCGGCTGGCAGCGGATATGTGCGGTGTGGATACCCTGCTTATAGCCCGCACCGATGCGCTGGCAGCCCAGCTACTCACCAGCGACATTGATCCCGTTGATCAAGAGTTCCTGACGGGTGAACGGACTCGTGAAGGCTTCTTCCGGGTTCGATCCGGTATAGAGGCGGCCATCTCGCGCGCTCGCGCTTACGCCCCCTACGCCGACATGATCTGGTGTGAAACTTCCAGACCTGATCTGACGGAAGCCCGGGTGTTTGCCGAGGCAGTACTTCGCGATTTTCCAGAAAAGAAACTCGCCTATAACTGCTCCCCATCGTTCAACTGGAGGATGCATTTGAGTGATAACGAAGCACTCAAATTTCAAAAGGAACTGGGTGCGATGGGCTATAAGTTTCAATTCGTGACCCTCTCGGGTTTTCACGCTTTAAACTATATTACCTATTGGCTGGCCCGCGAATACCGCCAGCGCGGAATGGCGGCTTATGCTGATCTCCAGCAACAGGAGTTTGAAGCCGAAAAGAGCGGCTATGAAGCCATCCGGCATCAGGAGTTTGTGGGCACGGGCTATTTCGACCGCGTGCTGCAAGCGGTCAGTGACGGCCTTGCTTCCACTCTGGCGATGGAAGGCTCGACTGAAGAAGAACAGTTCCACACGGCCGAACAAACCGCGTGAGCCATGGCGGACTGCGCCGGGGGCGACCAGGCAGGTGTTGAGGGCGAATTCCCGAGATGATGATCGGACAGGTTTTGGAGCGAGGTAAGACGTGGCCGCTTTTTCTTGTGGGCGACGTGTCACGCCACGCGAAACGTTCTCCTGCGACCGCGCTCCCGGTCCAGGACCGGGAGCGGGCCCGTGTTATACTTGCGGCCATGGAAGGGGTTCGTCTGAACCAGCAAAAGATACCCCGGGCCTTGCTACCGACGCGCTACGGGAATTTTGAGATTTTTGGATTTGAAAACGAGCTCGATGGCGAAGAAGCGGTGGCCATCGTCAAAGGGGAGCTTTCGAACGAAAGTACGCCACTGGTCCGAGTCCACTCCAAGTGTTTTACCGGCGATACCCTGCACTCGCTACGCTGCGACTGTGGCGAGCAGTTGGAGCGGGCCTTGGAAAAAATTCAGCTCTCTGGATGTGGGGTGCTGGTTTATCAAATGCAAGAAGGCAGGGGCATCGGCTTGTTGAACAAGCTCTATGCTTACGAGCTTCAGGATCGCGGTATTGATACGGTCGAAGCGAATCTGCGGCTCGGCTTTGAGGCGGACAGGCGATCCTACGCCTTCTGCGCTCAAATCCTCAAGTACTTTGGCGTTACCCGGGTTCGTCTGATGTCGAATAACCCGGAAAAAATTCAGGGCCTGGAAGCAGAAGGAGTCCACGTGGTGGAGAGAATTCCTTTAGTCATCAAGGCCTCCGAGGTTTCCGAGCGCTATCTCAGGACCAAGAAAGAAAAGCTGGGCCATCTGCTTGACTGAGCCGCAACCTGCCTGAAGGGCCTTTGATCCCACTTCGACTCGAAATTGTGCATGGCCTCCGCTCGAATTGTTTGTGCGCAACTCCAAGCGGAAACTGCGTTGAGCAGGCTCAGTGGGAAACTCTAGTGAGAGGATACGAGCGAGGGGCTGGTGGCGGAATCGATCTCAGCTAGAAGCTGGCGAACTTCCTCTCTCTGGCTGTGCTCCGGATAGTCATCCAGGAACCTGAGAAAAGCGCTTCGTGCCTTCTGGTGTTCGCCTGCGTAGTAATAAATTTGTCCTCTGAGGACGGCCACGTCAGAGATGGCATCGCTTTTCGGGAAAAGCGATGCCATCTCTGCGAGCAGTCTGAGCGCCTCCTGAGATTCCTCAAGGGCGGCCTTGCTCAAGGCCAGGTAGTAATAACTGAGATCCGTCTTGCCTGAGGTATTCTCCGGATCCTTTTCGATGATGCTCTTGAATTGCGTAGCGGCCTGTTTGTAGTCCTGCCGGTTCAGCAGAGTTTCAGCGTATGCGTACTGGGCTTCGAGATTGTCGGGGTTTTGGAGCGCACGACGACGCACACTTTGAAAGCGGTTGGGATTATTGAGGCGGCTCTCAATGGCGTCCTTGAACTCTTGAGCTGAGATAAAGCCGTCGAGCCGATCGATTTCCTCTCCCTTCTCATCAAGAAGAAGAAAAGTGGGATAGCTTACAATGGCGAAATCCTTCTGAAGACGAATCCCGTCGGGCTCCTTCTCAGCGTTGAGCTTGACCCATACATAACGGTCAGCAACCTGCTTCACCAAAACTGGATCGGTGAAGGTCTCGCTGTCCATCCTCTTGCACACGACGCACCAGTCCGTGAAGAGATCCGCAACCACGGTTTTCTTCTCCATGCGGGCCCGCTCGAGTGCTTTCTGGAAGTCTTTTCCCCATGGAATCGACGGAGCTGCAGGTTTCCAGAAAGGCTCCTTTTGGAGCCCAAAAAGCAGGGCGATTCCCAGAAACACCGCCGTCGCCCCCAATGCCACTGTCTTGGTTCCAGCTATTCTCACCATCCCGAGCTCCTCACAATTAAATCATCTGGAGTGCCGAATTGTCCATCGGCTGCCGCCGATCGCAGTTCAAACTCGGAACTCGAAAGGGCGCGGTAGGAGTACGGCTGCGACCAGGCATCCAGGCGAATGGCCTGTGCTAGGTGCTCGGGAGACAGCACGTCAATCAAAGACTCGAAAGAGGAGACCTGTGGAAGCTGGCCGTGTTGTTTTGAATAGCTAAGCACTTTTTCTGCAATGCTGTGCATTTGGGAGAGGGTCGCACTGGAGCGCCTTTGGTTGAGAACCGCAAGCACGTGCTCTGCTTTTTCCCAGTGGCGGTCGCCCAATCTGATTTCTTCAATCACCCATTTATCGCCCTTCTTGAGCATCCTGACGGCTGTTCGCACTCGAATTTCAGCGACGAGTTCTTCTTTTCCTGAAGGCTGGACGTTTTCAACTTCAATTTGATCGGGCCGCAAGCGAAGATTGTCAAATACCCGAACTGTTTCTTGTATTTGCCTTCCCAGATCTCTCCCACAAGCCGCGTTTAGAACCGCCACAGCCAGAGGCAGCAACAGGATGCGTTTCATTGCCGCCCATGATAGCACAGGCCTTCGCGTTTGACGCGCGCACACTTCTGGTCTACGATGGTGAATAAAAGGTGAATAATGGAGCAAAAGACATTGTTTGAATTGGCTCCGCTGCCTGCCCAAGGACTCCGCCAAAGAGGCCAAACCAGCCACCTCGCGCTCCGGTGCAAGACCCTACTGAACTATTGCGATACCGACCGCATGCCGGACACTTTCACAATAAACCCTTACCGAGGATGCGAATTCGGCTGTTCCTACTGCTACGCTCGATACACCCATGAGTTCATGCATCTGGAGTGGAGCGATTTCCAGCGGAAGATTTACGTCAAGCTTGAGGCCCCGAAGATTTTGTTGAAGACATTGGATCTTCAGAAGCTGCGGGGCCGGCACATCGCCATTGGAACGGCAACGGACCCATACCAGCCGGCGGAGGCGCGTTTTCAGATCACCCGAAGGCTGCTCGAAGTTTTTTCCAGGCTACGTGGATTGTCTCTGTCCATCACCACCAAATCAGCTCTGGTATATCGCGACCTGGATCTCTTCATTGAGATCTCCCGCCACAATGATTTTCAAATACAGATTTCACTTATTAGTCTTGACTCCAACTTATTGCGAAGCATGGAACCGCTGGCGTCTCGTCCCTTGGCCCGTCTGGAGGCCCTTCGACGCCTGAGAGAGGAAGGAATTCGCGCAGGCATCAACCTGATGCCGATCATACCGGTTTTAACTGACAGCGAAAACAACCTGCGCGAAGTGATTGCTGCAGCGAGCCGATACCGAGCTGCATTTCTCTATAGTGGAGTTCTTTTCCTCCGCGAACCCTCGAAGCAAGCGTTCTTTGATTTCATTGACCGCGTTTTCCCTCAACTCTCCTCGTGGTTTAGGTCCATCTACGGGAAGGGTGTCGAGCCCTCACGCCGCTATCAGGCCCGCATACAATCCCTGGTCTCCGCCCTGAAAAAGGATTATGGGTTTTCAGCCGGTGCTGAGACGGAGCCGTTATTCACGCAAGAGAACAATCAAGAGCTCTCCCTGCCTTTCGAGGCCCTGGCCCGCCCAACGACGCCGTCCCCATCGAGTTCAGCCTATAATAGCGGCGGCCGACGATGTCGATCCGACTAGACACACCCGTTCAGTATCTGAAAGGAGTGGGGCCCAGAAGGGCGCAGATTTTTTCCGGCGCCGGGATTCAGTCCACCGGTGATCTCCTTAGAAATCGTCCCGCCCGGTATCAAGACCGCACCAACTTTAAGCTTATCCGAGACCTCAATCTGGACGAGGAAGCCGTCATCCGCTGCCGTGTTATAGTTGCCGGCCGCTATACAACGCCTATAAAGCGTGTGCAGATTTTTGAGATGGTCGTGAGCGACCGGTCTGGATCCATGCCGGTTAAATTTTTTAACCAACCCTATCTGGAGCGGGTTTTTCGCAAAGAGCAAGAAGTCATCCTGTTCGGTACGGTCCGAAACGACCCTTATGTGAACTCCATTGGTCTGGTGAATCCGGATTACGAGCTGATCGAATCGGATGCCGAACCGATGGTGCACACCGGCCGGATCGTCCCGATTTATCGAAAACTTGGCCAACTAACCACCAAACAAATCCGTCAGTTGGTTTCTCAAGCGCTGCACGATCTCGATCCGAATATCGAGGACACACTTCCGGAGGAGATCAAGCAAAAATATGGCTTTCCTCATTTGAGAGTGGCTCTCGAGCAGCTGCATTTTCCGGCGGCTTCCCCCGGCCAGGAGCCGGAGTTGCTGAAGAGGCTCGAGACCTGGAGAACCCCTGCCCAGCGGCGTTTTATCTTTGAAGATTTTTATTCCTTTCAGCTGGGACTTCAGGTTTTGAAAAAACAACGTGAGATCTTTCCGAAGAAACGTCACATCAGAATTTATCCCTCCGTGCGCGAAACCATAAAGTCGGTCCTGCCCTTTCATCCTACAGCCGCCCAGAAGCGTGTCGTCAAGGAGATTGCCGATGATTTGTGCAGCTCAAAAGTGATGAACCGGCTGCTCCAGGGCGACGTAGGGTCTGGCAAAACGATCGTGGCGCTGCAAGCCATCCTCGTTGTGATTGAAAACGGGTTCCAGGCTGCGTTGATGGCTCCGACGGAGATTCTGGCAAGCCAGCATTATGAGCGTATCTCTGCTTATCTGGCCAAAACCCGCTACCGGATCGGATTGTTGACCAGTAGCGTGAAGGGAGCCGCGCGCAAGCATCTGCTGACAGCGGTTCAGGAGGGTAAGATCAACCTCCTGATCGGGACTCACGCTCTGATTCAAAAAAAAGTGACGTTCAAGGATCTCGCACTGGTGGTGGTGGATGAGCAACATCGATTTGGTGTTCTGCAACGCTCTTTGTTGAGTCAAAAAGGGGATCGGCCGGACACCCTGGTCATGACCGCCACGCCTATTCCACGAAGTCTGGCCCTCACTCTATACGGGGACCTGGATCTTTCCGTTATTGATGAAATGCCTCCCGGGCGCCAGCCAGTGCACACGATTCTGAAAACAAGCCGCAATCGGAAAGAAGTATATGCTTTGGTTGCCGAGGAGCTGGAGAAAGGTCGGCAGGCTTTCGTGGTTTACCCTTTGATTGAGGAGTCGGAAAAAATTGATTTGAAAGCAGCAACTGAGATGGCGGAACATCTGCGCACTGAAGTGTTCAAGAACTACACCGTCGAACTGCTGCATGGGAGGCTCAAGGCGGATGTGAAAGAAGAACTGATGCAGAGATTTAAAAGCGGTGAGACTCAAATCCTGGTCTCGACCACCGTCATCGAGGTGGGCATTGATATTCCGAACGCCTCAGTCATGTTGATCGAGCACGCAGAACGTTTCGGCCTCTCGCAACTGCACCAGCTACGCGGAAGGATTGGCAGAGGTGCATACCTAAGCTACTGCATCTTGATTGCAGATCGGTTTGGCTCACGGGAAGCTTTCGAACGGCTGGACATCATGCGTAAGACCAGCGACGGATTCAAGATTTCCGAGAAAGACCTGGAGTTGCGTGGCCCAGGGGAGTTCCTGGGGACCCGTCAATCTGGTATGCCTGAATTTATTTTTGGCAGTATTGTGCGCGATCGCGATCTTTTAGCTGCGGCGCATTCTGAGGCAGAGACCCGACTGGAACAGGTTCTTGAAGTCTCGGGAAATCAGCAGTCACGCGCACTCAAAGAGATTCAGCAGCAATGGCAGAAACGATTCAGTCTTTATGGTGTAGGCTGATCGATGCGGGTTATTGCAGGAAAGTATCGGGGCAGGAGGCTGGCCCCGACAGCGGCTTCTGTACGTCCCACCAGTGAGCGTTTGCGGGAAAGCCTTTTTGCAGTCATTGGGCAGGACGTGAACGGTTCCAAGTGGATCGACCTGTTCGCAGGCTCAGGAGCCGTGGGAATCGAAGCTCTCAGCCGGGGAGCGGCATTCTGTTTGTTCAACGAGAGGGATCCTGCGGCGCTTTTTACCCTAAAGAAGAATTTGAAGCTTTGCGGAATAGAAAGCGGCTTTGAGATCAGTTCTGAAGACGCATTTGTGTTCATTCGCAAGGCCATGGTACCCCGCGCAGATTTCGTGTTCCTTGATCCGCCCTATGATTTTCAAAGGTACGAAAAGCTGTTGAGAAAAGTGTCAAGCGCCGCTTTTGTAAACAGGTCCACCGTGATCATTCTTGAGATGTTCAAGAAGAAGTCGCTGGAGTTGATTTCACCCGAAGTGGAGTTGCTGCGCCAGCTGCGTCAGGGCGACTCTCTTCTGTTGTTTCTGCGTCCCCAGCGTCAATCCTGATTTCGCCGGGACCCGTTGCTGATAGCGCCGGTGTCCCGAAGTTCGCGGCGGATGTTTTCGACGGCTGCCAACATGCGACTTCTCAGAGTCGAGTAGGGTATTCCCCGCTCGCTGCAAATATCTTTGAGCTTCTTCCCGTTTCGGCCAAAGATCAGACTCACTGCTTCCCGTTGAGCATAAGGGAGCTTTTCGAGGGCGCGGCGGAGTTCTTGCAGCAGGCTCCGCTGTTTTGTCTCCAGTTCCTGGTCCAAGAGGGCTTGCAGCGGATTGGAATGATTTCCCATCGGGACTGCTAGCCTGCGCAGAAAAGAGTCCTGACGCGAGTAGCGGCGATAAAAATCAATCGTCGTGTTGAAGACAACCTTGCGCGCATAGTGAAAAGCGTCGGCCTCGCTCGCAAAGGTCTTGCCTGACTGCAGCATCCTCGAAAAAGACTCCTGCAGCACATCATCCACGCTGGATCGGTCAAAAAGGATTTCTCGAACAATGCTCCGAAATACCGCCTGATTTTTCTCCCAGATTTTCTCCAACAACAGAATTGAAGCTATTCGCGACTACAGGGGAAAAACAAAGGAGGGAAACCGCAGATGGGTTCTAGTATACGGACCACGGAACTAAAGTCAATACAGCGTGTATTCTTCTCCTGCGTTATGCGCCGAGACACGTGTATTTCGCAATTCGGAATTGCTTTTTCCTTCTGTGATGCTTACCATATCGCCCATCCTCTATGTCCGTTCAAGTCACAGCTATTTATCCAGGTTCCTTTGATCCGATTACGAACGGTCACCTGGACATTATCGACCGGGCACGCAACATATTCAGCCGGGTCATTGTGGCGGTCTTGCTGAACTTGGGGAAAGAGCCTTTATTCACCACCAAAGAGCGCATACGAATGTTGAAACAGGTCACCTCCCATTGGAAGAATGTGCAGATCGACACTTTTGAAGGTTTGTTGGTGGACTATGCCATGCAAAAAAAGGCTACGGTGATTTTGAGGGGAATTCGTGCCATGACCGATTTTGATTATGAGTTTCAGATGGCCCTCATGAACCGGCGGATGCAACCGTCCATCGAAACCGTGTTCATGGTACCGGCGGAAACCTATTCTTACTTAAGCTCGAGTCTGGTCAAGGAGGTGTTCAGTCTTGGCGGAACAGTCAACGGCCTGGTTCCGGCTCTGGTGGAAAAGGAGTTAAAGCGAAAAATGAGGAGCTCCGGTAGTTCTTACCGGCGCGATCGTCAACGAAAACAGCTGTGATTCTTGATTCGTCAATGAAAATTCCGGACTTGGAAAAAATTCTCCTGTTCCTGATGGCCGGAGCTTTCCTGATCACTTCATTCGCCGTTTTCCTTTTTTTGAACACCCCATTGCCGGCACCTCCTCCCCCGGCGGAGGTTACCCAGAGTCCTCCCCAGCCACGAGTAATTCGTTTTGAAAACACCGTGGTTCAGAAAGAGACGGTCCAGGAATTGCTCTCCCGGTTTGGTTTTTCTCCCGAGAGCATCGCGAGGCTTATTAAGGACACACGTCCCGTTTATAACCTGAACCGGATTGGAGCAGGGCATCACTATGAAATCGAGCGCTACGAGGGCGGCGCCTTTAAAAGTCTACGTTACGATATCTCGGTCGAGCAGTATTTGCTGGTTACTCCCTGGGGGCCGGGCTTTCAGGCCACGCTGCATCAGCATGAATTCGAGATTGTCGTTGAAGAGATCTTCGGCAGAATTGATGGCTCCCTTTATTACACTCTTGTTTCACGAGGCGAGCGAGACGGGTTGGTAGCCAGTCTCATGAATATCTTGCGCTGGGACGTGGATTTTACCTCGGTCAAATCGGAGGACTCCTTCAAGCTGATTGTTGAGAAAAAGTACCTGGACGGGAATTTCATCAAGTATGGGAAAATCCTGGCGGTGGAATTTCGCAGCGCGATTAAAACGTTTCGTGGATTTCTTTTTGAGGATCCGGCAGGCGGCGAGGCGCGTTATTACGATGAGAACGGGAAGAGTTTGCGCAAGGCCTTCCTGAAAGTTCCTTTTAATTTTGACCCTCGCATCACCTCTCATTTTTCTTACTCGCGCTTTCATCCCCTCTTCAGAAGACGTCGTCCTCATCTTGGCGTAGATTATGGGGCTCCGGCCGGCACTCCCGTCCTTGCTTCCGCTGATGGAGTGGTGGAGTTCGCAGGCTTCAATGGAGGCTACGGCAAATGGGTGCGGATCCGTCATTCAGGCGGATTGAAAACCAGTTATGCCCACCTTTCGCGCATTGACGTGCGGCCGGGACGGCGCGTCTTTCAAGGAGAGCGTATTGGCACAGTGGGATCTACCGGTGTGGCCACAGGTCCGCACCTGGATTACCGTGTGGAGAAAAATGGCAGGTTCGTAGACCCTCGCTCTGTCTTGTCAGTGCCATCTGAAGATGGTTTGTCGGAGCGTCACCAAGTCCAATTCAATTTATTGCGGCGCTCTTTTGAGGAGCGCCTGGCGGCGATTCCGGAAGATGAGCCTTACCTTAATCGAGTCTCAGCGGCCGGAGGCGGCTAGAGCTTCAAGGCTCTGGTTTGGTGCATAGACACAAGCGCTCACTTCGTGGCGCTTCGTGCCCGCCTCTGATTCACATTTCTCATCTGAAGGAGGGCAGTGCTGAGGCACAATGGATCCGACGCGGGTTTGCAAGGAGCTAATAAAAAGTGAGAAGTGCGAATTTATTTCAAAACTTCGTACTTCGAATTCAAAAGGGCGCTTACTCCGCTTGCCTGGCTCTGAGGAAGATGGTAAATTGGCCGCATGAAGCGGCGTCTCCCGCTTTTATTTCTTTCCATATTTTTGCTTTTTGGATACCTGCATTGGCGAACGATTCGATACGATTCGCTCATACGCAGATACTGCGCACAATACAATCTGGATTTTCACCTCGTGAAATCGATCATTTTTGAAGAGAGTACTTTTAACCCTTCAGCGAGGGGACAGGCGGGAGAACTGGGTTTGATGCAAATAATGCCGTACGTCGGCGAAGAATTCTCCCGTGTTCGCGGCTATACTGCTTACAATCCAGTCCAGCTCCTGGATCCTGAGCACAATATTGAGGTCGGCTGTTGGTATCTACGTACTTCCTTTGACCGTTACACGAGGTATTCCGATCCGCTTCCTTATGCCTTGGCCCGTTATAATGCCGGGGAGAGTCGCGTCAATCGTTGGATGCGGGCTTCTGTTTCCGAGCCGCCGCACAGTTTTCTTGACGAAATTGATTTTCCTCAGACTCGGAGCTACGTGTTGCGTGTGATCGAGCGCAGCAGGCAACGATCCCACTTCTACCTCTGGTAATTCAGCGCTGAGATCGTCAAGGTCATCCACTTGACCAGGGAAGTTTTTGTAGCTTTGGAAGCGGGGAGCGTTGCCAGTCAAAAACCTTCCGGTACGACCGACCACCGAGACCCCCAGGGTACTTTATGGATGGTGTTTCGCGCGTATACGGCACTCAACGGGGTTTGGGGCTGCGCTTGCCGATGGGCTCAATCTTCAGGATGTTAAAGTCTTCCTTGACATTCGGACTGTCAAAATTCACCTGGTTGATTTTTTCCGCCATCTCGTCAAAGCGACCGCTCTCAATTGGAACCAGCTCGAAACGTTGATCTCCGAGATCGATGAGAACATGGGCAGGTTCCGCAAAATCGTCGAATTCGCCCTGCAGGTCCAGGCCGATAAAGCTGTTCCCCAGGATTTTCAGATAGTTGGTTTCGTAAGGTTTCTGTGGGTCTCCGGTGTCGAGCGAAAACTTCTTCACTTGCGCCCGCTTGCCTTGCTTGTTGACGATTTGAATCTGTTCGAGTCTGAAATCCCACTCGCCTTCACTCAGCGTAATAATGTTCAGAATTGGAACACGCTCGCCTTCGCGGTTCTGAACCATTTCGAAGGTCCATACGTTTTCGTAATCAACAAAGGCGTGGCAGCGGGAGGCCTCTGGTGGAGGTTGTTTTAAGGTCTGAGCAGAAACCAGGGTCAGGCCAAGATTCAGGGTGACTAGAAGACTTTTCACAACCTGTTCAGTTTAGCACGCTCGATCTCTTCGAGAAGACGGTCCGTGGCCTGCACGGGATCGTTTGCAGATAAGATGGGTCTCCCTACGACAAGGTAATCTGCGCCTTGGCGTATGGCTTCACCTGCAGAGAGCGTCCGCGCTTGATCGTCGGGCGCATCGGACGCGCCGCGGATTCCCGGGGTCACTATCAAGAAGCCACGTCGCATGTCCTGTCGCAAGATCGCCAGTTCGCGGGGCGAGGCCACAACTCCGTCTGCCCCTGCCTGCTCCGCCATTCGGGCCAGCAAGCGCACGGTCTCCGGAGTAGAATTCTCAATTCCTACGTTTTTAAGGTCGTCATCAGTCGAGCTGGTGAGCACAGTGACTGCGATCAAGAGAGGGCGGCCCTCCCCAAACTGGTCCCACAAACGCCGCTGCGCTTCCCGGATCATTCGGGAACCGCCCCATGCGTGCAGCGTCATCATCTTTACGCCCAGGCGTCCCGCCTGTACGGCTGCAGATGCAACGGTATGGGGAATGTCGTGAAGCTTAAGATCCAAAAAAACGGTGCCTCCCTCATTTTGAATCTCCTTGACTGCACGGACCCCCTCAGCGGTAAAGAGCTGCAGTCCCACCTTATAGAAGCTGACCTTTTCTTTGAGTCGCCTCACCAGGGTCAACGCTTGCTCCAGGTTTTGCACATCGAGCGCCACAATAAGAGGACTATGCTTCTCTAGCCGTGCCGGAGGACAGTTCATCTCCGGCCCCGGGCTGCAGTTTCAGGCGGATGGACGGCTGACGGAAAAATTGTGGATGGTTTAGGTGCGTTTTCCGGCACCCTGAACTGAGATGAGGAGCTCACCCCCCAAAGAATAACATAAATACCGCCGCAAAAAATCACAGCGAATGACAGAGAAAATAGCCGGCCGCGGCTCATTTTGTCCCTGGGGATGATGTGTTATCATCCATTGCTGTCCAAAATAACTGAGAATCGGTTCAAGGGATAGCGGATTTATTGGGATTTGGGACAGGTTTTTCGGTCGTCTCATGTCCAGGCCTCCGTTGTGCTG
>JACQSY010000006.1 GCA_016211085.1 Acidobacteriota bacterium | reverse complement strand
TTCTTCTTTCGTCAAGGTCAAAGGAACTTTCGGTCGCCCAGTACGCATCTTGTGTCCTCCTGATTATTACACGTCAGGAGGACACATTTAGTTTACTTATTTATGGGACAGCAGACTAGTGTCGTCTCTGAAATACTTTGGATTCTGTTGCGGCCATCTCGCCCGCAACCCTCCGGTCCGGTGGGGGTTGCGGGCGAACTCCTATCGCTCGTCGCCGACTTTCCTGCATCGATTCCTCCTCGCTTCTTGACCTCACCTCGCAAGCTCTGCTCGCAAATGCACGCTTACTTATGTCCGAGACACCAGCGTGGGGTTGCAAGGAGCACGCAACTTTAATAAAACAGTTGCATCGAAATCAGTGGTTGATCCACTGTCGCGGCACCGGTGGATAGCCCTCAGGACTGACATTGAATGGGTGGCGAAGATGTGATAAGGTCGACTCCTGCCTTTACGCTTCTAAGTAAGCTATGCAACTAAAGGCGCTAATTTAACGGAGGTAAATCCCTCATAATGAGACTTAGATACGTTTTGAAATACGCGTTCTTGGCCATGGCGTTGGCTACCGCCTTCCTGGCTCCCGGTTTTTCTCAGGACGGCCAGAAGGAAGCCGAGGGACAGCAGGATGTCGAGTACACTCCCGAAGAATACGACGCCTATGAGGCAGCCACCAGCGAAACGGATCCCTTAAAGAAAGAAGACGCCATCATTGCTTTTTTAAAAGCTAGCCCCCAATCAGGATTGGTTCAGTACGCTGTTGGCAGTTACCTGCAGAACATGCAGCAATATCAGGCTCAGGGGAAGCTTCAAGAGGTTGCACGTGCCGGAGAAAAGCTGCTGGCCCTGTATCCGACCGACCTCAATGCTCTTAATATGACCACATTTGCGTACTATCAGACTCGCCAGTTTGATAAGGCCGTGAAGTATGGCGAGGCGGTGTACGAAAAAAATCCAAGTGGCGCACTGGCTTTTGTCCTGGCTAACTCCTATGGAGTGTTGAAGAACGATGACAAAGTTCTGCTGTACGGAGAGAAAGCTTGTGCGGAGCTTGCTCCCAAGGACTGCTATCCCATTATGGCTGAGCTAACCCGTATGTATGCTTCTCGCGAGCAGTGGGACAAGGCCGGCGATTTTGCCAAGAAGACCATCGACACCTTTGAATCTCTTCAGAAGCCGCCAGAGACTCCGGATGCCGAATGGCAGGATTACGTCAGTAAGCAGAAAGCGATTTCCTACGCGATTCTTGGCCGCCAGGAAGCGGAAAAAGAACGCTGGAGCGCTGCGATTGGAAATTATGAGATGGTCTTGAAGACCTATGCCAACCCTGCTCTTCACGCCGAGGCTTATTACTTTATCGGTCGTGGACAATGGAAGCAGGAACGCCTTGACCCGGCAATGGAAGCCTTTGCCCGTGGCTCGCTCCAACCGTCGGCTCCTTACGCAAAACCATGCCGGCAATATCTGGAGACGCTTTATAAATCGACTCACAACGATTCCCTGGCCGGCCTGGATGAATTCATTCAGCGCGTTTCAGGGAAGTAGTGAATCTTCTCCACGAGCTCAATGAGCAGCAAAAGCATGCCGTAACTCTGACTACCGGTCCTGTTTTGGTCCTGGCCGGGGCCGGTAGTGGTAAAACCCGAACCATCACTTACAAGATTGCCCACCTGATCGCTCAGCAACTGGCGAGGCCTGAGCAGATCCTGGCCGTCACATTCACCAACAAGGCTGCGGAAGAAATGCGCACCCGGGTGGTGGGCCTTCTGCAGGCCTTGTCTGCTTCCCCGTTAATCTGCACCTTTCATTCCCTGGCGGTGCGTGTGCTTCGCCGCCATGCTCACCGGGTGGGTTATCGTCCCGATTTCACCATTTGTGACACCGATGACCAAAAAACCATCCTTCGTAATGTCTATGAGGAATTAAAGCTTGCCGACAAGGACCTCCCAATCCGGCGTTCCCATGCCGTCATCAGCCGCTCCAAAAACAAAAGCTGGGGTCCGGAACAATATCTCCAGCGCTCGGGAGATTATGATGCCGAGATCATTTTCAAGATTTTCCTAAGCTATCAAAAATATCTCGAACAATCGAACGCGGTTGATTTCGATGATTTGCTGCTGCTCACCGTGAAGCTGTTTGAAGAACATCCGGCAATGCGTCGGGAATATTCCAGCCGATACCAATACATCCTGATTGATGAATATCAAGACACAAATCCTCCCCAATACGAGATCGTGAAGAGCCTGGCGGATGTGCAGCAGAACATCACTGCGGTCGGTGACGAAGATCAGTCCATCTATTCTTTCCGGGGCGCTGATATTCGCAACATCCTCGAGTTTGAGAGAGATTTTCCGGGAGCTGTGGTGGTGAAGCTCGAACAAAATTACCGTTCCACCTCACCGATTCTGGAGGCGGCGACCGCACTGGTGTCACATAATGTCCATCGCAAGGGAAAGACGCTGTGGACCGAAAACCCAGGGGGCGAACCGAACGAAATCTATGTGGCGCCCACACCGGAAGCAGAAGCTGATTTCGTGTGCCGGAGTATCCACCACCACCTTCAGGAGGGGGAACGAAACATCGCCGTAATGTATCGCACCAATTTCCAGTCTCGCCAGTTTGAAGAGGCTCTACGGCGTTTTCGAATTCCTTACCAGTTGGTGGGTGGTGTGAGTTTTTACAACAGAAAAGAGATCAAGGACATTCTGGCTTACCTTCGTCTGGTGATTAACGCTCACGATAATGTATCCCTGCTGCGGGTCATTAATGAGCCTTCGCGCGGCATAGGACGAATTACGCAGGAAAAACTGCATCAGCTTTCGCGTGAATCAGGAGTTTCGCTGTGGGCGTCAGTTCAAATTGCGGTCCAGAACAATCTATTTCCCGCAAAGACACATCTCGCCCTTCAGAAATTCGTTCAGATTATTCAAGAGGGGATGGAACTGCTCGACCTCCCCTTGTACTCTGTCGTGGAAAAAATTGCCCAGGCCAGCGGTTATCTGGAAATGCTGAAACGCGAAAATACGGAAGAAGCCGACAATCGTATTCTCAACATCAACGAGCTGATTGCGGCGGCACGCGAGTGGATTGGTACGGGAGGAAGCGTCCAGGATTTTCTGGACAATGCCGCTTTGCGCTCGGAAGCGGATGAATTCGACGCCAGTGCTCCGGTGACTTTGATCACCTTGCATAACGCGAAGGGCTTGGAATTTCCAGTCGTGTTCCTGGCGGGTTGCGAAGAGGGACTAGTGCCGCACAGCCGCTCCCTGGAAGAGGACGCGCTTGAAGAAGAGCGGCGTTTATTTTACGTCGGCATGACCCGGGCGCAGAAGAAACTTTACTTTAGCTTTTCGCGGGTGAGGCGCTTTTACGGCGCGGAAGGGCCAGGAGCCAGCCAGCCCAGCCGGTTCTTAATGGAAATTCCGGAGCGCTTGCTGATGCAGGTGCAGGTGCCTTCTCGAACCTATGGGGGATCTGTCGTACCCGATGGCTCCTTCGCGAGGGGAAGCGAGCGACGCCTTCATGGGTTTGTATCGGGAGCCATGATCTTCCACGATCGCTTTGGCCATGGCCGCATACTCCAGGTGGAGCCTTTGGGCGACGACCTGAAGATTACAGTCCAGTTTCCGGGGCTGGGGATCAAGAAAATGCTGCAAAGCTACGCCAGGCTCAAGTTGGTTTAAGACCCGACGCTGAGGAGGAGAAGTCGAGGCAGGCTGCCTGCAGTTTCATCGCTCTCAGATGAAGGAGAGCGTTTTCTCGCACTTTGTTGAAGTCCTCCGTGCTGAGAAAAAAACTCGTGAAGGGGTGGCCTGCCTCCTATTTCGCGATCAAGGATCATGCCCTTTTACCTTTTTCGACGTAAAGAGCTCCATGCCATTCTGATAAGCGTTGAGACCACGGAACACAGGCTGCGCCCCGCTTTAGGGCCTGTGGAATTAACATCTCTCGGGGTTGGAGCCATTATCGGGGCCGGAATTTTCGCGCTGGTGGGAACGGCGGCGGCCGGCGGCGATGAGCGCGCCGGAGCCGGACCGGCCCTGATCCTTTCCTTCCTGATTACTGCGTTTGCGTGCGGGTTTTCCGCGTTGTGCTATGCAGAGTTCGCGTCGCTGGTGCCGATCGCAGGTAGCGCATACACCTACAGCTACTTTACTCTGGGTGAGCTGGTGGCCTGGATCATTGGGTGGGACCTGATCTTGGAGTATGCGGTAGGGAACATTGCAGTAGCCATCTCCTGGTCCGGATACTTCGTGCAATTGCTGCGCGGCTTCGGTATCCATTTTCCTCCCTGGTTGTCCACCAGCTATAACATTGCGGCGCACAATCCGGAAATATTGGCCACGGCTCCGCGCCTGTTTGGATCAGCCGTCGTTTTCAACCTACCGGCGATTTTGGTGGTCTTGCTGATCACGGCGGTTCTGGTGATTGGCATTAAAGAAAGCTCGCGCCTCAACGCGGTCATGGTGATCATCAAGCTATCGGTGCTGCTGTTCTTTATTTTTGCCGGAGCTTTCTACGTGAAGCCGGAAAATTGGATTCCTTTTGCGCCCCATGGTTGGGGGTCCATTATGACCAGTGCCGCCCTGGTGTTCTTTGCCTATATCGGCTTTGACGCAATCTCCACCACTGCTGAGGAGGCACGAAATCCGCAGCGGGATCTGCCGATCGGGATGATCGCTTCGCTAGCCATCTGTACCCTGCTTTATGTTGCCGTGGCTGCAGTGCTCACAGGGATGATCCCTTACACGGAGTTAAACGTGCCGGAGCCCCTCTCCCTGGCATTCAGCCACCTGGGACTCCATTGGGCGTCGGGAATTGTGGCGTTTGGCGCCGTGGTCGCTACGACCGCCGTCCTGCTGGTGTTCCAGTTGGGCCAGCCACGGATTTTCTTTGCCATGTCTCGCGATGGTCTTCTTCCTCCCTGGTTTTCTCGAGTGCATCCCCGGTTTCGCACGCCTCATGTCACGACGATGTTGACGGGAGCTGTAGTGGCTGCTTTTGCCGCTTTCATGGACATTGGAGAAGCAGCGGAGCTCACGAACATTGGAACCTTGTTTGCGTTTGTGCTGGTCTGTGCAGGTATCATTGTTCTTCGAGTACGCGATCCCTACCTGGTACGTCCCTTTCGCTGCCCCTGGGTTCCAGTCATTCCCCTGCTGGGGATTTTTACTTGTGTTTACCTGATGCTTTCACTTCCATGGATCACGTGGATTCGATTCCTGGGCTGGTTGGCTGCAGGGTTGCTGATTTACTTTCTCTATGGGCGTCGACATTCCCGGGTAGTGCGGGAGTAAGTCACAAGCAGAGAAACGCGTCCTCACTCGCAGGGTTGCGGCGGGACGGCCATCTCATGGTTGCTCCTCCTCCCCGATGGACTTGGCATCGCCTCGGCGTCCCGCCCTCTGACCGCCGTCGCGCTCACAACAAACGTGACTGTACTTATGAATTGGGGTAATTAGGTCGTGCAAAAGACGGCGCAGGCGGATCTCGCCTTGGTCTTGACCACTCTGATTTGGGGACTTTCCTTCTGGGTGGTGAAGGAATCACTCCGGTTTGAAAGCATCTGGTGGTTTCTCTGTTTGAGGTTTTTCATGGGTTCTGTGGCCATGACCCTTTTGCTGGCTCGGCCGGTTTTACGCACCGGAGTTCGTGAGCCACACAAGGGATTGGTCCTGGCCGTTTTCTTGTATGCAGGCTTCGTATCCCAAACGATGGGATTGCAGTACACCACCCCCTCCAAATCCGCATTTATCACCGGCGTATCGGTATTGCTGGTGCCAGTCCTGAATCGTTGGCTGTTCAAGGCCCGCATGCGTCCGGTAGTCCTGCTGGGAATAGTGCTGGCTTTTATCGGGATGTTTCTTCTCACGCGTCCTGACGATTTGCGGCACGTTAACCGTGGTGACCTGCTGACGCTTCTTTGTGCCGCGGCATTTGCTCTTTATATCGTGTTTACGGGCCGCTACACCCGTAACGCCTCTATTTCTTTTCAGGAACTCGCCTGGTGTCAAATGGTGGTTACGTTTCTCCTGAGCGTCCCCCCCGCATTGATCTGGGATACGCCACACTTTGCGTATGGGACTGCCTTTTATTTGGCACTGGTCTACCTTGGCGTAGCCTGTTCAGCGGTGGCCCTTTTGTTGCAGATTTGGGCGCAGCGTTATACCTCCGCGGTCCGCACGGCTTTGATTTTTTCTCTGGAACCGGTATTTGCGGCGATGTTTTCATATTTGCTGATGAATGAACGGTTGAGTTTTGCTGAGCTGACGGGTGCCGCGCTGATCTTGACAGGCGTCCTGATCGGTGAAATCCCTGTGCTAAAATTAAAAACTGAACGGTTACCCAGTTCGAACGTATAATTTGAGAGAGAGAAACTGCATAGAAACAACGAGAAACAACGACTTTGCACCTCAGTTGGAGGCATAAATGAAGGATATGAGAACATTTCTCAAGTCAAAAAAGGGATTGACCTTCGTGGCTTTGGCACTGACCCTCGCCATTGGAATTACGATTGGAACCATTGTTTCCGATGGCGTTTTCAGCGCAGGGCAAAATGAACCGGTTGCTCAGCTGAAAGTCCAGGGTGGCGGCACTCCACTCGTGCTCGACAAGGAAGCCAGTCTACTTGAGGGCTTTGGCAAGGTCGCGAGAACGGTCGAACCGGCGGTGGTGAATATAAACACTACGGCTGTTGTACGGCGCAACGCTCCGCAACGACGCAATCAGCAACAGCAGGACCCATTTCGAGATTTTTTTGGTGATGATTTCTGGGATCGGTTCTTTGGGGAAATGCCCCGTGAACAAAAAGTCACCAGCCTGGGTTCTGGCGTTATCGTGGACAGCAAAGGGTACATCCTTACGAACTATCACGTAGTAGCGCAGGCGGAAAAAATCAGCATCAAGCTGGCAACCGGTGAGAGTTACATCGCCGGTGTGGTCGGAGAGGACCAGCAGTCAGATCTGGCTGTGCTCAAAATCGATACTCCCAACGCGCTGCCCTTCGCGAAAATCGGAGACACCAAGAGTATTTCCGAGGGTGACTGGGTGCTGGCAATCGGGAGCCCTTTTGGATTTGACCAAACCGTCACCGCTGGAATCATCTCAGCCATCGGCCGTGTGGTTCCAGGCTTTTCACTCTTCGGAGATTTTATCCAGACCGATGCGGCGATTAATCCTGGCAACAGCGGCGGGCCTCTCGTCAACATGCGCGGCGAAGTCATCGGGATAAACACTTTCATCTCTTCCAGCTCCGGCGGGTCTCAGGGAGTAGGCTTTGCAATTCCTTCATCGGTCTTCGTGAACTCGTACAATCAGATTGTCAGTGGAGGGAAGATTGTACGTGGATGGCTGGGCGTTCAAATGAATGCCTACCCGCTGACCGAGGAGATGGCGGATTACTTCGGCGTCGCCGGCAACGATCCTGCTGGTGTCAAGGATGGCGATGGTGTGATCATCACCGAATTGATCAACGAGACGGGCGAGCCAGGCAACTCAGGGCCCGCTTATGAGGCAGGTATTCGGCCCGAGGACGTGATTGTCAAGTTCGGTGATCGCGAGATTGAAAGCGATTTTGACTTGCGGTCCGCCGTGGCCAACACACCTCCGGGAAAGAGCGTCCCGGTGACCGTGGTCCGACAGGGAAAGGTACTTAATTTCAACGTCAAGCTGGCTGAACGGACTATTGAGCGAACGGAACGTCCCGAGCGCGAAACTCTGGACCGTCGCCGCGAAGAGGAACGACGTAAGGAAGTAGGGTTGGAATTCCAGACCTTGACGCCGGCGGAAGCCAGCCGACTTGGTTTGGAAGGCGAAACGGGTGTGCTGATTACAAACGTCAGCCCTGCCAGCCTTGCAGATGAGGCGGGTCTGGAACGCGGTCAGGTCATCACTGATGTGAACGGTGAACCCATTCGCAACGCGCAAGAATTCAAGGATAGGATTACCGCAATCCCTTCGGGAAAAGGCGTCGTCCTGCGAGTGGTCCAGGTTCCGCAGGAAGATCGCGGAGGTCGCAGAAAAACCATTGCTTTCACTTCCTTTGTGAAGCCTTGAAACGGTGACACAAGCTTTCGGTCCAGCCGGGGGCATTTTGGTCGGAGACGTTCGCGGGAAGCAGAGCCTTGCTCTCTTCCCGCTGCTTTTCCGAACTCCATGATCTTATTTCACGGTCCACGTACTTCAATCCTCGTTGTCGGCCACTTCCCTTCAACTTTTTTGCAAATCCCGGAGAGTTATAGCCATGGTGCCAAGCTACAAGAATTTCATTGCCGGCCAATGGGTGGACGCGGTTTCTCACGCCAGGTTTGAAAACCGTAATCCGGCGGATACGCGAGACCTGGTCGGTTTTTTCGCGGACTCCAGTGCCGAGGATGTTGGTCGAGCGGTGCGAGCGGCGGCTCAGGCATTCCCAGCCTGGCGCGCCTGTCCAGCGCCGCTTCGAGGGGAGTTTCTCTACAGGACGGGCGAGATCCTGAAGCAACGGAAGGAGCAGATTGCCCGCGACATGACGCGGGAAATGGGGAAAATATTGCTCGAGGCTCGGGGAGATGTTCAGGAAGCCATCGATATGGCCTTCTGGATGGCAGGTGAAGGGAGAAGGCTTTATGGAAAGACGACTCCCTCTGAGCTTCCCAACAAATTCAACATGTCGGTCCGCATGCCGGTGGGTGTCTGCGGAATCATTACACCCTGGAATTTTCCGATGGCAATTCCCAGCTGGAAAATCTTTCCCGCGCTGATCTGCGGTGATACTTGCGTGCTGAAGCCCGCTACCGATACGCCGTTAAGCGCAATTAACTTCATCAAAGCGTTGGAAGATGCGGGTGTTCCACCGGGAGTAGTTAATCTCATCACCGGAAAAGGCGCAGACGTTGGAGCGGCCTTGGTGGACCATGATCAGGTCCAAATCGTCTCCTTTACAGGCTCCACAGCAACCGGGCGGGAAGTGGCGACGAAATGTGCTCCCTCCTTCAAGAAGCACAATCTGGAAATGGGGGGCAAGAACGTGATCATGATCCTGGATGACGCGGAACTAAACCTGGCCGTCGACGGCGCCGTGTGGGGCGCGTTTGGAACCAGCGGCCAGCGCTGCACCGCGTCCAGCAGGATGGTCGTTCATAAGAAAGTTTACCGGGAATTCCTCAAGGAGTTTGCAAGGCGGGCGCGCAATCTCTCAGTCGGTAACGGCATGAAGCCTAGGACCGAGATGGGTCCCATCATCAATCAGAAACAGAAGGATTCCATCTTGAATTGGATCGACATAGGCAAAAAGGAAGGAGCAACTATCTACCTTGGAGGCAGGCCGCTCGAAAAGGGAAATTACCGCCATGGATTTTTCATCGAACCTACCATTTTTTCTGACGTGCATCCCCAAATGCAAATTGCGCAGGAAGAGATCTTTGGACCCGTGGCCAACGTGTTGTCTTGCTCGTCGCTGGAAGAGGCAATCGAAATTGCAAATGGTGTCCGTTACGGACTTTCCGCTTCCATCTATACCCGCGACGTAAACCGGGCTTTTGTCGCGGTGCGGGAGATGTATACCGGGATTTTTTACGTGAACTCTCCGACCATTGGAGCTGAGATCCACCTTCCTTTTGGCGGAACCAAGAATACCGGCAACGGTCATCGAGAGGCGGCCGAAGCCACCCTGGACGTCTTTTCAGAATGGAAAGCTATCTATATTGACTACAGCGGACGACTCCAACGGGCTCAAATCGATGTCGGGGAGTAACACTTATGCAAATCGGTGTTCCAAAGGAGCTTAAAGATGGTGAGCATCGTGTGGGATTGGTTCCAGCCGGAGCCCACGAATTGGTCGAAAGCGGCCACCTGGTTCTTGTTCAAAAAGGAGCAGGACAGGGCTCGGGCTTCACGGATGAGGAATACGCTTCAGCAGGAGCAACTCTCGTCCCCATGGCTGCCGAGCTGTACGAGAGGTCTGAAATTATCGTTAAAGTCAAGGAACCTCTGGAGGAGGAGTTCCCCCGACTCCGTGAAGGTCAGATCGTATTTACGTATCTTCACCTGGCTCCAGCCCCTCGCCTGACGGAGGTGCTCCTGCAACGGAAGGTCATTGCCATTGCGTATGAAACCATTCGGGATCAGTATGGCTCGCTGCCCCTGCTCACACCCATGAGCGAAGTGGCCGGAAGAATGGCTGTCACCGTGGGGGCTTACTACTTGCAGAAGCCGCACGGAGGCAAGGGTGTTCTTCTCGGAGCAGTACCAGGTGTACTCCCTTCCTTCGTTCTTATCATCGGCGGCGGAGTTGTGGGCTTGAATTCGACCAAAATGGCGATGGGGCTGGGCGCTCAAGTCTGCGTGCTTGACGTAGATCTGAACCGGCTGCGCTATATCGATGATCTGTTTTTCGACCGTGTCCAAACGATGATCTCCAGCCCTTATAACGTGGCGCAGCTGATTCCGCAGGCGGATCTGGTAATCGGGGCAGTCTTGATACCCGGTGCCAGTGCCCCCAAGTTGGTGAACCGCACCATGCTTTCAACGATGCGGTCCGGGTCGGTCATCGTTGATGTGGCAGTGGATCAGGGCGGCTGCTGTGAGACCACCCGCGCCACTACCCATAGCGACCCGGTATATCACGTCGACGGGATACTCCATTACTGTGTTACCAACATGCCGGGCGCGGTACCGAGAACCTCGACGTTTGCTCTGACCAACGCTACCTTCCCCTACCTCAAACGAATTGCCAACTCCGGATTGAAACAGGCGCTACTGAATGTTCCGGGACTGAAAGAAGGTGTAAATACGTATCTCGGAGAGGTTACCTGCCGTCCTGTGGCGGAATCCCAGCGTCTTCCTTACAGAGAACTCATTGACTTGCTCTGAACACTCCCTCATACTTCGGTCAACCCGGGCAGGCCAAACCCGCTTGTCTTGCCGGCTTTACATTCTCTAACGATGAAAATTCCCCGGCGCAGTTCTCTCCAGTTATCTGCAATGCCCAGCTGTGGAGGTAGATGCCGGTTTTGCGAACGGCCACGCGGCGTTGCGCCTCATCAGAGTGATGTGCTAGTTTTGTCACATGGCTAGGAACGCAAAAGCGGGGGAACTCAGCGAGCGCGAAAAGTTTATTCTGAAGAGCCTGATACAGGAGCATATCCGTACCGGACGACCTGTGGGTTCGCGCCGTCTGTCAAAGCTCAGCCGTGAAGGACTGAGTCCAGCCACCGTGCGCAACATTGTCTCTGACCTCGAAGAGAGGCGCCTTCTGGCCCAACCACATACCTCTGCGGGGCGGGTACCCACCGAAATGGGTTATCGGTTTTATGTGGATTCGCTCGTACAAACCCGAGAGCTCTCGGTGCGAGAAGCTCAACAAATCAACGAAAAGCTGGAAACAGGAATGGCGACGGCGCAGCTCATGAATACGGCTTCTCAGATTCTGTCAAATCATTCCAGTAATATCGGTTTCGTGCTGAGCCAGCCTATTTCGCGCGCCGTGCTTCAGTATATAGAATTCGTAAAGCTGTCCGAGCATCGTCTTTTGGTCGTGCTGGTCACACAGGCCGGGCAGGTAACGCACAAGCTGATTCAAGTCGATGAAAACCTCTGCCCATCAGAGCTGGAACAGGCAGGCCACTATCTGATTTCAAATTTTGCCGGAAGAACTCTTTTCGAAGTTCGAGAAGCAATCGTAAAGCTGATGCGAGAGGAAAAGTTGCTTTACGACCGTCTTTTGAAAAATGCAGTGTTTCTGGCTTCGACAAGCTTGTCGACACTGATGCAAACCGATTCCCGTGCTGGGGAATCAGAAGTGTACATCGGCGGGACTGCCACTTTGATTCAAAAGACAGACCTGGCCAACGTCAGCCGGCTGCTGGCGGTGTTTCAGGCTTTTGAAGAAAAAGGGCGGCTGGTCAAGATCATCACCGAGTGCATCAAGACCGAGCTGGAAGGCCCCACAGTCACCATTGGATTGGAGCACGTGCCCAGCATGCGCGATTGGGCGCTTATCGCCTCACCCTACTACTGCAATAATCAGTTTGCAGGCAGTCTGGGAATCCTGGGTCCGTCACGGATGGAGTATTCAAAGGCCATCAGTCTCGTGGACTACATGGCCAAGCTGTTTGGCAGGATCCTGAGCAGCAATTGAGCTTGTGATGGAAGAAAATAAGGAACGCAGGACAGACGAGGAATTGAATCTGGAAGTCGCGGAATCGGAAGGAGCCGCCCAGGCTTCCGAAAACCAGGAGTCTTACATCCAGATCATCGAAGCGCTTCGCAAGGAGCGAGACGAGTACTACGATCTCCTGCTTCGCAAGCAGGCTGAATTCGACAACTTCCGGAAAAGAGTCCTTCGCGAGAAAGAAGACATACGGTCCGCCTCCTTTGCCGATGTGCTGAAGGAAATCCTTCCGGTTGTGGATGGGTGCGAAAAAGGCCTGGCGTCGATGCGGGAAATTGATGAGCCTGCGCTCCAGGCTTATCGCGAAGGCTACGAGTTGCTTCTTAAGAGGTTGCAGTTGGTATTGGAAAGGTTCGGGGTCGGTGTCGTCCCCGGAGTGGGTTCCCCATTCGATCCCAAGGTCCACGAGGCGGTGCAGCGGGAAGAATCCACCTCGGTCCCCGACGGCATGATCGTTGAAGAATACCGCAAGGGTTACACTATTAAAGATCGACTGCTGAGAGCAGCACAGGTGAAGGTTGCAGTCCGGCCTTCAAGAGAATAGCTTTACGCCCGATTGAAATCAGAAGCAGGCGATCTTATGATCCCCCTAGAGGAGTTTTAAGGTTTTGGGTAAACGCGATTACTACGAGATTTTGGGTCTGGACCGAAACGCCACGAGCACCGACATCAAAAATGCCTACCGGAAGATGGCGTTGAAATACCATCCTGACAAGAACGCCGGAGACAAGACAGCTGAAGAGAGATTCAAGGAGGCAGCCGAAGCCTACAGCGTCCTTAGCGATCCTGAAAAGAAAGCCCGTTATGATCGCTTTGGTCACGCAGGGGTGGGCTCAGGGACTGGCGGTTTTGATCCGGATATCTTTGCAGATTTCAGCGATATCCTTGGAGATTTCTTCGGCTTCGGCGACGTGTTCGGCGGCGGCGGCCGCCGGCGCCGGCGCAGTCAGGCACAAAGAGGCGCCGACCTCCGTTACGATCTAAGGATCAGCTTTGAAGAAGCTGTTTTCGGAGTAAAGACCAAGATAAAAATTCCTCGCCAGGAAACCTGTGATCGCTGCAAAGGAACACGGGCCGAGCCAGGAAGCGGTCCTGAGACATGTCCCACCTGCGCAGGGCACGGCCAGGTCCGATATCAACAAGGTTTCTTCACCATCAGCCGCACCTGTTCTCAATGCCAGGGCACGGGCCATGTTATTCGCAACCGCTGTAACAAGTGCCAGGGGAGCGGCCTTGTTACTCGCGAAAAAGTGCTGGAAGTGAAGATACCCGCCGGCGTTGACGAAGGCTCCCGCCTGAGAATCTCCGGCGAAGGGGAATCCGGCTTGAATGGAGGGCAGCCGGGAGATCTGTACGTCGTGATTTACGTGGAGCCGCACTCCATCTTCCAGCGGCAGGACAACAATATTTATTGTGAAGTGCCCATCAGCTTTGCCCGCGCTGCGCTGGGAGGCGAGATTACCGTGCCTACTCTCAACGGCGAAGAAAAAATCAAGATTCCCGAAGGAACGCAAACCGGCACGGTTTTTCGTCTTAAGGGAAAGGGGATCGTCAGCCTGGACGGTGGCGGAAAGGGCGACCAGCTCATCACCGTCACCATAGTAACGCCCACTCGACTCACGCCTGAGCAAAGGCAACTTTTTCAAAAACTGACTGAAATCTCCGACGAGAACCAGGAGCGAGGAACGCTTTTCGGTAAAGTCAAAGACATCTTCGCTTAAGGCGCCTGATTCTTGGGAAAGCAAAACTGGACATACCTCGAGTTTGCAGTGCCCCTTCAGCATCTTCAACAAGCGGCGCGCCTGCTTGAAGAACTGGGCACTCTTGGCGTCGAAGAGCGCGAAGAAGCAGCCTGCGTTATCCTAAAAGCTTTTTTCCCACCGCATTCCTCTCCTCAATACGTCGCCGCGCAATTCGAGGCCGAGGCCCATCGTCATCAGCTGGAAGTTGTTTCACTGCGGTGCGGACGATTCTTATTTGATCCCGATCAATGGGTGGAAAGTTGTAAAGAAAGTTTTCGCGGCTTTCCGGTGGGGCGCACATTTTACATTCATCCGCCTTGGGAACCTCCTGGTCGTCTTGGAAAGCGAATCGGGCTGCTGATCGAACCTGGAAATGCCTTCGGGACCGGGACTCACGAATCAACTCAGTTGGCGCTGATGTCGCTCCCCAGGGTTGTGAATCATGCCACTTCTCTGCTGGATGTGGGAACTGGGTCCGCTATTCTTTCCATCGCGGCTCATAAGCTGAATCCCTCTCTGCAGGTCGTTGCCCTTGATACCGATCCGGACGCGGTGGCCGCCGCCCAGGAGAATTGCCGGCGTAATTTGGTGGAAAACATTTTTCTGATTGCCGGCTCCATCAGCGCCCTGAATCCTACCTGCGTCTTTGATGTGGTGGTGGCCAACCTGACGGCCATGCTGCTTTCTCAAATGGAAGGCTCGCTGACACGACTTTCCCGAAAAGATCTGATCGTCTCAGGATTTACAAAGGAAGAAGCACCCGACGTTCTAGAATGCTTTCAAGGCCTGGGAGGCAAACTAAAGAAAGAGCGGGCAAAAAACGGTTGGCTTTGTTTTCATTTCGACGTAGCTTCCGGATCACGCCGGCAACCTTCTGCTCGATCGATTAATGCGTCGTATTCTCGTTGAGTTGCGCAGTGCCACTGAGGTGCGGATTGCGCCGGACCAGGCTCACCACCTGGTCAAGGTTCTTCGTTTCAGAGGCGGAGAATCTTTCGTAGGTCTGGCCGGGGAAAAGAGATTCTTGTGCAGGTTGGAGCGACGAGAGCAGGAGTGGATCGGTGTGATTTGTGAAGAGTTGGCCGTCAGCGGGGAGTCTCCGCTCTCCATCACGCTGGCCCAGAGCCTTCTCAAGAAGGACAAAATGGATTGGGTGATTCAAAAAGCAGTCGAACTGGGTGTCACATCAATCCATCCGGTGATCAGCGCAAGAACAGAAGTCCGGCGAGAAGCTGGTGCCCAGGTCAGGGTGATGAATCGATGGCAGAGAATTATTGCCGAGGCCGTCAAGCAGAGCGGAAGGAGCACCGTTCCTTCTTTGGCGAGTCCGGTCCCTCTGGTTGAGATGGTCGCCAATAGCGCCTCATTTGACTTCCAGTTTTATCTTGATGAGGAGGAAGGAGACCATTTAAAGAATTTCCTGAACCGATATCATCGAACCGGCGCCTGCCGCGTTTTTGTCGGGCCCGAAGGAGGATGGGATCCTGAAGATCGGGTCCTGTTCCAAAGGGCAGAAATCCCTGCGGTTCATTTAGGAGAGAGAATTCTGCGCAGTGAAACCGCGCCCGTAGCCATCGTCTCGATTCTGCAATACCAGTTGGGCGACATGGGCTGAATGTAGCTGGAACATAAGGCTGGTTCCTGAGCAGGTTCAATCTCCAGCGGCGCTTGACTAATCTTTTTAGAGCAACGATCATGAGCCCACTTATGAAACCTTTAACCTTGTTGTGCTTTTGCGTCGTCCTGAGCCCCTCTCTCTCAGCCCAACAGAGACCCCTGGTGACTGAACCTGCTCTGACGGTTAAGGCGGGCGACGTGCTGGTGGACATCGGAATCGAATTCCTGCAAGATGTGCACTTCCCCTTTTCGGGCTTGCGCGGCGATTTGACTCGTGCCGGTGCTGCCAGTCTGCGTCTCGGCGTGGGCCGCAAGGCGGAATTGCAGATCGCCGGCACCTTCCAAAATTTTCTCAACATTGAAAGGCGTAGCGTTGCCCCCAATGCTCCTAACTTACGTTTTCAAGGCGACTCGACCAGCGATGTGGGTGACATCACCGTGGCCATGAAATGGCGCTTACTGGATGAGCAGCCGGAAAGGCCTGCCCTGGGCTTTCGTTTCGCGACCGATCTTCCCAACGCGGGAAATGAAAGCGGTCTGGGCAACGATGAAACCAATTTCCACGTGGCTCTTTTGCTCGAAAAAGAAGTCCGGCGCCTCAGAGTGCTCGCGAACACAGGCCTCTCCATCCTAGGCGATCCCGACCGTGGAGGCGCCCAAGACGATTTATTCTCATACGGACTGGCTGTTTTATATCCGTTGACATCTCGGCTCAATGTGATTGCCGATTTTTATGGCCGAGCGGGCGAGGGCAGTTTGGGGACTGATGAGCAATCGCTGCTGCGCTTGGGAGGGCAAATCAAAGCAGTCGGTCTTTTCTGGGATGTTTCAGTTCTCGTCGGGTTTCACAACAGCGATCCTTCGTCAGGTGTCGCCATCGGCATCTCCAAGCAGCTTCATTTTCCTTTGCTGGGATACTGAGTCGCCGATCGGGACGCTTTGGTCCTGAAAAGTTGAAGATCGTCATGAAAACATAGGGATCCTCCTGACGGTCTCCTTAAATTGCCGTCGACCCTCGTTCGGCAGTGCGAATGCGGATGGCCTCTTCCACCGGCAATACGAAAATCTTCCCGTCGCCAATACGGCCGGTGGCCGCGGCTTGAATGACTGCGTGGACCGTCTTCTCTACCAGTTCATCGGTCACCACGACCTCGATCTTCAGCTTGGGCAAGAACTCAATTCGGTACTCGCTGCCGCGGTAAAGTTCCGTGTGTCCTTTTTGGCGTCCGAATCCTTTGACCTCGGTCACGGTCATTCCCTGGATTCCCACTTTCGTCAGTTCTTCTTTGACTGTGTCCAGCTTGTAGGGACGGATATTGCATTCAATTTTTTTCATGCTGTGATCTCCTTCTCGGGTGCTCATTAGAGGTTGTAGCCGCTCTCACCATGCTGAGTGAGGTCGAGGCCGATCTCCTCCTCCTCGAATGCCACGCGGAAGTCCATGAAGGTGCTTATCAGTTTGTACAAAATTATGGTCATGATGATGGCCCACGCCCAGGTTGCCACGACAGTAATGAACTGGATCCAGAGCAAGCCGGGATTACCAAAAAGTAAACCGTCCTTGCCTGCGGGATTGATAGTTTTCTGGGCAAAAATTCCTGTTGCCAGCGCCCCCCAGGTGCCGCCGACGCCGTGAACTCCCCAAACATCCAGAGAGTCATCGAAACCTTTCCTGGTTTTCCAGAGGATAGCCATGTAGCACAGAATGCTCGCCGCAACGCCGATCACCATGGCGGAAAGGGGACCCACGAATCCAGATGCGGGAGTAATAGCCACCAAGCTGGCGACGGCGCCGGAGGCGGCACCCAAAACTGTGGGTTTCTTGCGTACCACCCAGTCCATCGCGACCCAGCCCAGCGAAGCGGCGGCTGCCGAGGTATGGGTCACCACAAAAGTGCTGGCGGCGAGCCCACCGGAGGTGAGTGCGCTACCGGCATTAAATCCAAACCAGCCAAACCAGAGAATAGAGGCGCCGAGAACCGTCATGGTGAGGTTGTTGGGAAGTATCACGTCGCTGCCAAAACCTTTTCGTTTGCCGATGAGAAATGCAAGCGCCAGTGCCGAGATCCCTGAACTGATGTGCACTACAGTCCCTCCCGCGAAATCAAGCGCTCCCAGCTCACGCATCCAACCGCCCACGCCCCACACCCAGTGGGCCAGCGGGTCGTAAACCAGGGTGGCCCAGGCGAACATGAACACCAGAAATGGAGCAAAGCGAATGCGTTCCGCAAAGGCGCCGCTGAACAGAGAGGGTGTGATGATGGCAAACATGGCTTGAAAGATCATAAAAGCCTGGTGAGGGACCGTTGCGGCATAGTCCGCATTGGGCGCCATACCGACCCCGCGTAAGCCGATCCACTCCAGACCTCCGACGAGACCGGCTTTGTCTGGTCCAAAGGAAAGAGTGCAGCCGAACAGAACCCATTGAACGCTGATCAGCCCCATGGCTATAAAGCTGTGCATCATGGTTCCCAGGACGTTTTTTTTGCGTACCATGCCGGCGTAAAACAGGGCCAGTCCGGGAGTCATAAACAATACAAGCGCACTGGAAAGAAGAAGCCAGGCGGTATCGCCCGGGTCTACAAAGGGCCCAGCCTCTGTTGCAGCCAATTCCTCGCCGGAAACTGAAAGGCCCAGCAAAAACTCATTGCACAGCCATAAGACAAGAAAGAGACAGACTAGCATCCCGTGGTGAAAGTCTCTAACGTCAGGTGCCCGTTTTAAAGTGGCCCTATGGCTATGGGAAAACGCAAAAGGGCATATCAGCCGGAGATGTGGATTGCGACTGCCAAG
>JACQSY010000009.1 GCA_016211085.1 Acidobacteriota bacterium | reverse complement strand
CTCCAAAAGGAGGCGCTCCTCGCTACCAAGGACGAGCTTTTGTGCAGGCTCCCACATGGGAACGAAGTCTATCAGAGTAATGCTCTATTGTAAAGCCATTTGTGAGACACTACACTAGCGGACCGCGCTTTCATAGGCGGCAATAAATTTCGGATCCCGCTTTTTGAGTCTTTCGTAATTAACTTTCTTGCTGCGGGTCATCACCTTATACGCAAAGGGGAGAGGGTCAAGGTGAATGTCATTCTTGACATTCTCCAGCCAGACCAGGCTTTCAAAAGCGGCTGCCTGCAACTCGTCCACAATAGGTTTACGCGTCTTCTGAAAATCCTGTAGAGCAGAGGAAGTATCCTTGCGGAGCTGAAAGCTGTGCGCCAGCGCAATGGCGTCCTCGAGGGCCAACTTGGTACCGGAGCCGATTGAGAAATGCGCGGTATGCAGGGCATCTCCGAGCAAGACAACGTGCTCATGGTACCAGCGCTGATTCTTTACCATGAGAAAGTTAAACCACTTCACGAAATTGTTGGTCAACAGGGCATTCCCAGCCAGCTCCGCCTCAAAGACTTTTTCCAGATAACGACACGTCTCCTGCTCTGTCTTTGCCGAAAACCCCGCTTTATCCCAGGTGTCTTCAATGCATTCCACAATGAAGGTGCTGGTGTTTTTGTTGAAGCGGTAAGAGTGTGCCACATAGAGACCAGCCGCGTCCTCTCGAAAAGTCAAGGTGAGGCCGTCAAAGAGCTGATGCGTGCCCAGCCAGATGTACTTGTTCCTCCTTAAATCCAGAGTGGGTTGGAAAAAGGCCCGATATTTTTCTCGAACGATGCTATTAGCCCCGTCAGCTCCTACCAGCAGGTCGCAGTCCGTCAGGCCGGCGACATCCATGATGTTGGTGCGGAAATTGATTCTTACTCCCAGCCGCTGGCAGCGTTTGTGAAGAATATTTAAGAACACAATGCGGGCAATCCCAGAAAACTTGTTGCCGCTGATCCTTATCTTTTGATCCTTGTGTCCAATGACAACATCGTCCCAGGTCTCACACGCGTGGATAAAATCCTCATAGCTTTCCTGGTCGGCGTTCTTTAAGTAGGAAAAGGTTCGATCCGAAAAGACAATGCCCCAGCCAAAGGTGTCATCCGGTCCATCCCGCTCGAAGATCTCGATTTCATTGGCGGGATTCATTTTCTTCATGAGTATTGCGAAGTAAAGCCCCGCGGGCCCTGCTCCGATAATATTGACTTTCATTCGCTTAAGCCTTTCCAAGTTCACGCGCGCGCAGCTCCACCCTCCGGATCTTGCCGGTTGCAGTCTTGGGAAGCTCGGAGACAAATTCCACGCGTCGAGGGTATTTATAAGGAGCTATTTCCTTTTTTACAAAATCCTTGAGATCCTCAGACAAGTCGGACTCCGGCAAATAGCTTTCGTTGAGGACCACAAAGGCTTTGGGAACAAACCCTTTCAAATCGTCAGGGCTCGCCACTACTGCCGCCTCTTTTACGGCAGGATGCTGTATGAGCACGTTTTCTACTTCGGGACCGGAAATATTGACGCCTCCACAAATGATCAGATCGTCGCTCCGGCAGCCGTAGTGGAAATAACCTTCCTTATCCCTAAAGAAAATGTCTCCGGGGAAGTTCCACCCACCCTTTACATACTCTTTTTGGCGTTCGGGACGATTCCAGTACCTGCAGCCTGTCGGTCCGCGCACTGCCAGCATTCCTTCCTGTCCTGCCGGCACTTCTCTCAGTTCGGAATCCACCACACGAGCTTCGTAACCGAACACCGGCTTGCCGGTAAACCCGGGACGCGCATCGTCCACGGAATTGGAAATAAATATGTGGAGCATTTCGGTCGATCCAATTCCATCCAGTATGGTAATTCCCGTCTGCTGTTTCCATTCGGTGAAAACAGCCGCGGGCAGCGTCTCTCCGGCACTCACGCAAAGCCTCAGCTTGGGCAGGTATTGGTTCAAGCCCTTGCCGAAATCCCGCATCATCATTTTGTAGGATGTGGGGGCGGCGAAAAGGATGGTGACGCCGTGATCACGGACCGCTCTCAACATGATCTCCGGGGTAAATTTGTCGACGTATGCGACGGAGGCGCCCACTCGAAATGGAAAAACCAGCAGTCCCCCCAGACCGAAAGTAAAGGCCAGCGTCGGGTGGCCGCTGAAAACGTCGCTTGCAGAGGGATTCAAGATGTGCCGCGAATAAGTGTCGGCAATGGCCAGAACATCACGATGAAAGTGAATGGTCCCTTTGGGGATGCCGGTGCTGCCCGAAGTGTAGGCCAGAAGTGCAATGTCGTCGCTTCGCGTGGCACACGGCTCAGACAACGCAGGTCCGTTCACCCAACCCTCAAAGCTGTGATGCCTGCCCGGCGTACCTCCACAGACTACTACTTGGACTTGTGGAAACTCGGCCAGCGTTTTATCCAGCTCTTCCAGCAAGGCGGCACCGCAAACGGCCAGGTTGGCACCGGAATCCCGCAGCATTTCCTTGAGCTCGCGCGCTCTCAGCAACGGCATGGTGGCCACCGCAATGGCGCCTATCCGCAAAATCGAAAGCCAGGCAACCACGAATTCAGGAGTGTTGGTCGACCTTATCAAGACCCGGTCGCCGTGCTTCATTCCCTGCCGGACAAGCGCGCAGCTGAAACGCTTCACTTGCTCCAGCAATTCGGCGTACGTCATGGTCCGCGTTCCATAGTGAACCGCAGGATTCTTGCCGCGACCCTCCAGAACGTTTCGGTCCAGCAGTTCGAAACACACGTTTAGCTTCTCCGGGTAGTTGAGCTCGGAAAGTGAAATTAAATCAGGCCAGTCCTCCCTGGGGGGGAGCATAGTGAATACCTCCGTAAAACTAAACGGCTCTAACCGTTTTTCGGTTTTCTACACTGAATCTACTTTTTTGCAAAGGGGTCAAACCCGAGGACGTGATGAGGCCGCACTTTGTAAAGCACTCGCACCTCGCCGGGGTAACGCATGCTTTGCGGATATTTTTCCTTTCCCAAATACCGCTGTGCCAGTCGATCGATGTGGCTCTCAGCTTTTTCTCCTTGAATGATGTCAACCACTTTGCCGCGGACCGCGAGAAAACGATAAGGGTTTTCGGGATCCTGGATAGAGAGCGCCACGTGGGGACGATTTCTCATGTTTACATCCTTAATTCGGTTCCGCGCCGAATTGATCAACAGGCATTGATCTTCATAATCCACCCACACGGGAGTTACCTGGGGCGTTCCGTCGTCCATCATGGTTGCCAAATGACCGAACGACTTCCTTTTAAAAAGGTCCAGGAAAGCATCGGGAATCTTAGCGGAGTTTTCGTGATTTTGAACCATTTTCAATCACCTCCTGTCTGGGAAGACTTGATGTTGAAGGGCGCTCTCAACATTGCAATCCTTCGCGCAAAACTCCCAAAATCCGGCGCAGCTGCAGCGCGTCCGCCCGCGTCAGGCAGCTCATCAACTTCTTGACATCCTCCTGATGCTTGGGGATCATCCGCTCCATCAGGCGTACACCGCGTTGGGTGAGCATAACCCGGATTACACGGCGGTCCTGAGTATCGGGACGGCGCTTCACATAGTCCGCTTTTTCCAGCCGGTCCACAATGCCCGTCAGATTACCTGAAGTGACCAGGAGTAATTTACTCAACTCGACGAAGGTTAACGGCCTTTGAGAACGGTATAACTGAGCCAGCACGTCAAACTGTGGAAGGGTACATCCACATTCCAGGGAAACCCTTTTACGCAGCTCATCGAACATCCGGTTGTAAACGCGCGCCATGCGCAGCCAATTACTCAAGGGTAAATGTGTCTCCCCGGCATTACGGTGTGCTTTTGATCGGGTCGTGAAATTCTGACTTTTGGCTTCGGGGCGTTTCATTCGTCCTCACATCATCGTTCAGTTCGAGGCATCTGCTGCTTCGACATTCGTCCATTCGGGGTCCTGGTAAACCATTTTTCCCCCTACCAGGGTCATCAGGACCGACAGATCATCGATCTCGTTTTCAGGACAGGTCATCACATCTCCCGAAAGCACCACCAGGTCGGCCAGCTTCCCGGGTTCAATGGACCCTTTTATTTTTTCTTCAAAGTTCAAGTAGGCATTGTTGATAGTGACCAGTCTTAACGCCTCCTGGCGGGTAATTCTTTGCTCCGGACCAAAAACGCCGCCGGTGATGGTGTCACGGGTGACAAAGTGATAGATCACCCACAACGGTACGTAAGGAATTACCGCCGCATCTGTGCCTCCGGAAACCGGGATTCTGCTATCGAGCATGGCCCGTAGCGGAGTCATCCAGTTGGTTCTTTCCCTGCCCCAGTACTTCGCAAGGCTGGGCCCGGCCAAATAAAGATGATTCTGGGCTGAGATCAACACGCCTAGTTTCTTAATCAGATCAAACTGATCCCTCTGGGTCATAAACGCATGTTCGATGACCCATCTTTTATCCTCCAGGGGGAACTGCCGGTGGACTTCTTCGTAGGCCTTTAAGACCTGATCAATTGCGGCATCGCCCACCGCATGGGTCGCTACTCGCCAGTTCAGGCGAGCCAATTCCTTGACGACCGTCGTATAAACATCGGCGGGTACCGTCTGCAATCCAAAGTAAGTTCCGTTCTTTCCCCACGGTTCCGCATAAGGCTTGCGCATCCAGCCCCCTTCAAAGCCGCCATCCACTCCCAATTTGATGCCACCGATCCTGAGCCATTCATCTCCTTCATCAGGCATCACCCCCCAGGAAGACACGGTTCCAGCGACGTCCTGCGCCGTCTTGGCCTCCCTCAAGCTGACGAGAAAATTAACCCGCATGGTCAGTAGACCGCGCTTTTTCATTTCTTGGAGGAGGCGGTATTGTTCTATGGGAGCACCCGGGTGCCGGACCGTGGTAAGACCGGCAGCGTGAAGCTTCTCGTATTCCTGTTTCTGCTCTTGGATCTTCTCCACCTGGTTTTTGACTGGAGGGGGAGGCAATTTCACCAGTCGCTTGGCTGCATCTACCAGTTCGCCGTTCAGTTCTCCGTCTTCATAACGGGAGATAAGACCTCCGGGAGGCACAGGCGTCTCGGGGGTGATTCTCCATTTTTCCAGAGCGGCACTGTTCAGGATGTATTCGTGGCCTCCCCGTACCACGACTACCGGGTTTGACGGAGCCACCTTGTCCAAATCCCTTCGCAAGGGCAGGCGCTGTTCTTTCAACTGCGCCTCATGCCAGTCAGAGTTGGTAATGATCAGTTCGCCGGGACGGGACTGTTTGACTCTCAAGGCAATCGCGTCCAGCAATTCCTGCAGGGTACGTACTCTGGAGAGATCTACTCCAGGTCCTCCGCCCGCCCCGTGCAGGTGGTTGTCGGCAAACCCAGGAACCACGGTTCGACCCTGCAGATTGATTTTTCGGGTGGAGGGACCGGCCCGGCCCAAGATATCGGCGTTTGATCCCACGGCTACGATTTTTCCGCCGCCCATCGCCACCGCCTCGAAATAGCTGAAAGCCGGGTCGACGGTCACGATCTTCCCGTTGTACAAAACGGTCTCCACCGTTTCGGCTGCGGCATCTGTCCCAAGCTGAGTCGCTACCATCAGCACCACGCCCGCCAGGCGCAGCGAGCATTCTGTGATTTTCATAACGTCAACCTCCCCTGGAAGCTATTCCAAAACTCCGCCACGGAAAGCACAATCATTAACACTTCAAATCTCAATTTTTTAAATGTAATCCTTTTTTGACGACTTGAACAGCGGGGAACTCCCGGAAAACTACTTTAGGATAAGGAGAATTTTTCTCCTTGGCAACTGTCTCCCAACGGTTGCCTGCCGCCCCGGCCGGCACAACCTTTAGGCAAGAAGCCCGCAAAACATGGGGCACAATCCATTTGAAGCTCACGCGACGTGCTCTGAGTGAGGTGGATCCTTCCGGCGCTGCCTTCAGGGATGCGCTGGATCAGGCGCGAGACCACCCCGGAAAGAGGACGGGATACGGCATTCTGATTCTTCGAGCCTTCCTGCTCCTCGAACTCAAGATCAATGCATGTAAAAAAAACAAGGCGCCACGGGTGCGCCCCCCGCGACGTCCACGAAGCCGTCGCGGCCTCGTGTAGGAAGCACGAGTCCCTCATTAGAGTATACTCGAGGGTCGTCGTTTTTCAGCCGAATTGTTCTCGCCACGGGTACGTTGCGGCTTATCTCAAACTCCATTGAGGCAAAGGTGCCCGGCTTCAAAGAAGCGGGGCTGAGAAGCTCAATGGAAAGGATAGCCTCCTGGCCGCTATCGGCCGCCATCACTTTGAAGTCCATCGTGTCAGCCGGCGTCATGGCGGGTCCCTTTTTAAGATCGAAAAACGTTAGAAGGTGAGAAGGGTAAATGACCTGCATGGAAATTTTACGGACGTCAGCCTGTGAACCCTTGGAAAGGGTCAAAGGCACTGTGATTCGTTCTCCTGCCTGTCCTGAGGCACTTCCCAAATTCACTTGAACCGGTTTTTGTTCTGCAAGCAAATGCAGGTCCGGGTTCATCAGCACCAGAAGCGGGAGAGCCTTCTTGAAAAAAAGCAGCGGTAGTCGCGCGCATCTAAGGTATTCCTTGGCCAGGATCAACTTTGGAAAACGATTCACACTGATCATGTGGTCTTAGAATCACATCTCAAAAGGCTGCATCCCAGCTCCGAAAGTCGTATTCCGGATTACTCGATCTCATAGGAGCGAGAACTCCCCTTTTTGAACCGCGAGCAAACGGGGCACGATCCAACCCCCATCGGGGAGAAGAGAGAGCTACTTTCTCACCTCAATAATGACCGCTTCCCCTTCGCCGATTCCGCCGCAAAGAGTCGCCAGGCCGTAACCACCCCCGCGCCGGCGCAGCTCGTAGGCGAGCGTCATGACCAGCCGGGCGGCCGTAGCTCCCGTAGGGTGTCCAATGGCTATGGCTCCCCCATTAACGTTGGTACGTTTCCGTATTTCTTCGACACGGGCCGGATCTCCGTCCCCGAGAATGTAGGTCGAAACTAGAGGCATGGCCGCGAAAGCTTCATTGATCTCAATAAGGTCTATCTTTTCCAAGGGCACTCCTGCTTTCTTAAGAGCGGCTTTAGCTGCCACGGCGGGGATGGAGGCCAGTTTCTGAGGATGGCCCGAGACCAGAGCACCGGCGACATACTTGGCCAGTGGTTTTAAGTTCCGCCGCCGGGATTCCTCCTCTTCCATCATCACGATGGCACTCGCCCCCGTGTTCAGACCTGGAGCGTTTCCCGGAGTGACCGTGGGACTGCCGTAGACGGTTTTTAGCTTCGCCAGCTTTTCCAACGATGTGTCTTTGCGGGGAGGCTCGTCCTGGGCCATCACCAATGGATCACCTTTGGGCTGTGGAATGCTGATAGGAATGACCTCTTCCTTAAATTTCCCCGCTTCCAGTGCTGCAAAGTAGCGTTGGTGACTTAAGAGTGCCCATTGGTCTTGCTCCTCGCGGCCAATTGAATATTCCAGCGCTTCTTCACCGGCCTGTACCGCTCTCGGCACGCCGGTATGAGGACAACTGATCACAAGCTGGTCCTTCACCGTGAAGTCTCCCAGGCGATTTCCCCAGCGAGCCTGAGGTAAAAAGTAAGGAACCATGCTCATGTTCTCAGTGCCGCCGGCTACTCCAATCTGAATATCGCCCACACGGATGGCTCGTGCGATCAAATTGACGGCTACCATGGAAGAGCAGCACGCTCGGTCGACGCTGTAAGCTACCTTCTCTTCGGGAATTCCAGCGCGCAGCGCTGCTTGACGGGTAATGGAGCGGTCGGCGCCAGGCAAATTAATTCCCAGAGCAATTTCTTCAACCTCCTCAGGCTTCACCTGCGCACGCTCCAATGCGCACCGGATGGCCCGGGCGCCCAGCTCGGGAAGTGTAAAATCCTTCAGCACTCCGCCAAAATTACCGAAAGGCGTTCTTACCGCACCAGTAATGACGACGTTCTTCACAGTCCCTCCTTATTTCCTGAATCTACCAAAATTCGTTTTTCTCTTCTCAAGAAAAGCATTCATTCCCTCCAGGGCCTCCTCTGAGCCATAGGTCAACGCAAGCATCTCCATTCCATGTACCAGGGCAGGGTAGGTAAGGTCCTCAAAATAGTTCATGTTCATCTTTGCGATGCGAAGTGATTGTGGGCTCAACTCAAGAATACGTTGACACCACGCATTGACTTCCTCATCCAGTTTGTCTCTGGGAACCGCTTTGTTGATCCAACCCATCGCTTCGGCTTCCCTGGCCGTGTACTGGCGGCACAAGAACACAATCTCACGTGCTTTCTTGGGTCCTACCAGGTACGGGAGTACTTGAGTGGAGATCCACGTAGGAATACTGCCGACCTGCGGCCCAATCTGCCCCAGGCGAGCATCTTCGGCCGCAATAGAAAGGTCGCACAGCAAATTCAGGCAATTTCCACTTCCAATGCACCAGCCGTTCACCCGCGCGATGATTGGCTTCCCAAAGGCACGCATAGCTGCTGCCAGCTTCATGTCCGCCCGCACCAGCGCCCGACCGCTTGCGGGGGTAAAAGCTTGCTCCATACCCACGTCCCCGCCTGAGCAAAAAGCTTTCTCTCCGGCGCCGGTCAACACTGCAACTCCTACACCTCCATCCACCTCGGCTTTTTCAAACGCGTCGGTCAACTCTGCCAGCGTCTGAAGCCGGAAAGCATTGTGTTTCTCCGGGCGATTGATGGTCATTCTCGCCACTCCGTTCTCAACCGTGTAGAAAATGTCGGTATACGCCATCAAAGCTCCACATTGCTGAAGTTAAAAAACGGGGGAGTCTCGATGCTCGCCCCAGACCTCGCGCAGAGTCCCACAGATTTCACCGACGGTGGCATAACTGCGCACGGCCTCAAGGGTGGCAGGCACGACGTTTACGCCCTCTCGAGCGTCTTTTGTGAGCTGCCCCAAAGCTTGTGAAACCCGCTCGTTGTCCCGGCTGAGGCGCAGTTTTTTCAGATTTTCACATATACGCCGTTCGGTTGCCGGATCGTTACTGAAAATCGCCATTTTTTGAATGGGGTCCGTCACCTGGTCGTTCACCCCGATCACGAGTCGTTCCTTACTTTCTATTTGCTTTTGTTGCAGCCAGGCCGACTGGCTGATCTCCCTTTTGATGTATCCTTTCTCGATGGCGGCAACCGCGCCCCCCATGGCGGCGACTCGATCCATGAGACACCGCGCCTGCTTCTCGAGTTCGTTCGTCAGCGACTCCAGATAATACGAGCCTCCCAAGGGGTCCACTACGTCAGCCAGGCCGGTTTCGTGCGCAATAATCTGTTGGGTGCGGATGGCAAGCGTTACCGCCTCCTCGGTGGGAAGCGCCAGCGCCTCGTCGTAGGAACAGGCGTGAAGCGTTTGAGTCCCAGCCAAGACGGCAGCCAGCGCCTGGATGGTCACACGGATCACGTTGTTCAAAGGCTGTTGCGCCGTTAACGCGCTGCCTGCCGTGAAGGTAAGAAAACGGAGAGTCATAGATTCCCTACGGCGCGCGCCGTACTCATCGCGCATCATACGCGCCCACAGCCGGCGGGCAGCCCGGAACTTGGCCACCTCTTCCATTAAATCCATCTGACTGGAAAAAAATACCCAGATGGTTGGAGCCACCTCATCAACATCAATGCCGCGGCGAAGCACTTCATCCAAATACTCCCGAGCGTGCGCAAAGGTAAAAGCGATTTCTTGCGGAGCCGTGGCCCCCGACTCCTGGATGTGATAGCCGGAAACATTGACTGAGGTCCAGTTGGGAAGGTGCCGGGCACAATACTCCATCACGTCCGCAGTCACCCTCACGGCAAAACGCGGTGGATAGATATACGTTCCGCGCCCCACGTACTCCTTTAAGGGATCGTTTTGAAGAAGAACGTTGAAGCTCCGCGGTGAGATCCCCTTGTTCTCGGCGGCACACACAAAGAACGCCAGCAATACGTTCCCGATCGCATTGGCGGTGGTGCGTATCTGCCGCACCTTTTCCAGAGGCACGCCGTCGAGCAAGGCTTCCATATCCGCCAGGGAATTCAAGGCCACACCCACCTTACCCACCTCGCCTGCAGAGCGGGGATGATCAGAGTCGTATCCGATCTGTGTGGGAAGATCCAGCGCAACCGAGAAGCCCGTGGCTCCTTTGGAAACGAGGTACTTGAATCGGCGGTTGCTGTCCTCGGCCGAGCCAAACCCCGCATATTGACCCATGGTCCAGAGCTGATGCCGGTACATTCCCGCCTCAGCCCCACGCGTAAACGGAAAGTCACCGGGCAGCCCCAGGCTCTCTGGATAGCTTTCAGAATTCCAATCCAGCGGTGTGTAGACCGGTTTCAGGGGGATGCCCGAACGCGTGGCAAAGCTGCTTTTCCTGGGAGACTTTACCCTCTCAAGTTCCGCCAAATACCGCTCCCACTCCCGCCATTTCTGTTCGAGGGACGCTTCAGGCGGAGAGGCTGGAGCAGCGCTCTTGGTGCCGGGTTCTGTTTTCCTGCTCAAATAACCTTCTCCTTCCGTAGAGCGGCGATACGATCTGAAGAGTATCCCAGAACGGAGTTCAGGACCTCGTCCGTGTGCTGCCCCAGCAGCGGCACGGGCCGATTCAACTGGCCGGGCGAACCAGAGAGTTTCAAGGGGGACCCTACCAGTTTGATTTTGCCTAATATCGGATCGTCCGTCTCGACCAAAAGGTCCCTTTGGGACAAATGTCTGCAGTTGAAAACCTCGGACGCATCCTGCACCGGACCCGCAGGGAGACCATTGGCAAGAAAAGCGGAACAGATCGCCTCTTTGGTTTTGTCGCTCATCCACTTTTCGATGATGGGGCCGATGTAATGGTCCATGTTTTCGGCCCTGACCGGACCCGAAACACAGCAGGGGTCCTTGATCAGATCAGGACGTCCAATGGTTTCGCAGAACTTAGCCCAATCTCGTTCGGTTGCAATAATCAAAGCGACGTAGCCGTCCTTGCAGGGGAAGGCACCCCATGGGGCTATAAACTTCTCCCTGCCCCGGCGCATGACCGTTCCCGTCAAAGAATAGGCTGTAAGGTAGCGTTCCGATAAGGAGGCCATGTTGTCATACATCGAGATGTCCAGGTACTGACCCTCACCAGTCTTTTCGCGCTGAATCAAAGCAAGGGTCACCCCGTAGGCAGCCATGACGCCGGAGTAAATATCACCCAGTGCGATTCCCAGCCACGAAGGAGGCCGATCTTCGAAGCCGCAAGTGTGCATCAAGCCGCCCATGGCCTGCGAGATGATGTCGTAGGCCGGCCGTTCACTGTACTCACCCTGATATTGCGGCATCGTTCCAAAGCCGCTGATGGCGGCATAGATCAAGCGCGGATTGATTTTTTTCAAAGCTTCATAGTCCACACCGTATTTTTTCATGGTGCCGGGACGGGAATTTTCGACAACCACGTCGGAAATGGCTGCAAGCTCTTTGAAGATCTCCCGTCCGGCGGGGACGGTAATGTCCAGAGTCATGCTCCGTTTGTTCAGGTTAAAACGAAGAAAGTAGCCGCTGTTGCTCTCCCCTTTGGAATTCTTGACTATGGGGGCCATTTCCCGGCTGGAATCGCCGATTCCCGGTCTTTCAATCTTGATGACGTCGGCACCTTGGTGCGCCAGCATCATCGTGCAGTAAGGGCCAGCCACTTGCTGTTCGAATCCGATGACCCGAATGCCTTGCAGAGGCCGCACGGTATTGTTGTTCATAGCATCCTGCCGTTAAAAAAAGAAAATTATTCCAAGACAGCAAAGCCGTCAATTTCGATAAGGGCGCCGTCATTATACAAACCCGTGACTCCCACCAGCGTCATGGCTGGGAAATGCCGCCCGAAGTATTTGCGGTAAACCACACCCAGTTCCTTTCTCTTGGCCAGATAGTCGGCAACATTGATCACGTAGTAAGTCAGCTTGGTGATCTGGTCCATGGTGCCGCCTGCCTCCTCGATGCAGATGCGCATGTTTTCTAAGGCGAGATCGAACTGCTTAACCAGGTCATTACGGTGCAGGATGTTGCCCTCTTTATCTGAAGAAACTTGCCCAGCCAGAAACACAATCCGGCTTCCCCGGGCCACACAGGCGTGGGCAAAACCGATAGGGGGCATGAGGCTTTCCGGGTTGACGAGTTTTAAATGCGGATGTTGAGCCATAACTCTCCTTTGGAAAATGCTTTAAACGAGCTCATTGATCTTAAATACTCTGACGCAACCAATGATAGAAAGCGCTAGTGGCTAGGTGTCCCGGAGCATAAGAGTGCCACTTAAGGACCGCTTTCGAGCCTGTGCTCAGCTTTGGCCGGAATCAGGAACCGGATGCTGGGTCTTGCTGCTGCCGTAGTCGTACAGGGGCGGGTGCATGGTTCCTCGCGGGTGGTTCATCCAGAGCTTGCAACGCACGGGCAAATGATTGCGGTCAAGAGCTTCACAGACGTTATGATAGTCGCAGTAGACGATTCTGCCCACCCCGTCCCGAACTTTTTTCGGCCAGTCCGGGTCCGCCAGCAGTTGGCGGGCCATCCCGATCAGATCGGCCTCGCCAGAGCGCAAAATGTTTTCAGCGACCTGAAAAGTTTGAATCCGTCCGCACGTCACTACCGGTGTTCGGAACCCATGGGAGGCCAGTGCCTGCTTGATGGCACAAGCATAAGGATGGTTGTAAGCTGCCGCAAATGTCCAATTGGGCATACACATGGAGCCACTATAACCGGTGTAGGGATAGATGGCCTGGCCGATCTTGGGTTGTTTGGCGTCTTCAAATTTTCCGCCGCGCGATACCGAAAGATAATCCAGCCCGGCGCGGGCAAACTCCTGTGCGAAATACGCCGCGTCCTCGATCTCACTGCCCCCCGTTATGTCCTCACGACCCAAAAAACGGCAGCCCACCAGGAAGTCGCGGCCCACTTCTCTCCTGACGGCCTCGATGATCTCCAGTGCCAGCCGTGCCCGGTTGTCAAGGCTCTGGCCTCCATAATCATCCTGGCGCGAATTGCGGCGTGATAGAAACGAAGCAACCGTGTAGGCGTGTGCAAAGTGAAGCTCCACGCCATCAAATCTCGCTTCACGTGCCCGGGCCGCCGCCTGCGCAAAAAGCCCCGGCAAAGAACGGATCTCTTCAAGGCTAAGATCTTCGATAAGTTGACGATAGCCGTAATTGTACTCGTGCCACTGCCGCGGCGTCAGGATACGTTGTAGTTCGTCTTCGCTTTTCTCGGAAAGACCTGAGTACTTTTGCGGATCCTGCTCTTCCAGCCTCGCCAGATATTTCTGCGGATTGCGAGTGGAGATTCGGAGAAAGTCGATGATTTGAGGAATTACGCGGCTGGGGCTGGTGTCGTGGATCTTCCGCGCCAGATCCCTTAAACCCGGAACAAAACGGCTGTGGCTGATTCTGAGAAGAGGACCGCTGGAAATGTCGCGGATCCCAATAGCCTCCAGGACAATCATGCCCATTTCACCCAGGGCGTAGCGAAGGTAGCGCTTTTCTACTTCCTCATTGACGAATCCCGCTTCCCCGGCAAGCCACGTTACCATTGCCGGCAGCCATACCCGATTTTGCAGCGTCAACTGATTGATAGTTATGGGCGTAAAAAGCAGAGATTTTTTGGGATGCAGCTGCTCAATGGGTGTTGTGAGGTCCGGCGTCATTGGTTTAAGTCAAAATTATTTATGTATAAACTAATTATCAGTTCACACGCCCCAGGTCAACCATCAGTTGGCTGACGCCTCGTGTCATGAACAAGTGCCAGCGGGGGCTGGCGAGCCGAGGACAAGCAGTCAGGAGGCGATCGGAATCCACGTGGGCAACAAGCGTCAAGGAGTTTGCTCGCGACTCCACCGGCACCATTCAGCGTATTCCTGGGACAGGACACTAGAACCCATAGTCTACCGGAGCCGCCGGCGCGTGGTTTTTCAGAAGCAGCGGCTCACGATCAATGCGGCACAGGTACTCTTCCCGATCCGCAACCTGGTAAACCCATTCCCCTAGCCATTGCTTGGTGCCTTCCCAGGTGCGGGTTTGATGGTGATAGTCGGAGAAGAAACGGTGGTCTCGATTGTAATAACCTTGAACCGGGGAGGGATGAGCCCCCCACGGCTGGTGCACCACCGCATGAACCAGAAAGCCTGGAATGAGGGTCCGGTTGGGATCGGAAACGATGACCTGACGGCTGACAACTTCCTCCGCAATCACCAGAGTCCGGCGGCTGGCACGCACTGCTTCCAGCGTCACACCCAGGTTACCCCATACATGGCAGTTACCATCCTCATCCGATCTCTGGACATGAACAATGGCTACGTCGGGACGCAAGGCTCGGACCGCCACCAGTTCTTCGCCGGTGCGGGCATCCGTCAGCGGCTCCAGTCCCGGGTTCCTGCGTAACAGATCACTGCCCAGCGTGGATCGGGTGGGGATGAAGGGAACACCCATAGCCCCTGCCTTCAGGGCCAGCGCCATAGTGAAATTGGAGTAGTCCACCATCTCCACGTGATGAGGTATTCCACTCTCAACAGCCCGGCGAAAATTATGGCCCAAACCTGCGCTGACGTTCCCCACCCAGGCTGCGAGAACTCTGGCAATGGTCCCGCCCGCAATCATCTGGTCGGCGAGCATGTCGGAAATCGGAGCCATCAAGGTGAGCTCCCTCTTTCTTTGTCGGATGATTTCATGGGCTGCAGCAAAGGGGATACGCTGCTCGAGATCGGTAGAAATTGCCAGCGAGCAGCCATCATGGACCAACTCGCTCACGGCGTCACCAAGCGAGCAGATCTTGTTCACGTTAATTTTGGACCCAAAATCCCTGACGGTCGATTTGCTCAAGAATATTAATCTCCTGGGGTGAAGGCGGGGGTGTTTCCCGCTGCGGATCCTTCAAGGTCCAAGAGGTTTCGGATTGAATCTCCTCAAAGCTTACCCCGGGGTGACAGCTGACCAAATTCAAAATTCCAGTGGCGGCATGGCTGCGAAACACTGCCTTGTCCGTGATCAAGCAAACACCGCCCGGAGGCGCCGGAGAGGTGATATAAGAAACCCGGGGTACCAGGCGGTGTTTTTCGTGACGGATAACGGTCGCGACGCGACCGGAAAGACATGCGATATCACAAGCCCCCCCGCTGCCGGGAAGCCGGATCACTCCCCCATCCGGCCGCCTGACCTGGGTTGAGTTCAGATTTCCGTACTGATCCACTTCGGCAGCCCCTAGAAAACCGAGAGCGACCCTTCCCTGCTGCATGAGTGACATGACATCTAAAAGGGTGGTGCAACACACGGCTCCGTGCAGATTAGGACCATCACTCATGGTGTAAAGCATTTCCTGCGCCGGCGCGTCGCGAACCACGCCGTTTTCAAACAGACCTATGGCCCGGGGAGCGTGTAATTTTTTTGCCAGCATGAAGGCCAGCAGGGGCAACCTCATTCCAACGAAGACCATTTCTCCGTCTTTGATTTCACGCGCTGCGGCACAGATCATGACTTTGCTGGACATGGCCGGATTAAGGTGAAGGGATGATAAGAAAAAGCGACAGCTATGTCCAGACGTGAAAAACTTGGGAAGAGCTGGAAGAACAGGGCCCAAAGTCCGGCGAGACGGCGATGCACCCGAGACACTGCACCGCCGCTTATCCCGCCGACATGGATTTCATGAAGTCAGCGTTGCTCTTGGTCTTGGAGAGCTTTTCGAGCAGCAACTCCATGGATTCAGTCACAGAGAGAGGATTCAGCACCTTGCGCAATACCCAGACCCGGTTCAGCTCCTCCTTCGCCAGCAGCAGCTCTTCTTTACGGGTGCCTGAACGATTGATGTCAATAGCAGGAAAGATCCGCTTGTCCACCAGCTTTCGATCCAGATGAAGTTCCATGTTGCCCGTGCCCTTGAACTCTTCAAAGATCACATCGTCCATGCGGCTGCCGGTGTCAATCAAGGCAGTGGCAATGATGGTCATGCTCCCGCCTTCTTCAATGTTCCTGGCTGCTCCAAAAAACCTCTTGGGTCTTTGGAGCGCGTTCGAGTCCACCCCTCCGGAAAGCACTTTGCCGGATGGAGGCACGATCGTGTTGTAGGCGCGGGCCAGACGAGTAATCGAGTCCAGAAGAATCACTACATCCTTCTTATGCTCCACCAGCCGTTTGGCCTTCTCCAACACCATCTCAGCCACTTGTACGTGTCGTGTGGCAGGTTCGTCAAAGGTGGAGCTGATCACCTCCCCGTGCACCGAACGCTGCATGTCGGTGACCTCTTCCGGCCTCTCATCAATCAACAGGACAATGAGGACAACTTCGGGATGGTTGGCGGTGACTGAGTTGGCAATACTCTGCAAAATCATGGTCTTTCCGGCACGAGGAGGTGAAACAATCAGTCCGCGCTGCCCCTTGCCAATGGGAGTCAGCAGATCCATCACTCGCCCAGAAAGGTTCTCCTTAGTGGTTTCGAGCCTGATCCGCTCATTGGGATAAATGGGAGTGAGGTTTTCAAAAAATGTGCGCTCCCGGGCGACGTCCGGATGCTCGAAATTGATGGCCTCGACTTTAATCAAGGCAAAATAGCGTTCACCGTCCTTGGGCGGTCGAACCTGGCCCGATACGGTATCTCCCGTGTGCAGGTCAAATTTACGGATCTGCGACGGGGAGACGTAAATGTCATCAGGGCCGGGCAGGTAGTTGTATTCCGGGGCCCGCAGGAATCCAAAACCGTCAGGAAGAGTTTCCAGTACTCCTTCTGAAAAAATCAGACCGCTGCGTTCGGTTTGGGCCTTCAGAATCTGAAAAATCAGCTCCTGTTTTCGCATTCCGGTGGCACCAGGAATATCCAGATCCTTGGCGATGTGGTTTAAAGCCTGAATATTCAGTTCCTTCAGTTCCTGAATGTTCAGGGGTTCCCCATTTTCCTTAATGGGTGGGGTGCTTGCTTCAGCCATGTTTTTTCCTTTCATGAGAATAAATCGATTCTGCTCAGACCAGGTGAGCAGAAAGCAGGCTCCAAACGTCAGTGCAGCCTTTGAAAAATCGTGAGACAGTATTTAGTAATTGTAGTTCTGCAGTAGAATTCGTGGTCCGCTTCTACAAACGCCCAGCGCGAGTCAGTGGATTCCGGGACGATCTTCCCCTTCCAGCTTGGGCGGCTGCTGTTGCTTAAGATAGTCCCCTCGATCTGATCGGATGGGTCTCTCCAAAGCAATATCCAGAACCTCGTCCATAGTCTCGACGAGCACAATTTTCAAGTCTTCCAGAAGGGAATCAGGAATATCCTTCAAATCTTTCTCGTTATCCCTGGGAAGAATCACTGTCCTGATACCGGCGCGGTGGGCGGCCAATACCTTCTCCTTAACCCCTCCAATGGGCAACACTTTGCCGCGCAGCGTGATCTCACCGGTCATGGCGACATCACGGCGTACCGGGATGCGCGTCAAGGCCGAAATGATGGTAGTGGCCATGGTGATACCAGCCGAGGGACCGTCTTTAGGAATCGATCCTTCCGGGACATGCACATGCATGTCCAGCATTTTGTAAAAATCCTTGGTGAGCTCAAATTCACTGCTGCGGGAGCGCACGAAGGAGAGGGCCGCCTTGACCGACTCCTGCATCACGTCACCCAGTTTTCCGGTGAGCGTCAAGTCCCCCTTGCCCTCCATGGTAGTGGCTTCGGTGAGAAGGACTTCTCCGCCCACCTCGGTCCAGGCCAAACCGGTTGCCAGACCGATTTCGTTGGCCTCGCTGGCCATTTGCGTACGGAATTTTCGCACGCCCAGGAATTCCGGCACCTCTGCATCAGTAAGGACGATCTTCGGCCATCCACCATTAGGTTGTTCGCGCGAAACGTAGCGCCGTGCCACCTTGCGGCAAATATTGGCAATCTCACGCTCCAGGTTACGGACTCCTGATTCTCGTGTGTAGCTGCGAATGATTTCACGTACCGCTTCATCCGTGATCTCGATAAATTCAGGTTTGAGTCCCTTTTGATCCAGCTGCTTGGGAATCAGGTACTGTCTGGCAATATTCAGCTTTTCTTCCTCGGTATAACCGGAAATCTGAATGATTTCCATACGGTCTTGCAGAGGCCGCGGGATGGTATGCAGAACGTTGGCTGTGCAGATAAACAAGACTTCTGAAAGATCAAATTCAGTGTCCAGATAATGGTCCACAAAGGTCTTGTTGTGTTCGGGGTCAAGGACTTCCATCAGGGCGGCAGAAGGATCTCCCCGAAAATCCATGCTCATCTTGTCCACCTCGTCCAGGAGGTACACCGGATTACGGGTACCCGCCTTTTTCATGAGCTGGATGATTTGTCCGGGAAGGGCCCCGATGTAGGTACGGCGGTGACCACGGATCTCCGCTTCGTCACGGACGCCGCCCAATGAAAAACGGACGAACTTACGTCCGGTTGCCCGGGCGATCGAGCGGCCCAACGAAGTCTTGCCTACCCCGGGAGGCCCCACAAAGCACAGTATCGATCCTTGCTGAGTTTTCCGGGAGAGCTGGCGTACAGCCAGGAACTCCAGGATCCTCTCTTTGACCTTTTCCAGTCCGTAATGATCCTCATTCAGGACCTGCTCCGCGCGATTGATGTCCTTGATCTCCCGGCTGCGCTTATGCCAGGGCATGGCGAGCAGCCAGTCAAGGTAGGTGCGGCTGACTGTGGTTTCCGCACTCATCGGAGGCATTTGCTCCAGGCGCCGAATTTCGTTCATCGCCTTCTCGTAGGCGTCTTTCGGCATCCGGGCTTCTTCCACCTTTTTCTTCAGCTCGTCGATTTCGTCTTTTTCGCCGCGGCCTAGCTCTTTTTGAATGGCTTTCATCTTTTCATTCAGGTAATACTCGCGTTGGGCTTTTTCCATTTGCCTCCTTACGCGTCCCTGAATGGATTTATCCATTTTTATTTTTTCGATTTCGACCTCAATGGCCTCACAAATCTTCTCCAGTCGTTCCGTCGCATCATTGATCTCCAGCAAGGCCTGCTTATCTTCGACGCCAATGGGCAAATTGGCAGCAATGGTGTCCGAAAGCCGCTCCGGATCGCTGCCTCGCACCGACTGGAGTATGGTTTCGTAATTGACGTTGGGATTGAGCTTGGCAAACTGTTCAAACAGCGTGTTCAGGCGCTTGTTCAACAAACTGATCTTGGCGCCGGCGGGCTTGGACACCGGGTCAAATTGCACCTCGGCTTCAAGGTAACCTGCAGACTCGATGACGCGAAGCGTTCGAGCGCGACGCATGCCTTCTACCAAAACCTTGATGTTCCCGTCCGGGAGCTTCAGGCTCTGAACAATGCTGGCCACGGTTCCGACTTTATAGATGTCTTTCGGAGCCGGGTTGTCCTGAGACGCATCAATCTGCGTCGCCAGGTAAATTTTCTTATCTCCTTGGAGGGCCCGTTCCAGTGCCAGCACCGAGGATGCACGCCCGATCACAAAGGGCACCATCATGTAGGGAAAGACCACCACATCCCTAATGGGGACCATGGGATAAATCTGGGTTGTCTTTTCTTCAAAATCGTTCATTTTTCACAAGAGACAGTTGCAGCCAGCGCTTTAGTCTCTTCCATTCTCCCAACCGGATTTATTTATTTTGCACACCCGTTTCTGTAATAACAGATACGATTCGGGGCTGACAGTTTCAAAATCGCCTTCAACCAATCCCCCCCCCTTGAAAAAATACAGTGCTGGATTAAAGGATAATAGCTTGGTAACAGGGTCAGATATTGGGGTTCGGCTGTCTAGCCGGCTTTTTCCAGGAGTTTGAAGACGACTTCTTTGTTATCCACCATCTCCCGGGTAACGATGAACTCTTTTACCTTCTTGCTCGAGGGCAACTCATACATAATATCTAACATAAGATCTTCCAGAATCAAGCGCAAGCCCCGGGCACCGATCTTACGTCTCAGAGCAAGATCTGCGACTGCCGTGATGGCGTCATCGGTAAACCTCAACGCCACGTTCTCAAATTCAAACATCTTCTGGTACTGTCTGACAAGCGCATTATTTGGTTTGGTCAAAATATCCACCAGCGCGTCCTTGTCCAGCTCATGCAGCGTGCACACCACCGGCAGCCTGCCCACAAATTCAGGGATGAGTCCGTATTTGATGAGATCCTCCGGGAGCACTTGGCCGAGAACCTCTGAGTCGTTCTCCTTCTTCCACCGCCCATCCGCCAATGCCGAGCGAAAGCCCAGACTCCCCTTGCCCAGGCGCCTGCGAATGTTTTTTTCGAGACCTACGAAAGCGCCTCCGCAGATAAAAAGGATGTTCTGAGTGTCAATCTGAACAAACTCCTGGTGCGGATGCTTTCGCCCGCCTTGAGGAGGAACATTGGCAACCGTACCCTCCAGAATTTTTAAAAGTGCCTGCTGCACGCCTTCACCGGACACGTCTCGTGTGATGGAGGGATTCTCGTCCTTTCTGGAGATCTTATCGATTTCATCAATATAGATAATGCCCTGCATGCAGCGCTCGCGGTCGCCGCCAGCTGCCTGAAGGAGCTTAAGGATTATATTTTCGACATCTTCTCCAACGTATCCCGCCTCCGTGAGAGTGGTGGCGTCCACGATAGCGAAAGGCACCGAGAGCATGCGGGCCAGCGTTTGGGCCAAGAGCGTCTTTCCAGTGCCGGTAGGACCAATCAAAAGCACGTTGCTCTTTGCCAACTCGACATCCTGTTGACGTCTGCGTCCAATCTTGATGCGCTTGTAGTGGTTATAAACTGCTACTGCCAGCTTCTTCTTCGTGAGCTCCTGTCCGATGACATATTGATCCAGAAAGGCTCGGATCTCGGCAGGTTTGGGAAGGGTTTCTTTGACGGAGGCGGTTTCGGCGCTGATGTCGTCTGAAATGATTTCATTGCAGACGTCCACACACTCGTCACAAATGAACACCGTGGGGCCGGCGATCAGTTTCTTGACGTCATTTTGGCTCTTGTTGCAGAAGGAACAACGCAAAACTTCCTCGCTGTCCTTTCTCACTGGCCACCCCCCGGAGAAGACCAAGATAGAATCGAATTAACGAACCATAGCTCTCCGGCTGATGTTGAAAATTCTTTCATTTTCTGTCCTTTAATTCGATCATTGCCCTCACGTGTGCTTCTCAATTATCTGATCAATTATACCATAGTCCTTCGCCTGCTCGGCCGTCATGATGTAGTCCCGCTCGACGTCCGTCCGAATACGTTCCAACTTTTGACTCGTATGTTTCGATAGGATCGCATTGGTGGTTTCGCGCATTCGCAGGATTTCACGTGCGTGTATATCGATGTCGGTCGCTTGCCCGGAAAGCCCGCTGATGGCGGGCTGGTGAATCAAAATCCGACTGTTGGGGAGCGCAAAGCGTTTGCCATGAGTACCCGCCGCCAACAAAAGGGCTCCCATGGAAGACGCCTGCCCGATGCAGATTGTCGTCACGTCGTTCTTCACAAACTGCATGGTGTCGTAAATGGCCAAGCCGGCCGTAATCGAACCGCCCGGACTGTTGATGTAGAGCGAAATGTCGCGATCGGGATCCTCGGCCTCGAGAAAGAGCAACTGAGCAGTCACCAGGTTGGCAACATTATCGTCGATAGGGGTGCCAAGAAAAATGATGCTGTCCTTAAGCAAGCGTGAGTAAATATCATAGGCCCGCTCGCCCCGGTTGGTTTGCTCCACCACCATTGGAATCAAAGTCATGATCTAAGCCAACCTTCCTTCCCACCGCCTCCAGCCAAGCCCTGCATCCACTCACGAAATCACGGCTGCGCTGAAGACCAGATCCAAAGCCTTGCGCGACAGCAGCTGTCGTCGCAAGTTTTCCATGCGACCCTCCTTTTGAAAGTATTGACGCACTTTCTCGATGGGTTGATTCATGGAAGCGGCGAGGCGCTCAATTTCGCCTTCCAACTCCCGGCTTTCTACCTGGAGGTTTTCCTGGTTTGCAATCTCTTCCAGGATGATTGAGACTCGAACATCCCGTTCGGCTTCAGGCCGCAGATCTGAGCGAACCTTCGTCCAGTCCACATTAGCCTTGGAGGGATCCACTCCCTGTGCCGCTATATTATAGGCGACATCTCTGAGTTTTTCATCAATACGATCTTCGACCAGGATTTCCGGCAGCTCAAAGTCGGCGGTTTCCACCAACTGTTTCAACAAGTCGTTTTGCAGAGCGCTCTCGCGATTTTTCTCGTGTTGAGCCTCCAGATCCGCTCTTATCTTTTCTTTGAGCTCTCCCATGGTGGCGAAATCGCTGGCATCCTTGGCGAACTCGTCGTTCAATTCGGGCAACTGCTTAACCTTGAGTTCGTTCAGCTGGACCGTGAAAAGCAGACTTTGTCCCGCTAGTTTCTTGTTGGGGTAGTCCGAGGGATAGCTCACGAGAAATGTTTTTTCCTCCCCTAACTGCATCCTGGGCAGGGCTTCGTTAAATTCCTTCAGGGTATGGCTGTCGCCCACCTGCAGCACGGCATTTTCTTCGCTGATGGCAGGGGCTTCCAGCTCCGTCGAGGTTTCTGCCGCCTGATCGGAGACATAAACACCGTGCAAATCCACCAAGGCATAGTCGCCTTCCTGCACCGGACGTCCTTCTACAGTCACCAGCCGCGAGTGCCGATCCCGAAGCTTCTGCAACTCCAGGTTAATCTCTTCCTCGGTGATTGCCGAGCGCTCCGCCCTGGCAGTCAGTCCTTTGTAGGCCGGCAGCTTCACGACCGGCCCTACCTCGAAGCGCGCTTCATAAGACAGCGGCTTGCCCTCTTCAAAAACCAGCTTCTCCAAGTCAGGCCGGCCCAATGGCTTGAGCCCTTTCTCCTTGACCGCCTGGTCGTAGGACTCTGGAATGAGCTTCTGCAGCACGTCCTGGCGAATATCCTTTTCGAAACGACGCTTGACCAGCGACACCGGCGCTTTGCCGGGCCGGAACCCTGGAAGCCGGGCATATTTGCAGTAATCCTTCGCTACTCGGTTGAGTTCCTGTTGGGCGACTTCCGCCGGTATTTCGACCCTGAGTACCTTCTTGATCGAAGAAAGGTCTTCGAGCTCAGCGCGAATTTCCATGGTTTCCTTCTTACTAAGATTTTAATCATTATAGGATTTTTCTAAGCTGAAACCGCCCAGAGTGTCTTGATTCTTGCTACTTGACCTCGTCTCGCAAGCGCGATCGCAACCGCCTCCGAGACACGAGAACTCAGCAGGAGCTGATGATCCTGGCCACCTCTTCCGCGGCGTTCAAAAACCCATGGATTTCCTGTTCGCTGTGGGCCGCACAAGCCGAACCGAACCCATGAGCGGCATGGAAACCTCGAGCAACAAAGGCGAGTCGCAAAAACTTTTCCCGCATCTCTACGTCGCAGATTTCCGGGTTCCAGACCTCCTCAGGATAACGGATCTCCTCTTGCCCCTGAAGGGGGAACTGCAGCATTGCCATCGAGGAGCCGGGCACATGATCTTTGGGGTGCCCTGTCGAGACAACGCGAATATCGAAACGGGCAAAGATCTGAGGAACTTCCCGTCTGACCATCTCTCCGAAGCGGTTGATACGGGGATAGATTTCTTCCTTATGATGGTCCAGGAAACGAATCATGGTGAGTCCGGCCAACACGGCGCTCGGGTGTGCTGAGAAAGTTCCTCCCTCGGCGCGAACGCGGCGCCCCGGCCCAAGCTTGGGATTGGCCAACTCCAGAATATCCGCCCTTCCCGCCAGGGCGGTCAGAGGCAGACCCCCGCCAATGATTTTTCCATAAGTCGCGAGGTCCGGAGTGACCCCATAAAGGCTTGCCAGGGACCCGACGCAAAAACGAAAACCCGAGATAATCTCATCCAGGATCAGGACTGTGCCGTAGCTACGGGTCAACTCGCGAGCCTTCTGTAGATAAGAACGGTCCACCATCATGAAACCACCCTCACCAATAAACGGCTCCATCACAAAACAAGCGATTTGCTCACCGCAGCGGTGGAACACTTCTTCCAAATTCCCAACATCATTGAAGCGCGTGGTGACGATCTCTTCGGCACAGTTTGCGTGCAGGCCGTCCGATTCGCGAAGACTCAGCCCTCCCTGATAGGCGGTAATCCCCTTAAGAAGGTAGGGTTGGGACCCATGCCAGCCACCGCTCACCTTCAGGACAAGAGGTCGCCGCGTAAAAGCGCGGCTGAGCATTACAGCGTAAAGTGTCGCCAGAGAGCCGCTGGTGGTGAAACGCACCCGCTCGGCATTGGTGCGGCTGCAGATTTCTTCGGCCAGTTCCACCTGATGCCATCCCGGAAAACCGGTTTGCAGACCCCCGCCGTTCCGCAGAAAATCAGCCAGAACCGCGGTCAACTCGGGGGGATTATGCCCCAAAATGTTGGTGTAATGACCTTGCCAAAAGTCGACGTACTGGTTGTCATCCAAGTCGCAAACCTTGGAGCCGCGCGCCCATTTGTCGTAGAGCGGAAATGGCTCAAAGAGGCGGATACTGTGGCTGCCGCCGCGAACCTGTGACCGAGAGGCCCGTTCAAAATGTGCTTTTGAAGCCGGCGCCTTTTTTCCCCAGTCAGCAATCAGTTTGTTCCAGAGCGCTTGCCTATTCATGAAGGGCGAATTATATTCTCCACAATGAAGGGCGAACAAGAGCAGATGGAATTAAAGAAAAAAGCTGAAGCCTTTGATCGTATAGTGAATCTCTATCGAAGCCTGCAGGATGACGCGGGTTTCTACAGCCGTAATTGGGTGGAGATGACAGAGCTGATTGAAGAGGAGTTAAAAAAAGTCCGTTCCGCCATCCACTGATTCTTCAGCCTCGCGCGCATTCCCGATGGAAGTTCCCCCGGCAGAAAAGCCTAAAAGACGTGATTCCTGCTTTTTCACATTAACCCTGATCATGATTTTTCTCGGAGCGGTCCCCATTCTGATCCTGCTGGTGCTCTTGATCCTGAGGATCATCTTCTGAAAGCGGCGCACCGCCAGGGCTCCGCTTCGCTTCGCCCTTTGTCATTCTCTGATCGCCCGCCACAGAAGGGCAGGCTCTCCAGCGACGATCGCTACTCGTGAGGAAAAATGTAGAGGCTGTAGGCGGGCGACAGGTCGTCCGCAAAAAAGGCGGTGACCTGTTACCCGCACTCCAGAGCGCTTAGCGCTCCGTGCGCTGCTTTCGTGGCGGGATTTTTGTTCGAAAGTCTTCCTCCGGATACGGTATCGACGCACGCGATGCCTTTTGAGACTGGCTGTCTGCCAGCGCTCCGCCTCCGATTTAGCGGATCTTCACCTCCAGTTCGTCCTTATCACCGCCCACAGAGGCCGGCAGCGCAGCCTCGAGCTTTGCTGCTCCGGCAACAGTTCCTGCTGTCAGCGTCAACTCAGCAACTCGCTCGCCAGCGGCCAGATTGACTGTGGCTGGGAAGCTGATTGAACCCGCAGCTCCCTCCTTCAAGGTCAGGATGATCGTGATGGGTGCCGGGGCCGGTTCACTCAAGCGCAGTTGAACCGTTCGGCTATCGCCCGTTCCCAGCCTTAATTCTTGTGGTCTCCATTCGATTTTCAATGGACGAGCCGCCTTGTCGTGTGCATCCGCAACCACAACAGGGAGTTCGGCCGTGAAGCCGCCAAGCGAAGCAGGAAGCTGCACCCTGATCATTGTCTCGCCTGGGGTTGCAGCGGACTTGACTTCAAAGAATCCCGCAACTTTTCCAGCAGGGATGGTCAGGCTAACCCCACTGGGAGCGGCTACGGCTGGATGGGTACTGGAAAGCTGAAGCGTCACATCAACGTCGAACTTGGTTCGCAACACCACCTCCACCCGGCGCGTCATTTCAAGACCCATTCTAAGCTTCTCAGGAGCCAGCCGAACCGGTTGCTGCACGATGATGGTATGGGCCGTCACCGTCAAATCTCCATTGATAATCCCGATCACCCGGACCAGCGCTCCCACCGCGAGCGTCCCATGAATCCTGGTGTCGGGTGTGGTTTTTACCAGAACGGAGTCCACTCCCTCGATCAGAATGTTGAGATTGGTTCCTGAAAGGGCAGTGATCGTCCCTTCAAAAACGATGCGGGACGATTTGCGTTCATGAAAACGGATCTTGATCTCTCGAGCTTCAAAAACGGTCCCGTTCCTGAGACCTTCGACCTGGACGAATTGTGAGACTCGTAAATCAGAAAATGAGAGAGGATTCCCCTCCTGATCCTTTATCTCGGTGTCCGCCGGAACCTTGATGACAAAATTCATGACACGGATTTCTCGCGCTGCCGCGTTAATTTCTGCAATGCGCCCTCTGAAAACGAATTCGTCGTTTTCCTCGGCCAGCTTTATTCGATCTGCAAGAATTCCGCCGCGGGTGAAAATTCCCTCCACTTCAAGAACGGTACCGATTTCAGATTCCAGTTGCGCAAGGGTCAAAGGAGTGTTGTTTTCATCCAGGATTTCGGTCAGGCCGGTGACACGCACCTCCAACGTGGTCGCTCCGAGGTCCATGCTTAGCCTTCCCACTTGAGCGCTCTCCTTGACTACTGAGAGCAAGGTGGCACTGAATTCCACTTGCGCGGGGGAGCCAAAGAGTGCACTCGAAGCAATCAACGAAAAAACTGCGGCAAAGATGATTTTTGTTTTCATAATGAATCCCAATGACTCGTGAAATTTAGCGGTTAAGAAAACTTGAGATCATCTTCCTCCTCTTTGGATGATCTCAGGACCGGCTATAGCGACAGGACGCAGCAGTTCATAATCGAAGGGGCGCAGTCTGCGGCGCAAGATAGCAGATCCCGTCAGTTCATCCTGTGAGAACGGTCACAGGTCCAGTAATGATCAATCAACCCTCATTCCCCCGCCTAGGGTTGACATTCTGAATCCACATTCCTAAACTTAAGTCTGCTTTCTCGCGCTAATAAGTCATCCCAGGAGTTTTGAAGCAGTAGAAGACTGTCAGCCGATTTTCAGTTTTAAGGCTCCTCTTTATCTCTGCGCCGTTTGTCGTCTGTCCGTCTTTGCGGAAATCGAACCATGAAGGTGAGGGAAAAGTCATGACTTCCATCAGTCTTAAGCCAATCATCCGAGTCGCGTTGATTAGCCTTTCCGTGCTTGCGCTGAGTCTCTTCCCTGTTTGGGCCCAGGTGACGGGCAGCATCGTGGGTACGACGCGAGACCAAAGCGGCGCTGTGCTTCCGGGTGCCACCATCACGGTCAAGAACGTAGAAACGGGGGTAGTACGTGAATCAATTACCAATGATTCCGGACGTTACGTCTCGACCAATTTGCCTCTGGGCACCTATGAGGTGAAAGCGGAAGTCCCCGGCTTTCAGACCAAGATTCGCAGCGGGGTGGCGTTAACGGCAGGGCGTGAAGCCGTCATTGATTTTGTTCTAGAGGTCGGTGAAATCAGCGAGGTAGTGGAAATTCGAGGAGACGCCGCTCAGGTGGAGACGACGACCTCGACCATTGCAGGCCTGGTAGACGAAAACAAGGTCCGCGAGCTTCCGCTTAACGCAAGGAGCCTTATTGAACTTGCACCTCTTCAAGCCGGAGTAGTTTTTGCCGAGTACGGAACCGGCGCGGCCTCGGGCAATGTCACTGTAGGTTTTTCCAAGAAGCTTTCCATCGCAGGAACTCGCCAGTACGCCAGCCTCTTTCAACTGGATGGCACCAGCATCACCGACCGGGCAGGGGCCCCGGGAAGTGCGGCGGGACTGTTGACGGGCGTGGAGACAATTAAGGAATTCCAGATCATCACCAATGCCTATAGTGCAGAATACGGACGCCATACTGGAGGAGTTTTCAACGCGGTCACCAAGTCGGGGACCAATGAATTTCACGGGTCGGTTTTCGAATTCCTGCGCAATGACAATCTGGACGCGAGAAATTTCTTTGACGGTCAGGTCCCTCCGGAATTCAAACGGAATCAATTCGGGGCGGCCGCTGGTGGCCCCATCATTAAGGAAAAAAGTTTTGTCTTCGGAAGCTACGAAGGTCTGCGAGAACAACTGGGCTTGACCCGGCGGTTTGATGTGCTCAGCAACAACGCACGCCAGGGGCTGCTCCCTGACCCCAAGACCGGCGAGCTCCGCCAGGTCGGTGTGGCAAATAGCGTCAAACCTTTTCTGGCGTGGTTTCCCGTCCCCAACGGCCGCGATTTTGGAGATGGAAGGGCCGAGCTGATCCAATCGGTAAGCCAGGATACTGACGAAGACTTTGTTACAGTCCGTATCGATCACAACCTGAGCCGGTCCGACACGCTATTTGGACGTTATACGTTTGATAAGGGCTTGCGAACGGTTCCCGCCCAGTTGAATGTCATGGCCGCTCAGAGCACGCGAAACCAGTACCTGACCTTGGGAGAAACCAAGGTTTTCTCGCCCAACCTGATCAATCTGTTCAGTTTTGGTTTCAACAGAGGGAACCTGCTCACCAATGATGAGCCGTTGCCTGGTTTTACCGATCTCCGTTCCTTCACGCGATTTACCCAGGTGGGCGGCAATCCCCTTTTCGGCCAGATCACCGTGGGTAATGTCAGTTCCATCGGGGGTCGAAATTTCGTCAGCGTTTATGAAATCAACAACTACTTCCAGTTTAAGGACACCGTCACTTACACGCGCGGCAAGCACTCCATGAAGTTGGGCGTGGATATTGAACGCCGGCAGGACAATCGAACCCAGGGCACGTTTCGTCGAGCTGGGGTTTACAGTTTTTTGGGTGTGGAGGAATTCCTGCGGGGCCGGGTGGATCAGTTCAGTTCGGCTCTGACGGGTGACGCGGAGCGCTACTACCGGCAAACCCTGATGGGCTTTTTCTTCCAGGATGACATCAGCCTGTTTCCTAATTTCACACTCAACCTGGGTATCCGCTATGAGCCCACCGGTGACATGACTGAGAAATACGAGCGCATTTCCACCTTTCGCTTTGATTTCAAGACCAGAGTGGGCATCAAGCCCTCCGACGCCTCCATTGGGAATCCTTTTTTTGAAGATCCGTCTGCAGAGAACTTTGCACCGCGAATCGGTTTCGCGTGGGACCCCTGGGGTGATGGGAAGACTGCAGTGCGGGCAGGGTTTGGGCTGTTCTATGATCTGATCAACAGCACCTACACTTCCGGAGGGGATCTGGGCGTGCTCCCTCTGATTGTGGTTCGGGGATCGCTCACAGCCAACCAAGTTCCCAACATTGATTTCCCCAATGCCTTCTTCACTCAGTTTGATCTGTTAAGCGGGGCTCCTGAAGTAGACGTCATCGAATGGGAACCGCCGCAGCCTTACGTCATGAAATGGAGCCTCGACATCCAGCGCGAATTGATGCCCGACACTGTCTTCAAGATCGGCTACGTGGGAAGCCGCGGTTTGCATCTGCCGATGCAAACCATGTGGAACGTGCCCCAGTTTCAGCTGGTAAACGGGCGTCTCTTTGCGCCTCCCACAGCCCCTTTCCGGCACCCGGATCTTCGTGGAGGCCGGCTGCGCGCTATGGTGCTGGGGGCTGCCAGCAACTACCACGCCATGCTGGTAGAGCTGAACCGGCGATTTTCCGAGGCGCTTCAGTTTCAAATGTCGTACACGTTTTCTAAATCCATCGACGACAGCTCTTCCTTGAACGGGGGGAGCGACTACGTGAACGACGGCGCCTCCCTGATGCGCTATCTCGATTTCCGGGACACCGGCCTTTCGGCCTTTGACGTGCGGCACAATATGGTGTTCAATTTCACCTATGATCTGCCAGGCCGCGAATGGCCCGGGGCAGCAGGAAAACTCTTGGGGGGCTGGTCGCTGAGCGGGATCGGACGTTTCAGCGATGGTAATCCCATGGCAGTCAGCTCGGGTGTGGCTTCCCCCCATCTGCGCTTCAACCGTGACTTCCCGGATCGCAATCCTGCGGTACCTGAAATCCGTGTGGACTCCAGGAACCCCATTCAGTACTACGATCCCGCAGCGTTTTTGCCTCAACAGCCGGGATTCCTTGGGAATCTGGGACGCAACGTCTTGATTGCTCCGGGAATCGCAAATTTTGACTTGGTCGTGACCAAGAATATTCCAGCGTCGGACCACTTCAACATCCAGTTCCGAGCTGAGTTTTTCAATTTGTTCAATCGTGCCAATTTTGGGTTGCCCGAAAGTACGGTCTTCGATCGCCGCACCCTACGTGCCAGCCCGACGGCGGGCCGGATCCGGAGCACGATCACAACTTCGCGCCAGATTCAGTTTGGCTTGAAACTTTTGTTTTGAGACCGCACACCACCAGGCGGCGAGGCCGTGTCTTGCTGGTTGGACCTCGCCGCTTCCCAAAGCCAGTGGAATTCCAACCCTGGCAAGCGATGTCCAGCCTGCTCAGGTGAGAAGCTGGATCATGACTTGGGGATTGTGACGATTGAATTCGTAGCACTTGGCGCACGCCTTGGGGAGGTCCTTTGCAATCATCGAGCGCCGTAAGGATTGAGCCGCCTCACCATTCCACAGGGACAGGAAACCGGTCTCGTAGATATTGCCGTAGACCGGGCTGGGGTAACAGCAAGGGCGGACTTCGCCATCGGGCTCAATAAAGATACTGTTCCACGGTTTTAAACAGGTGGAGGGGTCCGTCGGAAAATCCAGCACTTCTTTTTTCCTCAGCAGACGACCCAGCTTTTTTCCTCGATTCACATAAACCATGCGTAGATTATTAATGAATCGAACGCCCAGTCGTATGGCCCGTTTTTCAGCCTGCTGAGCTATTCTTCGAGTTAAATCCGGAAAGCGCAGAAGAGATTCTTCAACCCAATCCCGGCGATAAATTTGTACCGGTGATGCATGAATCAAGTGAATGCGATATTTCACGGCGAAATCAATAAAATCAGGCAACTCTTCTATATTCTTCCTCATAAAAGTGGGCATGAGGTTGATGCGTGGAAAATCAGTCTCTGCTTTTTGTTTCTCTTGATTCAATACCTCGATCGCGCCTATGGCTTTCTCAAATTCGGCGTTCACCCGCAGCTGCTCATAGGTATCTTTGCGAATGCTGTCCAAAGAAATCGAGATCTCGTCCACATGGTGCTCAATGAGGATTCGCGCTAAACGCGAGTTGATCAAGACCCCATTAGTGGTAACAGCTATAGCGCACCCGGAATTCTGACGAACCAGCGCCAGTATCTCCGGGAGTCTCGGATTCAGAAGCGATTCCCCGGGCCCGGTCAGCGACAGAAACTTCCAATAAGGCATGAAGGGAACAAGCCTTTGAAAAATCTCCAGCGGATTTCGATCGAGCTTGCGATCTTGAAGGTGAAGCCAGCCCGCTTCCCGATACGCCTCCGCCAAGCAAAAACCGCATCGCAGGTTGCAGCGGTTGTCGGCGCCGATTTGTATGAGGTAAGGCAGCGATTCCAGCTGGATTTTTCTCTCGCTGTACTCCTGTTGGTTCCGCAGTAGATTTGCTTCGGTCAGTTCTGCTATCGAAGACATCCTTAATGCTCACCATCATACCATTGTGAAAAACGCATGAGTCGTCGCCGCTCTGGTCGGCGCCGGGACAATTTGGCCGCGACGACAAGTCTTCACCGTAACTGAAACCGGGGCCCCAACGGCGGCGCGATCAAAGGGCGCCAATGAGCGCTACTGCAGTAATCGACACAAGCGCTTGCTGCGCTACGCTTCGCGCGCGCCTCTGAGGACGCCGAATTGGGGTACTAAGGGCGGCCGCTATGCTCCTCCGTGGAAAACTTGTAAAGTCGGAGGGCCGGGTTTTCAAAAAGGAGTGTGGCCTTCTTCAACAAAGCTTGCTCTTCAGGCTTGAGTGCCTCATGGGTGGCAAGAATCAAAAAGGGGCGTGAATCGGGCAAATCATCAAGGATTGACGGTGACTGGCCAGCTTGTTCAAAAAAACTTACCGAACGGCGAGCCTGCTCCATGGGTGTGCGAGACATGAACACGGAGGTCAGGGGCAATCCTGTTTTCAGGGAGGCCATCATGGAGTAATAAATAGCGCCTGAGCTCCCTGCAAAACGGAAGACTTTCTCAGAACCAATATGGTAGTAGGGAACAGGGACGATTGCCTGATAGCTTTTTACGTCCAACTGTTCAATCCATTGGAAATCTTCAGAACAAAACCCCGAATCAGTCAGGCGATGATTTATGTGGTTGGAGACCGTTCGATTCTGAATACCGGCTTCGAGGACAATTCCAGTCAATGCAATACCCAGCAACAGACGGGCTCCTCTTCTCCAGCCCAATCTCCTCATGGATCGGGAAGCAATAAAAGTCAAATAAAAGGCAAAAATTGAAAAGACATAATAAAAAACCCATGCTAATCGTCCAACCGACCGAAATTGGTTGAGGGGAGGAATTATTTCCAGGACAGAATCAGGCATCAGGTACAGCGGGTACCCCAATGAGAAAACCAGGAGAAGCAGCGCTGCGAAAAGCGAATTGTTCAACAGCCGAAATCGAGTAGGTCGAGCCAGTTTCTTAAGACGTTTGCATTTCACAGAACGAATGAGCAGAATCCCGAGCAGAATCAGTCCCAGGAGACCTGTTGCCCCCACATACGCAATCCCCTCAGACTGAGGTTCCCCCCAATGCACCAAGAAGTCCGATTGGATGCCGAAGGTGGGATAGGAAGGTAGAAATACGCTTGCCGGCGTTGCGTGGTAATAACGCGAATCCAGTGGATAGGGTCGCCCACCCAGATAAGGGTCTGTGGCCAGCAACCCTAGCGCCATAAGCAAACCGGGAAGCAGGATTTGGATAAGCATCTGAAAAATCGAGCGGGAATTTCGAAGATGGTTCAGTTGGGCCATCCACAGCGCCAGAAAAAAAATGGAAAATATGTAGAGGTAGTAAGGATGGATCGCCCCCCACAATAATGAGTTCAGGGCGATCAAGAAGCTTATCCCGTAATTCGGCTTTTCAAAAAAACGAAGCGCTAAATACCAGGCCAGCGGAATTGCTGCCACGTATCCCAGGCTGTAATGACCACCAAAGCGCAACACCTGGGGTGAGAGAAAGGTAATCCCTACGGCAGCCGGCATGGCATACCAAGCCGGCAAGGAGAACCTTCGCAAGATCAAAAACAGCATGGCGCTCGCGGGCAGGAGCATGAAGAGCAAGCTGAGATTCAGGACGCCGATGCCGTAACGCGAGAGGTCAACCAAGTTCGAGCTAATCCATTTTACGGAGTTTACCAAAAGCGGCTGCGCGTCGGTGTAAAAAATGTGTTCGCCGTAGGGATAGTTCAAGCCTTCGAAGTGAAGAAAGCTCCTGTCGTATTTGAGATGATAAAGGAAAGTATAGTAATTCTTCAGTCCGTCGCCCTCCAGCGAGAAAAGCGTCTGATTAGGAGCTGTTAACACAAAGTGATAAAAGATGATCAAGAAGCCGCAGGAGAGAGAGACTGTACCCAGGAGCTGTCTCATGAGGCGCGATCCTGGTGTTGAAGATAACCATCCAGCCGGCCCATGCACCCTTTACAAAACCACACTTCGGCGTTGAGCGTTGATGTAGCCCCCAAAAAGCTCACTGTGTTTTCAAGTTGCAACAGCCTCGCCCCAAAGACACCCGATCAATTGTTTCGGCTCAGTGAACCGTGTACCACTCGGGGATATACTCGTCAAGCTTGAAGCAAAAGCTAATAGAACCCGTCTGATAGTGCGCTGCGTCGTGTTTTTTGAGAGTACGCAACCGCTTTTCTGTCATTTTCTCTTAGGAACAGATTTCTCCACTTCGCTCCATCCACTCAAGTTAGGGACGGACGTTCCAGGAGCCGGTCCTCATGAATTTCGAAAGGTAAGGCTCAGATGAGTCGCGCTTTAAAGTGGTCCGGAGAGAAAACACTTCTTCAACGTTCTATCCCGAGAAGGGCATTCTCAATGTCTTAAAAAAAAGGGTGGAAACCACGGGTACGTCCCGGTTTGCCGGTTTGCCTCATTTCCTGGACAGGTTCCAGGACTAGACTTAAACTATGGGGCGCCGACTGGGGGAAATCAAGATCGAAGGAGGACTTATGAGACAACGATTGCGTCGGGAATTTCTAACCGCTTTTCTATGTATTTCTTCACTCATAGGGCAACTTCAGGCTACCGATACCACCCGCCTCGTCGGCTACTGGCGGTTTGAGGGAGATTTCACCGACAGTAGCTCCTACGGCAATAACGCGATCGGCCACGGCGCAGGTTTTTCCGTCGGAAGATTTGGCTACGGAATACTGCTCAATGGCATTGAGTGGGTCGAGGTGCCTGACGCAACTTCACTCGATCTGGATGACTTCACGATCGAAGCCTGGGTGAGACTCGTGAAGGTCCCGGCCGAAGCCAAACCGTCTTAGACAAGTCAGGAAATGGAGAAACTCCCGAAGTAAATTCGAACTACCTCCTGCAAACCATCAATGACAATAGGATTGCGGTGGGTTTCGAAGATTCCACCGGCTCAGGCGATCAAACGGTTCTGAGCAAGTTCGTGATACCGCAGGGGGCATTCCACCACATCGCCGGCGTTTACAGCTCCGCAGCCAAGCAACTAAGGTATATATAGATGGTCGGGAAGATGGTGTCACAAACGTGACAGTTTTCCCACCGAATAAGAACACTCAACCTATCCTGATTGGACGCAATCCTGGCCCCTTCCAATTTCTAAAGGGAGTTATTGACGAACTGAGGGTGTGGAACGTGGCCCGCACACAAGCCGAAATTGAGGCTGACATGAACAGAGAGCTCATACCCCAAGTCGTCCTTTCCGTAGTGATAGACATCAAGCCCGGCAGTTTTCCTAACACAATCCAGCTCAAATCCGCTGGCGTTGTTCCCGTGGCGATTCTGAGTTCAGGAATGTTTGATGCTACGACCATTAATCCTGATACGGTAAGGCTGGCAGGAGCCAGCGTCAAAATGGTCGGCAAGAGCGGCAAGTCTCTTGCTCACGCTGAAGATGTGAACGGGGATGGGTTGTTAGACTTAATGTGTGATGTCTTGACTGAGGAGATTCTGCTGGAACCTGGGGATTCGATCGCTGTGCTGGAGGCCTCTACGTCTGACGGTAGGAAGATTCGAGGCGAAGATTCTGTAAAAGTGATCGAGTAGTCTTAATTGTCTCCTCCGACCCAAGACCACCTCAGTAGGGTACGAGAACCGGGCGACTAACGAGATCTTGAAGCAAGCTCGAAAGGGTTTTTCACTCACAAGTCTACACAAGAAGTGCGACCGTGAGTTTGCCAGGGGTATAAGTTGTTGAGAGCTTTGGTGAGCCGCCCAGGAATCGAACCTGGAACCTACTGATTAAGAGTCAGTTGCTCTGCCAATTGAGCTAGCGGCCCACGCGAGGTGAGTCATCACGCATCGGATGACGGCTGCAAAGGCGCCGATTAGTTTAGCACGACGCGCGAGACCACCCAAAAAGCTGGTTTCTACTACCAGGTCCACCGCAGCGCAACCTGGACTGCCGTGGATTGAAAATGGCTCGCGGTGTTCCGTAGAAAGGATTGCGGGCGCCTTCCCGAAATGTTCCGGGAGTCCCCGCGATCCTTTACCAGCGGACCTCCCAACGCCACCCCCAAACTGGTTCTGGCGCAACTCATCGAGTCCCAGTTCGGGTCGGGAAAGAATGCTGCCGGCATCCAGCGCTTCGTTACGAATGAAGTCGTACACCGAGCCATGAAACTGATTGGTCCCACTCCGGGTAATGATGTTTACAATGCCTCCCACAGCCCGTCCAAACTCCAGACTGAAATTGCTGTTGATGACACGAAACTCACGAACCGCTTCCTGAAAAGGACGGCCGTTGCACGCCCGAGGCGGTGGAGAGGTTGTCAGCGCCGTCCCCGGCAATGTAATTGAAATGAATGTTCTGACCCGCAAAAGCCAGTTTGGTCACGGGCTCGTCTCCTACGGTCACGCCGGGCGCCAGCAATGCGAAATCAAGGCGTCTTCCTCGGCCACTGATTTGCTCGCGGCAGCTCCAAGCTCACGAGGTCACTCATTTGAAACCCAATAGGAAAGCGATGAGGCAGGCAAGCTCCACATAGGCGGTTTTAATTTGATCGCGCTTTTTCCACCATGCCGAGGGTTCAAATTCACAATAGCTTGAAGGGAGGGAAAAAACTTCAATCCCCGTCCCTTCCAGGGCCTCTTTGAAGTTCAGGTAGGCACGGAAGGAATGATCTTTACACGTCACCACGACGACGGAGCGCAGACAGTGCGCTTCGGAGTAGCCGCGAAAAGCCTGCGCTTCGCCCCAGGTGCTGTCACTGGAACGCGGCAGCTCCTTTACGCGCTCGGGATCAATGCCGGACATCAGCAGGATTCTTCGATTGATCTCGCCGCTTTGAAGAGGATGGATGCCCAGCCGCTGCAACTCGCGAAGCTGCTGTAAGAGCTCTTCACGCGAAACAAGGGCTATCCTGGCTTTTGATTTAAGCAGCAAGTCGCGTGCCTGAAGCGCTCGATCGGGGTATCTGCCAGCCAGAACCACCGCTGCGTCGACCTGCTGGAAATCAGCCTTCTTGAAAACCAGCAGGTTTCCGACCAGCGCCAGCAGGGATTCATAAAAAGCCAGCGCCGCGATTGAAAGAAGAACCAGGACGACTAGAAAGACCAGGAAGAAGAAAAAAGCCCTACGCTTCACAATTCTATTCAACCACTCTCTTGTGCGTTTGCGCGTTGACTTAGGCCGGCGCGTGCTCCACCATTTAACACAAAAAGTGATCGATCGTGGAATTTTTTCGAGCGCAGGAAAAGCCTGGTTGGCTGTGGGTGTTTATACTGTTTTTCTCTACAGCACTTTGAGCGTTGCCTATGACATCTACGTTTGGTTTTATGACCGCCTGGGTTTACAGACGATGTCGCAGGTGATGTCCCTGGCCTACGTACCGGTAGGATTCACGCTGCTCGTTTTTGTGGTACGGCGGCTTCCGTGGGCGCTCTCGCGCTACGTTGCTTTTGGGCTGATTACGTTGGGAATGATCCTCGCGCTCAAATCTTTGACGGTACCGGCAAAGCGCTTTCATTTCCTTCAGTACGGGCCGCTGACTCTTCTGGTCTTTGACGCTTTACGGTTTCGCTTTCAAGGCAGGCATCATTATCTTTGCGCTTTTGGGTTGGTGGCTCTCATCGGGCTGGGAGACGAGGCGATCCAGGCCATTTTGCCCCAACGACATTTTGGAGTTCAGGACCTCCTGGTTAATTCCGCCGCCGGGCTGATGATGCTGTTGTTTATCCGATTTGTGGTCGGAGAAGAGCAGTATGGGAGTTTCTTTATGCGCCAGTAAGTCCGATTCAAGCCAACAAGCCCACCTGCCGGCCGGCCTCGACGAACTTTTCAACCGCCAGTTCGAGCTGCTCACGCGAGTGCGCCGCTGAAATCTGAACCCGTATCCGTGCTTCTCCTTTGGGTACCACGGGATAACTGAAGCCGACTACAAAAATGCCCATCTGGTCTAGCAGGCCGGCCATTTGAAGGGTGCGTGCTTCGTCACCAATCAAAATGGGTACGATGGGGTGGACTCCAGGTTTGATCTGAAAACCGGATTGGGCCATCCGGCTCCGGAAATAAGAGGTGTTGGAAGCGAGCTGCCGCACCAGCTGCGGTTGTTTCCTTAACAGTTCCAAACCTTTTAAGGATCCAGCAACCACGGCGGGCGCTACGGTATTTGAAAACAAATAGGGGCGGGAGCGTTGTCGCAACAGTTCAATGAGTGGACGCGCGCCTGTCGTGAATCCTCCTGAAGCACCGCCCAGCGCTTTACCCAGCGTGCTGGTGACGATGTCCACTTCATGGGAAACTCCAAAGTATTCTGGCGTCCCGCGTCCCCCCTCACCAATGAGTCCGGTGGCATGTGAGTCGTCGACCATCACCAAAGCCTGATATTTTCTTGCCAGCTCGCAGATCTCCGGTAGAGGCGCCGGGTCGCCGTGCATGCTGAAGACACCGTCCGTCGCAATCATCCGAAAACGCGCTGTCTGCGCCTCCTGGAGGTTCTTTTCGAGGTCGACGAGATCGGCGTGGCGGTACACCTTTCTTTGCGCCTTGCTCAGACGGATCCCGTCAATGATGCTGGCGTGATTTAAAGCATCGCTGATGACACAATCCTCCGGACCGAGCAGCGTTTCAAAAAGACCGCCGTTGGCGTCAAAGCAAGACGTGTAGAGGATGGTATCTTCCGTGTTCAGGAACCGGGAGATTTCATATTCGAGCCGCTTGTGAAGATCCTGCGTCCCGCAGATAAAACGAACGGATGAAAGGCCGAAGCCGTAATTTCGGAGGGCTTCGGAGGCTGCTTTAATGATCTCCGGGTGGTTTGCCAGGCCGAGATAGTTGTTAGCGCAAAGGTTAAGCAGGGTGCGGCGAACGCCGTTGGTGACCGCCACTTGCGCTCCCTGAGGGGAGCTGATGATTTTTTCCTCCTTGAAAGTACCGGACTGACGGATTTTTTCCAGCTCTGTCTCCGCCCATTCAAGAAACAAGTTCTTCCGTGCCGACATCAGTTTTTTCTCGAGTGAAGCGTCCCTGAAAAGAAGAAAAAGCCCGCTTTAATATATGAGGTGACGGCTGTCTGATCGATTCGCCGAGGAGATCCAGAGGACCCACCACGGTGACCGGCTTCATAAGCAACCTTCTCAGTTCCCTATCACCCGCCACCGCCGCAATCAGTTCATCCCATACACCCTCTCTTCCCGTGATCCCGATCAGCTTCAACTTCTTGCCCTGGTATTCGTAATCCAACTCCCGGCGCCCGAAAATCAGATCATTGGGCGATATGCCGTTAATAGAAAATCCCCTATTAAAAATCCCAAACAAAATGACGGCGCCGCCAGGACGCGTCAGGCGGCAACATTGCTCAAAAGCCTTGCCCGATCTTCCCACCATGTCCACCGTGACGTCCAGGGTGCCCGCGCCCGATTTTTGTTGAAGTTTTTCCATCCAATCGACCGACGATGGATCATAAACCTCTTCAGCCACACCTAAAGTTCTGGCAAATTCCAATCGGAAAGGATCCGTCTCGAAAGCAAAGAACCGCCGAGCGCCCAGGAAACGCAGGAAGATCTGAGCATAGAGTCCGTGAGGGCCGCATCCGAAAATCCCCAGCTGCTGTGGGTTTAATTTTTCCAGGACATATTGCGCCAGGCAAAAATCATTCCCGGCCGCTTCCAGCAGGGACGGCCAAAAAGGTCCAGTGACCAACCGGCGCGGAATACGGCGCGCGCAAAGTTTGGGGATCCGCACGTATTCAGCATAAGCACCCGCGATGGGCTCAAACTTTCTTCCGTCATCAGAGTTCGGCGCCCACAGGCCAATGATGCCCTCTTCGCTGCTTCCCGAAACTCGATAATGTGATTCACCCACCACGATTTCCCCTGGGGCAAAATCCCGGGCCTGGGAACCTCTTTCCACCACTTCTCCACAAAACTCGTGCCCGGGAATCATCCCGTTTTTTACTCGCTGGATCTTGGCGCGGAATAAAGCCTCATCTGTTCCGCATACGGAAACTTTTCGGAGTTTCAAGAGCAGATCTTCGGGACCAGCCGATGGAATTGGAACTTCCTCCAGAAACAGGTACACGCCACTACCGTCTTCGCGCATGGGGCGGAACACCCACGCCTGCATGGTGTTCATACGGCGATTATAACGCTCAAGTCACCTTTCACGGTTGTTGCCTGACCTAAGTAACCCATTCCATAATTACTGTAAGCAAATCAAGCAACGGTCGAACGAGGCTGCGCCTGGAAAGGCAGCGTCAGTGGCTGTCGATGCGGTATCGGATCGTCACCTGAGCCTGGACCCGGGTTTGTCCGGGCGATATCGACGCTCCGACATCTGCTTCACGACGAACGGCCGCCATCTGGGTCACCATGGGCGGGGGAAGGAAGGTGACTCCTCCCTCGGTTACTTCGATGACCTTTCCCAACGTGACATTCAAGCCTTCGGCAATTGCCTGAGCTTTCGCCTTGGCCTCCGTCACTGCAATCTTCAGGGCCTGACGCCTCGCTTCCAGATCATTTTGGACGTCAAATTGGATGCCCTCAAACTGGTTGGCTCCGGCCTCCAACGCGATGTCTACCACCGGTCCAATCCTCGCTAGCCTTTGTACTTTGACAGTAATGATGTTGGAGCCGCGATAGCCGACAATCTGTGGTTCTCCCGGACGGCTGTCGTAGACAGGAAACAGCATAAAATTCGAAGTCTGAATGTTCTCTTTCGACACTCCGAGAGCCAAGATGGCATCAAAGATTTTCTGGCTCACCTCATTGATTTGCTGCTGAGTTTTCTGAGCGTTTGAAGATTGCTTGGTAACCCCGAGCCGAACCGTGGCCAGGTCGGGCGAGACGGAAAATTCTCCGGTTCCATGTACGGTGAGGACCGAGTTTTCCGCAGGCTCCGCAACCTCTTTCTGGCCGAACGCTACACCCAAAGAACATACAGCCACCCAGAAGACCGACGACAGTTTTGTCATAGTGTGTCCAATGTATCACGAGAAGATTCACGGAAGGCAAATGGTCTAACGCGCTTCCGGCGACGCCCAGGCTCAAGCTGTACATCAGGCGTGGTCGCAGAGCGGCTGCTCTCCTGACAACGCGGTCACACCCTCAGGATTGAAGATCCGGCGCGGCGAACTCACTTGCCTCTTTCGGGATCTGTGCCGGGATCTTTTTCTTGACCACCAGGACCTGACAGGGAGCCTCCCGCAGCACTTCTTCGGCGGTGCTCCCCACCAGGAAACGCGTCAAACCGCGCCTGCCATGCGTACCGATCACGATCAGGTCCGCATCCCTTTCGCGAGCCAGTTCAAGGATTTTCCGGGCTGGGTTGCCAAACAAGATTATACGTTCCATGCGTAGCCCTCGATCCAATCCCGGCCGGGCGGCTTTTTCAACCTGCTCAACCGCACTCTCATAGAGCTCAGTGGCCGGACTCCCGAGAAAGCCTGTCCAAGGTTCGACGTTTACCGGTTCTTCGATCACATGAACCAGACACAGGTGCGCTCCGCTTTCCGCTGCCAGTAACATCCCGGTTTGTACCGCTGGAAAAGAAGCCTCGGAAAAGTCGGTTCCTAGAACGATGGTCGTGAATTTCATAATCCGCTCTCCACAGCTTCTGAATGCAAGATCGCAGCCGAAAACGCTGTGATGATTTACAGGGAAGCCCGGACCGCGAGAGATTGGCATTCATAGCAATTAAGAAGGTTTTCATCGGAACTGCTGCGTTGTGTTTGTCAGGAATCCTGGTGATTCCTGCCTGAAATAAAACACAAGTGAGTCAGCGGATGATTCGCCCAAGAGCCGGATCGCAGCTTCCCAGATCATTTCAGCTTTGCTGAAAACAGGCGTTAATTATGTTTTCGAGGGGATCAAAACCGTGCTAAAAACTTCTCGAAAGTTCTTATTTGGCATTCGATCGGGCGTGAGCCTGGCAGGTCCGTTTTTGCGGGGGGAACCATGTACCGAGTCACATTTCCAAAAAAGATTTTAATCGGGGTCCTACTATCTTCGCTTGCACCGGGAGCGGGCGTTTTGTTGAGCCAGCCTCGAGATCCCGATGTCATTGTGGTCGGAGCGGGGATTGCCGGACTGGCTGCTGCGCTCGAGACAGCGCAACATGGGGCGAGCGTTCTGGTCATAGACCTTTGGTCGGTCTTCGGCGGCCATGCCATAGTTTCAGGTGGTGGGGTTCTTCTAACGGGTACGCCCAACCAGGATCGGATGGGAGTGGTTGATACAGAGGAAATCTTGACAAAGGATTTTTTTGAATGGGGCAAGTCTCCGGATCCTGACTGGGTTCGCTACTACGTGAAGAGCAATCGAAAAGAGATTCATGATTGGCTGCTTCGTCTGGGCGTTAGCTTTAACGATCCCTTCTATGACCCTATCCGGCTCCCCGGAAATTCTCGTCCCCGTTTTCACCAGGCAAAAGGAGGCGGTTTTGGCTTGGTTTCGCCCATTTACCGAGCCGCCCTCGCACATCCCAACGTGGAATTTCTTTTCAACACGGAGGGAGTGGAATTGCTCATCTCAGAAGGACGCATCCAAGGAGTGCGGGTTCGCAACGCCCGAAACGGAGAGCTCTCGGAACTGAAGGCCAGCGCGGTCATTCTGGCCACGGGAGGATTCCAGAGCAACTTGGACCTGGTGAAGAGCAACTGGCCCGCGGGCGAAACAGTCCCTCGGGAAATCCTCGCAGGGTCCGGTCCCAATTCACTGGGTTCCGGCCTGGTCATGGCGAAGGCGGCGGGCGGATCATTGCACCGCATGGATCACATGTGGAATTACTCCAGTGGAATGAAAGACCCACGTGATCTGACCGGGAAGCGCGGCCTGAGGACCTTCAACACCCGCGGGATCTGGGTCAATCAGTCGGGACAACGGTTCTTAAACGAGGATTCCGCTGAGGGAGAACGGCTCAAGATTCTTCTCAAACAGCCTGGCACCACTTATTGGAACGTGTTTGATGAACCCGGTCGGTCCGACCTGTCTGTGTTTGGCTGGAACTGGATGAGCGAGGAAGAGAAGTCCCGTGCTCTGGTCAAGGCCGACACCCTTGAGGAACTCGCATTGCGCATCGGGCTTCCCGCCCAGGCGCTTCAGCAGACTGTCGCCCGCTACAATCAAATGGTGGACTCCGGCGCCGATGAAGACTTTGACAGGTTCAGGAACCATCGTGTTCCTCAAGGTGCAACACCGCCGGTTGTCATTGCGAAACCGCCGTTTTATGCCTTTCAAGGTTTTCCACTGGCCCGGAAAAGTATGGGTGGCATTCGGACGGATCAGTATTCCCGGGTTGTCGACTCCAACAACAATGTCATCCCCGGACTGTACGCGGCAGGGGAGGTGGCGGGTTTCGGCGGCATCAACGGCGTGGCAGCACTGGAGGGAACCTTTCTGGGCCCTTCGCTGCTGATGGGACGGGTGGCGGGGGCCAAGGCAGTTGAAGACCTGCGGGGCAGTGTTGAATCGCTGCACAGAGAACCCCGGCTGCTCTCCGCCAATCCAACCCCTCCGGCGCCGGAAGCTCTGGAAAGCGCTGTCGATTCGGAGAACTGCGTTTCCTGTCACACCGTTGCCGAAGACCTTAAGAGCACAGCACGCGGTTACGAGCACTTTCGACTTGTCCATCGGTTGGTTTTCCTGCGCAATTACAACTGCGTCCAATGCCACTCCGAGGTGTCCTCCCATGGAGGGCCGCCTCACCGGATTGACCGGCTGCGACAGGTTCAGAACTGTGAGCTGTGCCACAAGACCGGCTGAACGGAGGACCATTGCCTGGTCCCCGCTAATCTCGGTCGCCCGCTCCAAAAGCGGTGGGGTATGTTAAGAACACCTTATTCCCGCTCTGGTCGCCTCCAAAAAATGGCAGGCTCTGAATTGAGAATCTCGGCCGCATAGGGAAAATGTAGATACTGTTGGCCGGCGAAAGGTGGCTTGTGACGAGTCTCTATTTCTTTGTGTCCGGTCACTGGATCGGAGGCGCGACAGACGGCGACGCATCACCTAAAAGCGGTGACCCGTCACCGCATTCCAAAACCTCTCAGTCCGCATCTGTCGCCCGCCTTAAAAAAGGGTGGGTTGGGCCGGGTTTCTAAGGATCAGTTAAGTCACGCTTTGTGCCGTAAGATAGATTGCACCCGGATCGGGTGTGGCTCCGCCAGTTAGCCGGCTTGTGCAGGAAAAAACGCCCCCCTCCGCACATCTCGTGCGGCTAAGGGTGCAGCCCAGATGTCAGTTCTTCTGTGCTGGCGCTACTTCTTCCCCGGCGGGACAATATGCAACTCGTCCAGATGGTGTGCCTCTTTCCGTCGAGACTTGACCATCCAGTAAAAGAGTGCCACCAGGAGAGCAATTGCAATTATCGTGGAAGCCAGAATCATATCTCCTCCTTACCGCTGGCACAGCGGTGACCCGTTCCCTGGGATGACTCTAAACAGGTGCACGTGAGTTATTGTAAAGATTCTACCAAGGCACCCTGTCGGATGACAATAGGACAAAGAAAGAGAAGGCTCAATTCTAGTGTCCCGTCCCTGAAATACGTTGAACCGCACGTCGTCCTCCGGGATTATATTTACAAACTGGGCTATACGGCCGGTTCCCTTTGTTGGTCCCATGATGCCACAAACAACCAGAACCATTTTCCACGTTGACATGGATGCTTTTTTTGCCTCGGTGGAACAACGTGAGAACCCGGCGTTACGCGGCAAGGCGGTGATCGTGGGAGCCGATCCCAAAGGTGGCTTGGGTCGCGGGGTCGTGGCAGCCTGTTCGTACGAGGCCCGTGAGTATGGAATTCATTCGGCGATGCCCATCAGCCAGGCGTTTCGGCGGTGCCCGAACGGGATTTATTTGATGCCTCACCGTTCACTTTACGAACAGATATCGCGGTCGCTGATGGGCATCCTGAGTCATTTCACGGACCGAGTGGAAAGCGTGAGCATCGATGAGGCTTTTCTGGACCTGACAGGTTGTCAGCCCAGGACCGCGCCCAGGGAAGCTGCCCTGCAACTGAAATCAGCCGTTCAGCGTGAACTGGAGCTGACGTGTTCTGTGGGAATCGCCTCCAATAAATTTGTCGCCAAGGTAGCCAGCGACTTTATAAAGCCGGATGGCCTCACTGAAGTCCCTCCCGGTGAGGAGCGAAGCTTTCTCACGGGCTTGCCCGTGCGGCGTCTCTGGGGCGTCGGTCCGCAGACTGAAAAGCTTTTGCGAAAGCTGAAGCTCACAACGATTGGCGAAATCGCCTTTCTCCCTCTCGATTTCTGGAAGCGCGAGTTTGGACGGCACGGGGAACGTTTGTGGCATCTGGCTCATGGGGTGGACGAGTCCCCGGTTTGCGTCCAATCGGAACGGCTTTCGTTAAGCCGCGAGCACACCTTTGTTGCAGATACAGAAGACATCAGCTCGGCTAAGCGTACCCTTTTACTTCTATGTGACGACCTGGCGCGCCGGATTCGTGAACTGGGTCTCCAAGCCAAGACGGTAACGCTTAAGCTGCGCTATGAAGATTTCACGACCTTTACCAGGCAGCAGAGCCTCGAGCTTTGCACCGATGACGCCATGGAAATCTATCGCGCCGCCTCCAGTCTGCTCGAAACCCTGCTTCCTCTCTCACGCAAAATCAGGCTGATCGGGATCCGGCTTTCACGTCTGCGGGAGAACGCATGCCAGCTTGCCTTGTTTGAGCAATGGCCGCGGCGCAAAAAGTTGAACGCAAGCATCGATCAGATTGTGCAGCGTTTTGGAGAAAACAGTATCCGTCCAGCCAGCCTGCTGAACCGACGTAAAAACTAAAACAATGCTCCTCGCAGTCACACCCAATCCTGCGATTGACCGCGTTGTCTACGTGCCGCGCCTTAAGGTCGGCTCGGTGCATCGCGCGCTGGAGACCTGGCTCAGTGCGGGCGGTAAAGGGATGAATGTGGCACGTGTTGCTCAGCAGCTGGGCTACCGGGTGCGCGCAGTGGCCCCGCTTGCCGGACACACCGGAACTTTGTTCGCAGAGGCTTCTGCGAGAGAGGGTCTCCAGGGGGAATGGTTCTGGCTGCAAAGCGGCGAGACACGCACGTGTCTTCTGGCAGTGCACGAGAAAAAAGACGCCACCGTCATCAACGAACCGGGTCCGGTGGTTTCATTAAGGGACTGGACTGCCTTCTTGCAACACGTCCAGCAAAGTGGCGCCGGTTCATCAGCAACCACTTTCTCGGGAAGCCTTCTTCCCGGAGCCGATGCCGTGAGGCTGGTGAAATGTGCGCAGAAGATGTCTAAGAAAGGAAGATTGGTCTATGTCGACGCAAGCGGGGATACCCTCCGAGCATGCCTTAACAATCCGGCAGGTCTGTGCGTCAAAGCCAACGAAAACGAACTGGCTACAGTGTTGAGAACACGTCCCGGCAAACGCGATCTGTTGAGGCTTGCCGCCGACGTTATTTGCCGAGGAGGGCGTCTGCTGGTGATCACGCGAGGAGACCGGGGTGCCATTGCGGTTTCAGCAAAAGAAATCTTGTCGGCGACGGCTCCGAAGATAAAAGCCGTCAGTACGGTGGGGTGTGGCGACTCCTTTCTGGCAGGATTGGTAGTAAAGCGAATGGCAGATGCCGGGTTGGAGGAAGCACTACGCTGTGCGTGTGCCTGTGGCGCCGCTGACGCTGTGACTCCGCAACCCGGCACGCTCGATACGAACCAATTACAAAAACTGACGGCTCAGGTAAGAATCACCCGATTTTAAGAGCCTGGATACGGCGTAAAGCCGCAATGATCCCCATATAGCCGGTGCACCGGCAGATGTTTCCTGACATCTCCCGTCTCAGGCCGTGCTCATCCAACGGCAACCCTTCTCTAAGCAACGCTACCGCACGGACAATTTGACCAGGGGTGCAAAACCCACACTGGAAAGCTCCGGCATCGGCAAAGGCCTCGCGCAGCGGGCGGGATTCTGCGGCCAGGCCTTCGATGGTCTCTACAGCATCCGTTACCCGCAGGGCCAGGATGAGGCACGAGAGCATGGGCCGACCGCCGACCAGCACAGTGCAAGAACCGCATTCGCCCATCCGGCAGCCCTCCTTGGTTCCAATTAACCCCAACCGGTCTCGTAAAACATCAATCAATCGTTCCGCGGGGCGCAATTCCAACACGTGGGTGGAGCCATTTACGCGGAGTGTATGGGACACCGTTTTCTGAGACATGCCACCACCGGAAAGATTCATGGGTTTTCTCTTGATAAGGGTTGCATGACGTGTTCGGCAAAAAGCTGGAACGAGCGGGTACGCTCAGGCCCTATTGGCATGAAATTAAAATTCCGCACCCCGTGCTTTTTCAGCCTTTCAATTCTTCTCCTGGCTTCTGAAGGTATCGCCCCCAAAGTGAAGAGCTCGATCATTTCATCCGGAACCAGGGAAGCAGCCTCCCGAGCCTGGTGAAACTCAGCGCCACCGTAAGCCATCTGAATTTTTTGAATCAGCCCCGGGTCCAGTCCTGCAATCTTACAACAGTGGGGCGCCGTTTGCGCAAACCAGGCAGCCATGACCCGCGATCCCTCCAAAGCTTGCGAGCGATCCGCGGAGAGCGATCCACAGACCATCACCCACAGGTCGAGATCCTTTAGATTTCTTCCTGCCTTTTTCGCCCCGTTTTCAACCTTCTCAAGCGCAAAGTCCAAAGCTTCTGGGAACAGACCACAGTGAATAATAACGCCATCAGCCACTTCGCCGGCCAGTGTCAACATTCGCGGACCGCTGCAAGCGATGTAAATGGGAACTTGGGGATGATAGGAGTAATGTAATTCAGCCTGGTTCAGCTTGAAGCTTTGCCCCTCAAAGCTTATCCGCTCACCGGCAAGAAGGCGACGGCACACTGTAATCATTTCTCGAACCACTTCCGGAGCGGCGGGCCCAAATCCCAGTTCGCGATGAGGACGATCGCCGGACCCGACGCCGAGTACGGCTCGCCCATTGGAGATTTCATGCAGCGTAGCGATGGAATTCGCCGTGACTGCGGGATGGCGTGTAAAAGGGTGGGTGGTGCAGGTTCCCAGAAGAATTCTGTGGCTGTTGAGAGCGGCCAGCGTCAGGTATTCGTAAGCACCGCGGGCGTGGAGGGAAGAATCAGTAATCCACAGATGTGAATAGCCGGCATGCTCGATACCTCTCACCTGTTCGCAAAAAACCTGGGGAGGCTCAAGACCCTGAAGCGTCACACCCCAGGAACCGTTCGAATTCACAATGTCTTTTATGAAGCCCATGTATCCGTTCTCACATTTAACACCCATTCACTTATGGACGCCACGGTACTGTTGCGCTCCACTTCATGGCTCGGGAGCGCTCCTTGCCAGTCGCGCCTCCGATTAATTCGTGCTCTTGGATGAGACGGCCCGTCTTATAATCCGAGGCGCGCACGCAGCGCCAGCAGAGTAAGCGCTTCATCTTCATCGCATCAGGGAGCGCTCCTTGCCAGTCGCGCCTCCGATCTTTTGTCCACATCAATTTTCCGAGAGCCACTCGTCAAGAACCTCCTTTTTAGAGCTTCCAAGGCGAGGGGCGCTGCGGCTGGCGTTGACGGCGGTTTGCGAAAAACGCAAGGGCGAGTTAACGATCCGCACCTTACCTGCCAACGGATCTTCCAATTCGACAATCATGTTGCGCGCCAGTACCTGCGGGTCGGCGGCTGCCTCGGCAATATTCTGGATTGGCGCACAAGGAATTCCAAGCTTGGGGAGTAACTGCAACCAATCGCTGGTAGAAGCAGCGCGAAAAATCGGAAAAAGTTCTTTCTCCAGGTCGCTCACGTGGACTTGGCGGGCAACGAAATCGGCAAAGCGGTTGTCCTTTTTCAAATCACTTCTGTGAAGGGCATCGCAAAGCAACTCCCATTGCTCTTGCGTGCCGGCTGAAACCACCAGGTAACCGTCGCGGGTTGGAAAAGCTTGAAAGGGCGCCACCTGCGGGTGGCGAGACCCTGATGGCTGGGGGATCTCTCCGGTAGCGAAGTAACGGCTAAAAGCGTTTTCCAGCATGGAAACCTGTGCATCCAGCAAGCTGACCTCGAGGTATTGCCCCATGCCGGTGACATGACGCGCTTGCAAAGCCGCCAAGATTCCTACCGTCAGGTAAAGCGCCGCGCCTACGTCCGCAACGGAAAAACCAACCCGCACCGGTTCGCTACCGGGATGACCAGTAATGCTCATGGTTCCGGCAAGCGCCTGTATGATTCCGTCAAAGGCAGGCTCACGCGAGCGGGGTCCGTCCTGTCCAAAACCGGAACAGGAGGCGTAGATTAGCCGCGGGTTTTTGGTTGAAACAGACGAATAATCGAAACCCCATTCAGCCATACGTCCCGGTGTGAAGTTTTCGACCAACACATCAGCCTTTTCGGCCAGTCTCAGCGCGGCCCTGCGGTCCTCGGGACGTCGCAGGTCCAGACAGATGCTCCTCTTGCCGCGATTTACACTTAGGAAATAGCTGCTGAGGTCGCCGCAAAAGGGAGCCACTTTTCGCGTGGGATCACCCGTCCCGGGCGCTTCAACCTTTACCACGTCAGCTCCCAGATCAGCGAGGACCATCGTGGCGTAGGGCCCGGCCAGAAACCAGGTGAAATCGAGTACTCTTAATCCTTCTAAGGGTCCGGACATTGTTTTCGTCCTCGCCTGCTTCAGACTGTTTCCTGTGAACTCCCAGGCCGTGTTGAAAAACGTGAAATAAGATCCTCCACTTTTCGCCCTTCAGCGCTTAATGTGAAGCTCCCCAGTGCGTCGCAGATCATGTGAAAACCAGGAGGCACGAACAGAGTGGTAGTCACTTGCTCGATCAGCGCGGGGCCTCGAAGGCGGGCGTCGCAGCCGATCAATTCTCCCGCATAAACAGGCACTTGCTCAAAACACTTGGTTTCAGGGATGTAGGCCCGGCGCCTTCCCCGCAAAGCCTGGGAGATATCCTTGTGATGCCCCGCTGGCGCAGCCAGGGAAGGTTTTTGCGTCGTGCCGACGGCGCGAAGCCGTATCGATACCAGCTCGAGGGAAGCCCCGGGGACGGAGTAGCCATAGACATGATCGTGAAGCTGATGAAATCTCTGCGACAGCTCATTCAGGTCGGTCTCACAGGATTTCAACCTCATGGGTACACTTACTTCGTGATGCTGTCCCACGCAACGCACGTCTGCGGAAAAAAAATAACACCGTTCTGCAGGAGGAACTCGCTCGTGTTCAAGAATCATGCCGGCTTCTTGTTGCAGCGACTGACACACACGGTACAGCTCCTCGCAATCCAACTGAGAAAAAGGAACGCTGAAACTCCGAACCAGATCGTGACTCAGATCAGAAAAAAGCATTCCTGCGGCGCAAAAAATCGATGAGGCCCTGGGGACCACCACCAGCGGAATTTCCAGCTCTTTTGCAATGACGGCGGCGTGGATCGGCCCGGCGCCTCCGGCTACCACCAGTGGAAAATCTCTCGGATCGTATCCGCGCTGAATGGAAACTTCGCGAATACCGTCCACCATGTTGTTATTGATGACGGTAAACATGCCGGCTGCGGCCTCTTCAACGGACAACTTCAGTTTGCGCGCAATGTGCTCCTGAATGGCCTCGCGTGCCAGCTGTGTCTGCAGTTTGATTCGTCCGCCCAGGAAATAGTCAGCATTCAAATAGCCAAGAACGAGATCCGCGTCAGTACAGGTAGGTTGAATGCCGCCGCGGCCGTAGCAGGCGGGTCCAGGGAGCGCCCCTGCGCTCATGGGTCCCATCCGCAAGAATCCAGCCGAATCCACCCAGCCCACACTGCCGCCGCCGGCGCCGATGGTCCTGATGTCCAGCATGGGAAGCGCAATCTGATACCCGCCGATCCGGCCATTGGTCACCAGCTGGGGCTGTGCACCCACCATGAGGGCAGCATCAAAACTGGTGCCGCCCATGTCGACGGTGATGCAATGCTTCAGCCCGCACGGGGCCATGTAGGTAAGCCCTATAGCAGGCCCCGCCGCAGGGCCCGAGAGCAAAGTAGTCACCGGTGCGCGCATGGCGACGGAAGCACTGGCGACCCCTCCATTGGATTGCATAATCAAAAGCACACCGCGAAAACCGAGCGAGTGCAATTGCGCCTGAAGGCTGCCGAGATAAGTTCGGACCAAAGGTCCAATATAAGCGTCGAGTACGGCAGTACTGGTTCGCTCGTAAAAACGGATCTGCGGGAACAGTTCTGATGACACGGAGAGATAAAGTCCGGGCAGCTCTTTCCTCAGAATTTCCGCTGCTTTCCATTCGTGCGCGTTGTTGGCGTGGGAGTGCATGAAGCAAATGGCTACCGCCTCCACCCCAGCCTGCCTGAAAGCAGAGGCCGCTTTGATTACGTCATCGCGGTTTAGAGGAGTTCGCTCGGCCCCATTGTAGTCCAGACGCTCACGCGCAGTAAGGCGCAACCGACGCGGCACGAGTGCCTGGGGAGCGGTAAAGCGGTTGTCGTATTGCGATTCACGCACTCCCCGCCGCATCTGCAATGCGTCTCGAAATCCCTCAGTGGTCAGTAGCCCGGTAGGGGCACCTTGATGGGTGAGGACGGCATTGGTGGCCACGGTTGTTCCATGAACAATCAGCTCGAGCCGTCCCGCAAACTGCTGGAGCGTCCAACCTTTTTCAGCGGCGATGTCGCGAAGTCCGTTGAGGAGTCCGATCGAAGGATCTTCAGGAGTGGTGAGCGTCTTATGGATATGCGATTCTCCCGATTCATCCACCAGCAGGAAATCAGTAAAAGTGCCGCCAACGTCAATTCCCGCACGCCATCTCACCGCCGGCCGCGCTCCTCTGCAGAGATTTCTACTGCGTAATCGGTCCTCGCTTTCTCCGATGACAGAAGCCCTTCGCGCAGATCATTGAGGATTTCTTCCATCGGACGCAAGCGCGGCTCTCCATATCCTCCCCCACCCCCAGCCCACTGCCGGAGGATCGTTCCCTTAGGGATCCCTTCCAGTTTGTCTTTAGTCCGGGGAAGAATCAGGCGACCGTCGGGATATTCGAGCTCAAGACGGTTACAGGACCCGGATCCTCCGCCAAAAAGTCCAAAGGCGCGAGCTTCCGAATGAGTCCCATCTCCAAAGACGATTCCCAGATTTTCTTCACCTCCCAGCTCCAGCTCTGTGACCACGCCCATACCACCGCGCCATGTGCCCGAGCCTGCCGAGTCAGGCCAATACTCGTGCCGAATCAAAAAATTTGGTGTTTGCAATTCCAGCATTTCGTAATCCTGGGCCAAAATGCCGCCGGCACAGTTAATCAGCCCGATGTGATCATAGCCGTCGACGCCGTAGGTTGCTCCTGAACCGCCTTTCTGAGAAAGGAAAAGAATGTCCACGAAACGGCGGTTATAGCGCGGATCCTGGCCAACCATGCTAAACGAAAGCATCCGATTCCAGCCGGCGGTCACGCGTTCCGGAAGGGCTTGGCTTAAAGCACGGAACAAGGCGTCTGAATGCGGTCCGGTGAGACTGTTCCCAAAAGTGGTTGCTGCGGGAAAGCGAGCATTTAAGAAACAGCCTTCCGGCACATGCACGTGTATGGGGCGAGTCAGGCCTGCATTGTGTGGGATATCAGGATCGACCAGCATCAGGAATGTCAACAGCAATCCGGACAGCGTGGCGCTCAGAGGCGCGTTGACGAAACCGGGTGTTTGCGGATCTGTTCCCGTATAGTCAAAACGAATTTCGTCACCCTTTTTTTCCACGCTCACGACGATTCGCATGCGGCTTTCGTCTCTTATCGCATCATAGAAAGCGTAGCTTTCACCTTGATAGGTCCCATCAGGGATCGCCGAAATTTCGCGGCGCATCTGAGACTCGGTGGCGTCGTAAAGCGCGCCAATATGGGCCAATACCTCCTGCTTCCCGTACCTCGTCAGCACTTCAAGAAGACGCCGTTCTCCCACGGTACAGCTTCCAATCTGGGCCTGGATGTCGTCTTGCACGATCTGCAGCCGCACGTTGGCAAAGATCAAGTCCCACACATCGGAACGGAGCTTACCTTTTTCGTAGATTTTTACGGGGGTGATCCTCAAGCCCTCCTGCCATATTTCACGAGCACCGGGATTGTAGGATCCTGCAACCGCACCTCCAATGTCGGCCTGATGACCTTTGGCGGCAGCCCAGGCAACCAATTCCCCTTGGAAGAATATCGGCTTGAACAGAGCCACGTCGGCCAGCTGATTACCGCCGGTAAAAACGTCGTTGTGCAGAATCACATCTCCAGGAAAAATTTCGTCCTTGAAATAGCTGACAATGGCCTTGCACGCCGGTTCCAGCGCAAACGCCAGGACAGGGATATATTCAGTCTGCTCGAGCATTCCGCCATTCTTGTCGTATAAACCGGTCACAAAATCGCGAGCTTCGCTCAGAATGGGAGAACGGGATGTTCTTAGCAGCGCCAGTCCCATCTCTTCTGTGATGGATTTAAATCGACGACACAAAACCGACAGAAGAATTGGATCAACGGAAACATTCATTTCTTCTCTCGCTTCGTACTGCGATCTCCTGTTTTCGGCATTCGGCCGGGGAAACTCGTCCCATGTGAACTCTGCCCAGTGTCCAGGGCAGTAAACCAGCTGCGCTTTCACCAGTGGGCGACTGGTCCGCCCAATTCAACCATCGCCCCCAGCGGTTTCAGGTTCCATTCGAGGGCATTTCAGAGATGGGATCTAGCGCAACCTACACCTCAACCTTTTCAATATTCATTGAAGATGCGCTGGATCTCTTTGAAATCGGTGGTCTTGGTCAAGGCCAATTCCAGTAGTATCCGCGCCTTTTGGGTCGGCAGGTTATCTCCGGATATGAACTTGTCTGTGCTGAGCGGCTCCAGCCAATTGTTGACACCGCCCCGAGTGGTCAATACCACCGGGATCCCCTTTTCCACCAGTGCCTCCATGACCGGTCGTTGAGCTGCATTGGGCGAGCCGCTTGGCGTCGTTCCGAGAATCACGATTCCCTTGGCACCCATATCCACAGCCACCTGGGCCAACTTGGGGACGGCATTACGGTGGGCGACGATCACCTCCACTTGAGGAAGAGAGGTAATGGAATCAAGGTCAAATTCGGAACGGCTGGTATGACGGCGGGTCGGGGCGCGATAAAAGGAGACGCCGTTGCTCCTGATGATTTGTTCAGTTCCTATTACCCCCAAAATGCCAAAGTCTCCAGACAGAAAAGCGCCGGGGCGACCGCTGGTCTTGATGACCTCGCGCGCCGAACTGATGGTTTGATTGTGGACCAGCAGCACTCCTTTACCAACGGCGTCCGGCGAAAGCACGACTTGGATGGAATCGATGAAGTTGCGATCCCCATCATTTCCCACAATCCCGTGCAGCCGCTGTGAATTGGTCAGCACGATCGGTTTCGTGGTGCGGATCAAGAGATGAAGGTAATATGCCGTTTCTTCAGAAGTAACGGTACCATGGGTCACAATAACTCCTTTGACGCTGGGGTCATCGGCTGCTTTCTTGACGTTTCTCGCAATCTGCAGAACATCGTTGCTAGTCAGGCTGCCGCTCCCAACGCTGAGAGTGTTGTCCACTTCAATCTTCACCTTATCAAGCATGGGGCGTGTTTCGGGAAACCTCTGTCGAATGTCGGCCATGACCTGCTCAAAACCGAGCCGGCTATCATCGGCAATATGTGCGATGGTTCCTCCGGTGGCGACGACTTTAATCAGCGGTTTCTCCTGTGCAAATATCAGACTGCTCCCCGATGTCACCCACAAAGCCACAAAAAGGTTGACGAGTTTTGAAGTTCTGGCGTCCATGATTTTGTCTCTCCTTGAATCATTACAAAGACCGCTCGCTTTGCACTCCACCAACCATTTACTACCCAGACCGTCATGCTCCAGCCTAGAGAATCCTTGCCCTGCGCTTACCCGGTCTGCGGGATTTTCCCTGCTTGAAAAATTTGGCCTAGCATACCATCTTTTTGGCTGCAATTTTGGACACCTTTTGGGGTAGAATACGGCAAATCATACGTTAACCCACAACGGTACGACACTCACTAAGAACGTCCGCAGTCTGTCAGATCAGAAAGGGGAGAAATCCATGTTTGGAAAAGTATCAACATGGTCTCTGTTTTACGCCGTCTCTTTTTTGCTATCTTGCTTTACTCACATCGCTATGGCACAGGTCACCACTGCCACCGTCTCAGGCGTGGTGAGAGATTCGTCCCAGGCAGTTTTGCCGGGTTGTACTGTTGTTGTAAGGAGCCTCGACACCGGTATTGAGAGGACCGTCATAACGGACGACACAGGGCGCTATAACGCCACTAACCTTCCTTTAGGCGAGTACGAGGTTTCGGCAAGCCTGCCGGGCTTTCAGCGTGCTGTCAGAAGCGGCATCACCTTGACCATAGGCAGGGAAGCAGTCGTGAATTTCACGATGAGCGTTGGGGAGGTCAGCGAGACCATCACGGTGAGCGGCGAGGCCCCGCTGGTAGAGACCACATCCGGCAGTCTCGGGGACATCGTCGACCATAGAACTGCGACTGACCTGCCCTTGAACGGCCGTGACCTCACCAGCCTGCTGACCCTGCAAGCTGGGACCGCCAACATGACAAATACAGCAACCTCGACCAATCAGGGGTTTAGTCGCAAAGTCAGCATCTCCGGGGCGCGTCCGACGGATAACTCTGTCCTGCTGGATGGTATGGAACTGAAGGGGACCGATGGAGGTCTCCCCGCGGGGGTTTCCGGCAACTTCATTGGCTTGGAATCAATTCATGAATTCAAGATCGAACGGAACTCTTACAGCGCCCAGTTTGGAGGTGCAGCCGGGGGGGCCATCAACGTAGTGAGTAAATCGGGAACCAACGAATTGCACGGTTCTCTTTACGAGTACATTCGCAACGATAATTTGGATGCATCTAATTTTCGTGACGCGCCTCTAGTGGACTCGTCCGGCAAATTCATTGGCAAGGCACGACCTGAGTTCAAGCGCAACCAATTTGGCTTCAGCGTGGGGGGGCCGATCGTCAAGAACAAAACATTTTTCTTCGTCAACTATGAGGGATTGCGAGAACGCTTAGGCCTGACTGCCTTTCAGAGACTTCCAACGGCGGACACCCGGCGGGGTTTGCTTCCCGATGCTCGCACAGGGCAACTACGCCCCGTGACCCTCAATCCCGATGTAGTCCCTTATTTCGACCTGTGGCCGTTGCCTGGGCCCGGTGCCCAAGATTTGGGAAACGGCATTGCGCGGCAACCCACTGGAATCACCAGGTCGACGAACGAGGACTTTTATCAGGTTCGAATTGATCATCAGTTTTCCGACTCCACCTCCCTCTTTGGAAGAATTACCCGCTCCACATCCGAGCAGTCGACACCCACTGAGCTTCCCCAATGGGTTTTGCAGGATTTGGTCGGAAACACCTTCTCGACCATCGAGACAAAGAAGATCTTTTCATCCCGATTGCTGAACACGTTTCGCATTGGATTCAATCGGCGATCCAATACCGCGGTTGCCTTGGAAGAACCCGCGACCCCGGCAGCGCTTCATTTTGTTCCCGACAGCCAGTGGAGAAGACCCGGGGGGTCGCCGCCCCTCCAGGGGCAGATTTCCGTCACGGGACTTTCCTCCGTTGGCATTGGACGGGGATGGACCGCTAATCCCGTAAATCGATTCCAATATGTCGATGACATGGTTTACAACATCGGCAGCCACTCGATTAAGTTCGGGTTCAACTGGCAACGCGTTCAATACAACACCGATAATCCCTCCCGGCCTGCCGGGCAGTTCTCCTTTAACTCCCTTACGAATTTTATGGCGGGCCGGCCTTCTCAATTTCGCGGCGATATCTTGCCCGGAACTGACACTGTACGCGGCTTACGCTGGAACATTGTCGGCGAGTACATCCAGGATGATTGGAAAGTCAATCCAAAGCTCACGTTGAATCTGGGGCTTCGGCACGAGTTTTTTACAGTTCCCATTGAAGTCAATGACAAGATTTCAAATGTCCGAAAGCCCTTTACCGACACGGTACCGGCCCTAGGTTCCCCTTGGTTTGAGAACCCGTCAGTGAAAAGCTTCATGCCTCGTATTGGTCTTGCCTATGATCCGTTCGGATCGGGCAAAACAGCGATAAGAGCAGGCTTCGGGATCTTTTACAATCACCTCGGGCCGGAGGTCTTCAGACAGGCTGCCACTCGCAACTATCCGTTTGGGTTAGAGACCAACATCAGAGGAACAGTTCCTTTCCCGGGTATCTATCAAGCGGTCATAAATCAGGGTGTCGGGCAGAGCGATATGCATCTCTATCCCTTCGACTACGCGAGAAACCCTCACATGATCCAATGGAATCTAAACGTCCAGAGGGAAATCTTGCCGCAAACCGCCCTGACGGCCGGCTATGCGGGGTCCCGTGGGTTGAATCTGGTACAACTCGTCAACTTGAACACAGCCCGAGCTGAAACGATCAATGGCCGCCTGGTTTTCCCTGCAGGCGTGAGAGTTCCCAATCCCTTTTGGAGCCTTGAGCTAAGCAGCCGCGAGATGGCCGCCGACTCCTGGTATCATGGCCTGCAACTGGGCCTGCAACGTCGATTTCAGCAGGGTTTTCAGATGCAGCTTTCCTACACTTACTCAAAAACCGTCGACACCTCGTCAAATTTTGATTCGTCATCCGATGTGGAAGGAGTACCGGCAAGGGTCGCCTACTATTGGGACAGCAAACTGCGCAAAGGCTTATCTGGATTTGACCTCCGCCAGGCTTTCGTGGCGAGCTTTGTTTGGGAACTCCCCTTCGGTGCCCGCAGGGCCTTTGGAAGCAATTGGGGCCGCTGGTTACAATGGTTGGCGGGCGGATGGCAGACCAGTGGAATTCTCAATCTTGCTTCGGGACCTCCTGCGACCATCGGCATGTCCACACGTACTGATTTAAGCGTTCTAGGGTTGGCGGAGGACTTTCCAGACCTAAAGCCAGGGTCTGATAACAATCCCGTGATAGGAAGTCCTAACAAGTACTTTGATGCTTCGGTCTTTACGGTTCCTCCAGCGCGGACTGTGGGCAACCTTGCCCGAAACACGTTGATCGGACCGGGGCTGGCGAACTTTGACTTGTCGCTCGCCAAGAACTTCACGATTTCAGAGGAGAAAGAGCTTCAGTTCAGGGCGGAGGCTTTTAACCTGTTCAATAGGCCCAATCTCGGCATTCCGCAGCGGCTGGTTTTTGATGCCAGTGGACGCATTTTGGGTGATGCCGGTTTTATCTCACGGACTGCAACTACGGCACGGCAGATTCAATTTGGCCTGCGGCTAACCTTTTAAGATACGGGCAAGGTACATTGCCCGAGCGGCGCTCAAACTGAATTTGCTGTGAAGCCCGGCTCATCGAAGTTAGCGTACAACTCGTCCACTGGTCATGGTGGACGAGTAGCTTATCTCAGTTTTGCCTGTATACAACTTTTCCTCCGACGATGGTGAGGACGACGTTGAGTTCAGAAATCCTGTCCTCCGGCACGCCTAAATAGTCCCCATCAAGCACCGTCAGGTCCGCCAGCTTGCCGGGCTCCAGGCTGCCCTGCCGGTCTTGATCGCCGGTATAAGCCGCTGCCCAAATGGTTTTCATCCGCAGTGCTTGCTCGCGAGTGAGCCGTTGCCCAGGCGCCCACACTCGCTGAAGACCATCGACGCAGCGGCATACCGCCTTCTCAATCGTCCACAAGGGCCTTCCTTTGTTCACGTCTGGCGTATCGGCCTCCAAAGTAGCTTGAACACCCTTATCGAGGTACTCCTTCAGCGGCAGCATCCGGTTTAAATAATCGGCGCCAAAAACGGCCTGATAATCCAAGGCTCCCGTCTCGTGGCCAGCATCAAAAAGATCTCTCATCACGTTGCTTGGAACGACTCCCAGCCTTCGAATCCGTTCGATATCAGCCGGGTCCAGCTCCACCATGTGATCCATCGTGAGTCTCTGATTCGAGCTCTTCACCACTGGTGTTTGCCGGGCTTCTTCGATCGCGTCCAGAAACTGGCTTACGGCAATGTCTCCCACGACATGGGTGTTGGGAATACTCCAGCCATAGCGCAGGGCCTCCAACAGCTGAGCGTGGATTTCGGGCCACCGGGAGAGGGAAGTTCCCTCTTCCCCAGTAACTTGCGAAGGTGACAACGCAGGCTTGGAGGTCCAATGCCCCAAGGTGTGCCCAGATCCGGGAACTGCGCCCACCGGGGCCCCGGAAATTCGTAGCCAATCGTCACCAATGTCGCTGAGATTCCCGGTGCGCGGAATGTCAACCGGCCCGGGAAAAGAGAGCCTCCAACGGACGGTAAGCCCACCCCCAAGCCATAGCTCTCGAACCGCGTTGAACTGTTCAGGAGTGATTCGCGTGGTTACTTGAACCAGTCCCCAGCTATTGGCAAGGCGCAGTGCCTTTTCTTGCCATTCGACCATTTTTTCCACGGACACCTTCAGCCGGAAGGAGGGAGCAGCCTGTTCGGAAATGAGTACCCCGTCTATCGCACTCCAAGCTCTTCCAGGGGCAATGCCAGCCTGTTCTACAGCCCTCGTGTTGGATGCAAGCGGGCGAAGCTGAGCGTGAGCATAGACAATCACAGGGTTTTCTGGCGAGATCCGATCAAGCTCTTCCCGTTTCAGTTCGTGCAGGGTCTTGGAACTCATATAGACCACTAAAGTGACCAGGTCTCCGCGATTAGCGGATTTGACGGCGCGCTGGATGTCGCGCAGGGCTTCTTGGGTATTTTTCCAAACCAGACCCATGGATTCCACCGGCCCTTCCCATTCGACTCCCCTTTCTGTCAAGAGCATGTATCGGAGAGCATAGTCTCCCAGGTGAAAGTGGGTATCAATGAAGCCGGGAAGTACTGTGTTACTGCGCAAATTGATCTTTTCGGTTCGCGGCCCTGCCATCTTTAAGATTCGCGTATTGTTTCCAATCGCCAGAATCTTTCCGTCCCGAATTGCCAGGGCCTCAGCCGTTGAAAAATTCGCATCTACGGTAAGTATTTTCCCCTCGAAGAGAATTAAATCGGGGTAAGCCAGCACTTCCGGAGGCACATCTTCAATGGAGACCCCTTGACCTGACACCGGCAGAACCGTAAAAGCCAGTAACCCCCAGAAAAAAAATTTTCGTTGAGCCGATCGCATCGCAACCTCCCAATTAGGGCTTAAGGTGTAAATCCCATTCGGATTATAGGTGTAAGAAAAAGACATCGTGCCAACCCCAGTGGGCAGCAGGTGAACCATCCGTCTTCTTCAAAACTCGGCGGCGAACTGAGATAGGACAGAGCGTAGCACCAAATGGGTTGGTTTCCCAGGACAGAGAACCTGTAAAGTGAATGCGAATCCTTCGACCTTGATTGCCTGAAGTTCAAGTCTGCTGCAGCCCTCCTTGCGCCTTTTCACCCCCCCTCTCGCTAAATCGCCCTGAGAAGCGACTCGGGCTTTCCCCATCTTTGCAGTTTGAATTAGCGCTCCTGTTGTAAAGATTGGGATAGTGGGTAAAACCCGACAACTAACACCGCTTTGCGCATTTATTGCAGAGCGGCAGTCGTTTTTCACTCGCGCTGAGATCATGCTCGCCCTACCGACCTCGGTGGAGAAGTCAATATGGCTATTAAATTGCGTCAAAAGGGCTTGATTACCAGAGAAGTTCTTGATTGGGGGGCGCCGTCCTGAATCTGAGAAGCCCTCACATGCTGTCAGGAGTAAACGTCATATGGGTCCATCATTCCGACTGGCCCGGCTCAGCTGGTCCTTGCCGCTGGTCATCCTGTCCATTGCCAGCTTCTTTTTGTTTACTGGATCCTCTCGGGAGCCGCGGCGCTCTCTAGCCGACTGGTTGATTGAAAGGCACCTGGTTTCTGACGAGCAGGCCAAAACCACCATGGTGACACTTCCCGGAGGGTGGAAGGTGCCGCTGGCTTCGATCCCCAGTCCGGCCCTTGACCAGGCTTTACCCTCAGGTGTCTCCGCGGTAGGTATCACAGGACGGTCGACGATTTTCCCCCATTTCGGTGATGGTTCAATGGGAGGCGGACTTGCGCTGACCACCACGCTTTTCCTCGTCAACGATTTGGCGACCACGGTCAATGCTGACGTCCAATTCTTTGCTACCAATGGCTCCCCTCTGACCCTGACACTGGACGGAGTTAGCGGGTCCAGCTTTAAAGTCGCCCTGAAGTCACGCGAAATGAAAAGGCTCAGCACCTCGGGTACGGGCGCCCCGAAATCGGGATGGATCCGGGTCGATGCCGATCAGCCGCTCACGGCAACGCTCAGCTTCGGCATTCGACGATCGAACGGCACACTGGTCACAGATGTCGGTATCAGTGAGTCGATTCCCGGCACTCACTTTACGCTGTTTGCTGACACCATCGGCGCCGCCAACACAGGGGTAGCGGTGGTCAACCCCAGTGAATCGCAAGGCGTCAACCTGCACTTTGAGTTGCTCCGCCAGAACGGAACAGTAGCCTCCGTTACTGATATCAGTTTGGATCCCAGAGGCCAAAGGGCGGCGTTTTTGGACGAAATCTTTAAGTCGGTGTCCGGCATTGGGGAGTTCGAGGGATCGGTCGTGATCACCTCCTCGCAGCCATTTGCGGGAATCACGCTAAGGACCATTGGAGATCAACTGACATCGCTTCCCATGGTTTCGCCGGCTCCGGCAGGCAGCACCCGGACCAACTTTGCCCTGGCTCAGGTAGGCATCGGGAGCGCTGCAGGGTTGCAGATCAAAACAACGATTCTGCTGGTGAACAACACAAGTTCGGCTGCCACGGGCAAGGTGGAATTCTTTGGTTCAGATGGAACGCCGATGTCGGTGACAATCGGCAGTTCAACGGGCAACTCGTTTAACTTCGACTTGGCGCCCCGCGCCGTCGCCAGGATGATGGCGAGCGGCACGGGCTCGCTTACAGCCGGGTGGGCACGCGTCACTATGAACCAGCCCATCTCGGGGGCCGGCATTTTTCATATGCTCGACCCTCAGGGAAACATCCTGAGCGAGGCAGGCGTGGAAGCTGCCCCGCTTAGAACTAAGTTCCGGCTGATCGCAGACAGCAAAGAAAACGCCAATACGGGCATTGCCCTGGTCAACCCGGATGCCGACGGTTCCAAAGAAAAGGCCTCGGCAACAGTCTATCTTTACAAGAAGACGGGGGAGTTCGTCGCGTCTACCACGCTGACGCTCGACCCGCTCAAGCACAGGGCCCAGTTCCTGACCGATTTTTTCCCTAAAGTCACCGGCATTGACGAATTCGAAGGAGTGATGTGGATCGAGAGTGATAACCTGGTCGCCCAAATGAGCCTGCGACAAGTTGGGGAGAAGGTGACCTCCATGCCCACCTGGTCCCGAAAGTATGGGTTCGCTCCCTACTCCGTCATGAACTTCTCCCAAAACCTGGTTGCTCAGTCACCGGCCACTGAATGGATCATCCACCAGGAAAGCGATAACTACGACATACAAACCATTACGCTCAGTTGTCCGGACCTGGGGTTTAAGTCCAACAGCTTTGAGCCTGGGCAGGAAATCGGGCTGGGTTACGTGCCGGCGAACGGCAACACTCGCGCTTACTCTCTGGTTGCCACCAAAGCAGGAGCGGCCGAGTTTGATGTGTTGGACCTGACCAACGGAGGGGCTCCTTTTGCGCGAGGTAAAATTTCCGGTTCCACCTCATCGGGGTTTCAGATTCAGGTGACGATGCTCCAAGCCAAGGCGGCCACGTATAACCCCGCAGCTTCAGATCTTCACTTTTTCATTCATTCCGGAATCATCAATCCTCCTGCCTCGCCCCGCACGTCAACCCTATCGACTGATTTCACCTCTGTATCGGCAAACAAGAACTATGAAGCTCCCTACGCGCGGAAGACCATCCACAGCTCTTCTTTTGTAGCTGCCGATACCTCAAAAGCGGCCCTGCACGGACTATCGACCTTATTTCTCTCGCCGCGCGCTACGGCGATTCTCTATGGGGCAAATCTCGGAGCTACTCCACGAATCATTATCCCCGTTGTGGGCGGCTCCACGGTCAACGCAGATGTGATATCGGTTGCGAGCGACCGTGTCGAATTTTTTGTGCCACCGGAGATCACCCGCGGCACGATCCAGGTCGACAACGGATCGGGCCCCGGGAACGCACTGGCTTTCCCGGTGCTGTTTGCGCCGCAAATGCAGATGACTTCCGCTTCCAAGAAAGGGGAAAGCGACACCACGTTTAAGTTGACCTTCACACAGCAGGCGGAGGAGTACGCGCTGAGTTCCTTTGATCTTACGTTATTTGCCGTCACGGCAAACTATGTGTCTCTTGCAACCGGAACCAATGTGGGGAAAGGAAAAATCGAAGGGCCGGGTTCTGCAGATTTCACCGTCAAGACGGATGCCGTCGCAGCCGACACCATGACCCTCGGCTTTTACCAGTCAGGAGCTTCCAAACCGACGGTGACCATGCTGATGCAGAAGGTAAACGGGGGAGTCCGGTTGACTTATGCTCCGGTCACCAAACCCACCGGTCCGGCTGTTTATTCGGAGGCCAGCAAGTTGGAAATTGAACTCAGCGGCATTCCTCTCAAGCTTCCCGCAGCCGGGAAAAACGTGGTGGCCTCGGTCCTCATGGAATCAGGGCCCACCCGCGCCGGAGGCATGAATACGGCAGCGCAAAGCCGGCTCACACGCTCTTTTAAAGCGGAGTAAGAAATGCGGACCTTAAGCTCGTACAAATTAACCCTGCTGATGCTGATACTGGGATTCAGTGCCGTAGCCAGTTGGGACGAGGAAGAAGAGGAATGCGGCTGCACCGGTGGCGTGGAAACCGGTATTGTAATTGAGCCTCGAACCGTTGAACTCGCAGAGAAAGAGACTGCAAATGTCAAGGCCAGCACAGAAAGTGGAAAATCGGCCGGCTGGGAAATTGAAGATCTCTTTCGCTGGATTACGCTCAGCCTTTCACCGAGCAGCGGGGCCTCCACCCAAATTACCATCACGAGCCAGGACACCTTTCCTACCTGGGTCACCTCGGGCGTTACCACGAAGGTCTCTTACACTCCGCTGACCTACAAGGTAACCGCCGCTGAATATATCAGCGATCTTAACGCCAAACTCTTGACGGATTATCTCAACATTAATCTCCTTCCTGCGCAAATCCGGTTTGATATGACAAGGAACGAAGTCCCAGAATCGGTCTGCGACTTGATTCCCAGTGGAACAACCGCCAAGGTGTACGTCTATGCCGTCGACCGGCAGGGTTCCGAATTCGCCTTCAGCGGTGCCGTCACGGGCATAAATCAAGGAGCCGCCTCCGTGGTTGGCGTTCAAAAGTTCGACGCAACCAGTGCTTTCCTGCTAGTGCAGGTGACGTCAAAGAAAGACGGCGAGACGTTCCTGGTAAGGGCGACCGGTACACGCTCAGACGGCAAGCAGTATTTCGCCTATGAACGGTTTACTATTGCCGGCCCGTAGAGTCCCGGAGATCTGCGCCTTACTCACTAAGCGTTCCCCATGATCGTGTCAGGAGCGTTCCATAACCGTCAGACCCTCTATTAGATTGTGCTGCGCCTTCCCTTAGTAAGAACCAGCGCAAGGCTCACGGAGAAAAGAGCCAGCGAAACCGCTTGAGCAAAAGTCAAAACGCCGAGCGGCCTGAGCCCCCCGTTGTCGGCCCGCAGGAATTCAGTCAGAAAGCGATAGGTCGAATACCAAAGCATCCCGGTAAAAAAAATCTGCCCTTCAAACTGCCGACGCTTTGAGAGCAACAAGAGAAAAACCAAACAGAGCAGACCAAACAGTGATTCGTAAAGCTGTGTAGGGTGGACCGGAAGACTGCGCAGGGCCGATTCGGAAATTTGTCCGGAGGCTACCTGCTGCTCGAAGACGTTGGTGTCCGGAGGGAACCGCATCGCCCAGGATACGCCCGAAACACGGCCGCCATTACAGCCGTTGAGAAAACAGCCAATCCTAGTTAGAAAAAGCCCCAAGGCCAGTGAAGGGGTCACGACATCCAGAAACAGCAAAAACCGGTATGGGCTGAACGCATAAGTAACTATCCAGGCTCCAAGCAGGCCCACTAGTCCTCCATACAAACTGAGACCCGCGGCCGTCCAGCCGTGCCAGTGGGCAAGACCAAACTGTGCCAGGTAGAGAAGCTTGGCGCCCACCAGCAGCGACGGAATTCCCCAGAAGAGAAGATCCGAGGCCACGGCCACCGGCTGGCCTTCACGACGCCAGCGATGTAGGGTCCAGAGGCTCCCAAGGATGATCGAAAGACAGAGCAAAAACCAGAAGTTCGGAATAATCCAGGGAGTGAGCCCGTGTTCAACCAGCCACTGCATCAGGACCCGGCGCATGGCGTATCATTGTATGGAAAACACGTTCCTTATGCCAGAGCGTTGCGCGTCGCTTTTTCTGAATACCGAGGCGGAGCCTGGAGGAAGCGAATGGGGATGGGCGTCGGCGAGGCAAGCCTCGCCGCCAGAGGGAGGGGCGGCATAGCCGCCAGTTGCGTCCAGGATGTGCAACTCGCAAGGCAAGTCTTGCACCAGGCACGGCAGCAGAGCCGCCACGGATGCTCACGCGATGCAAAAATCGGAGGCAAGCCTCGCCGCGAGAGGGAAGACGCATTGCCGTCATTCCAGTCCACACGAGATATAGAAGGGAGAAGGCAAGCCTCGCCGCCGGAGTCAGTGCGGCACAGCCCCATTTTGAGCTCCCTGTTTTTTGGGCGGCCGATGAGAGAGTGGCCCAGGGCGAAGCGGCCCTGGGAATGGGGCCACCAGGTTTAGGAGTGAAAGTATGAAAGCGCGCCTTTAAGTGGCCAGTTGTAAACTGGCGAGGGCTAATTTAAAAGGAGGCGCGCCATGAATGAGTATATCGCACTGGATGTTCACAAGAGGTACAGTCTTGGGG